>NZ_JBSFEO010000001.1:0-413739 GCF_053594475.1 Embleya sp. NPDC001921
CAGCACACCCCCACCGAACCCACCCGACGTCACGCTCGTCGGACCGACCCGCACCACCCCAACCCGCCGCAGAAAGACCTAAAACACCGGTATTGCCGCTAGGGCGTGTCTTCGGGTCGCCCTGTCCGCGCCGACCCGGCGCGGACAGGGCGACCCCGACCTCAGCAGTGGTGCGTGAACAGGTTCAGGGCGACCCCCTCCGGTACCGGCACCGGCATCGTGTCGACCGGCGGGTGGACCGTCCGGCCCGCTTTGATCGTCTCCTCGATGTCGATCTCCAGGAGTGCGTCGCCCGACACCGTCGCCGGATTGGCGCTCAGGATCACCAGGTCGGCCAGCTTGCCCACCTCGATGCTGCCCTTCTCCGCCTCCTCGCCGTACTGGTAGGCCGCGTTGATCGTGATCGACTTGACCGCGTCCGCCCCGGACACGCACTGATGCTTGCCCAGGACCATCCCGCTGCGGGTCTTCCTGGTGACCTGACCGGACAGGATCGCGAGCGAACTCGGCCGGGCCACCGGTGCGTCGTGATGCGACGTGTAGACCATGCCTCGGGCCAGGGCCCATTGCGCGGGCGAGATGTTCACCGCGCGCGACTCGCCGAGCACGGTCTCGACGTACCAGTCGCCCCAGTAGTACGTGTGCATCGAGAAGAACGACGGGATGATGCCCAGGCGGCGGAACTCCCCGATCTGGTCCTCGCCCGCCGTCTGACAGTGGATGCCCGTCGTACGCCTATCGGCCGGGTCGAACTCCCCGGTCGCGGTCCGCACGCAGCGGATGAACTGGGCGATCGCCTCGTCGCCGTTCACGTGCGCGATCACCTGCCAGCCGTGCGCGAAGCCGGCCCGGACCTGCTCGAGGGCGACCTCGTCCTCGAGCGTCGGGTAACCGCAGTAGTCGTCGCCCTCGTCTCCCGGCGGCTCCTTGTACGGTTCGCGCAGCCAGGCGGTCCGGCCCTGCGGGGAGCCGTCCAGGTTCAGCTTGATCCCGGCCGCCCGCAGACCGTTCACATACTCGCCGCTCGCGTCGACCAGGTGCGGGGTCTTGATCGCGTCGGCCGCCTTCACGTAGACGACGACGTCCAGGGGCAGCGGCGCGGCCGCCGCCAGTGCGCGCAGGTCACCCAGTACGGCCAGCTCCGCAGCCCCTTCCTGCACCGTGGTGAAGCCGTAACTCGCCGCCGCCTTCAGGCCCTTGTCCAGGAACAGGGCCCGGTCGCGCTCGTCGATGCCCATGATCGCGCGACCGGAGGCGGGAGTGAACGCGGTCTCCTCCAAGACCCCGTTCGGCTCGCCGAAGGGCAGTACCGACTCGTCGCCGCGCCGGATCACCCCGCCCTTCGGGTTCTCCGTGTCGGCGCTGTAGTTCAGCACCTCGAGCCCCTTGCTGTTCACCGCGCCCAGGTGGAACGACTGGTGGATGGCCAGCACCGGCCGCTCGGTGGAGACCCGGTCCAGGTCCTCCCGGGTGGGATGCAACTCGCCGTCGAGCAGCGCGTCGTCGTAGCCGAACCCGACGATCCACGCGGAGCGCCGGCCGACCTCGCTGTCGCCGAACTCGCGCAGCTTGCGCACGATCGCCTCGATGTCCCCGACATCGCCGTCCGGTTCGCCGAGCAGGTCGGCGACGGTCTCCTGGAGGCCGGTGCCGACCACGTGGCCGTGCGGATCGATGAAACCCGGAAGCAGCGCCCGGCCGTCCAGGTCGCGCAGTTGCGTCGTCGGGCCCTGCCACCGCGCGAGTGCCTCGTCGAGATCGCCGACGAAGGCGATGCGACCGTCCTTGACGGCGACCGCCTCGGGCCGCGCGCCGTCCTCTCCCATGACCGCCTTCGGACCGGGCCCGTCCGCCACCGTCTCGATTTCGCCGCCGTGGAAGATCACGTCGGCCTCGCCGGAAGTCGTCCCGGCGCCCTCACGTCCTTCGGACATCACCACTCACCCTCACTTTCGTCCCTCGATGATTCATGTCGCTACGAAGTCTGTCGGCGACGCACCGTAACAACGAAGAAGAATTCCGGACATCCTTCGCTCACCACGCGGACCGGACCACACGGACCACGACCGGAAGACCCGGGAGGGCGGAGGTGGCGCGGAGGTGGCGCGGGCGCGGAGGCCGCAGGAGCGGGAGGCACGGGCTGGGCGCGGTGTGGAAGGCCGGAGGAGCGGGAGGAGCGGGCTGGGCGCGGGCGCGGAGGCCGGAGGAGCGGAAGGCACGGGAGGCACGCGCCGCGAGGTCGAAGGGTGGCGGTGGGGGCGCGGGCAGAAGGGTGTGCGCCGAGGGCCTGGAGGGCGCGCTATCGGGGCGGGGTGGGGCTTCGGTCGCCTTGGAGGAGTTGGGCCAGGCCCTGGCGGGTTGTCGCCAGGACCACTCGGTCGGTGGGGCGGAGGAGGTATCCCGGGTGGAGTTCCCACTGAAGGTCGCGCTGTGGGGCCGCGTCCCGGCCGAGGTCGGCGCGGCGTTCCGCCGGATCGGCCACGTCCAGCGCGAGCACCCGCCACAGTCCGGCCCGAAACGATTCCGCGACCGTCTGCCCCTGCAACTCCGGGTGGCCGGCGACGTCGATCGCCGCGAACAGCAGCACTTCGCGCTCCACCGGGATCGCGCCCAGGATCTGCCGACCCATCACGGCCCCCGCGAAGGCCGGCGCGGACAGCGAGGACACGCTGCGGCTGCGGGTCAGCGCGTTCGGGTAGGACTCGCGCAGCGTGCGGTTCACCATCTTGGCGAAGTCGTCGTCGAACAGCCGCATCGCCACCCGTAGTTCGGGATCGACCTCGCGGGCGTACAGGGCCGCCTCGAGGTTGATCGCGTCGTTGCTGGTCAGCGCGAGCAGCACCCGGCTGGTGCCGATGTGCGCGGCCTCCAGCACGCCTTCGCGGGTGACGTCGCCGATCACCACCGGCACCCGACGCGCGTGCGCGGTCGCGATGCCCAGCGCCTGCGGATCGCGCTCCACGCACACCACCGGGATGCCCAGGTCGCACAGCCGATCCAGCACGCGCGTACCGATCTTGCCCAGACCCAGCAGCACCACGTGGTTGGCGATCGCTCGCGGCGGCGGGCGCTGGGTGGTCGCGGTGCGGAACGTGCCCAGGCTCTCCAGCACCACCGCGAACAGCACCGGCATCAGCGCCATCCCGGCGAGCCCGGACAACACCTGCAGGACCTGTCGTCCGGTGCCCTCGCCGATCGCCGGATCGCCCATCCCGAACACGTCCAGGATCGAGCGGTAGGCGGCGCGCAGCGGCGGATCCCCGGTGACCCACCAGGTCAGGCCCGCGAACACGAAGAGCAGCGCGACCAGACCGAAGATCGCGTACCGCAGCCGGGGCGGGAAGAGCGTGGCCACCGGCAGCCCCTGCGGCAACCGGGGCCGGTTGACCGGTGCGCCGCCGCCCTCCTCCAGGGCGATCGTCTCCAGCACGGTTCGCCCCCGCGTCCGTCCCGCCGCGGCCACCGCGGCGTCGTCCGGCAGCAGCTCCGGGCTCCCGCCCACCCCGTCGGAGGCGAGCGCGAGCGTGTACAGGTACGGCGCGGGGTCGCGTTCGTCGGCGGGCCGCTCGGCCGCCCGCAACAGCAGCCCGTCCGCCTGAACCACCTTGCCCGCGCCGGAGATCGCCGCCGCGACCAGGGCCGGGGTGGCGGTGTCCGCGTCGGAGAGCACGGTCGTGGTCACGTCCCGGGCCGAGATGTCCCCGATCCGGGCCACGACCGCGCGGTCGAGCAGTTCCTCCAGGTGCCGGCCGAGCTTGCGGTTGTACAGCCGCACCACGAGTCGGATGTTCGGGTTGATCCGCCGGGCCCGTAACGCCGCGTGGATGTTGGCCCGGTCGTCCCGGTAGACCAGGGCGAGCGCCATCGCGCCCGACACGCCCGCCGAGCGCAACGCGTCGTCGCTCGGCTCGGCCGCCTCCACCACCGACACCGACAACCCCCCGCCGCGCGCGAGGTCGTCGATCTGCGGACCGTGGTTGCGGTGCACCGAGGGCAGCAGCACGGTCACGTGCTCGCCGTAGACGTACGCGAGTTCGTAGGACAGCCGTTGCGCGAGCGCGTCGTCGCCGCACACCACGAGGTGGCCGGCCCGAGGCGGAGGAGTCGGGTGATGCGCGGGAGTCGACACACCCCCACCCTGCCTCCCGATCCCTCCCCCGTCAGCCCCCTATCCGCACCACCGATCACATCGAACACATCGATCGCACCGTAAAAGGTCGCGCACGTGCACACGCCACGCAGCGCCACGCACCGCACCGCACCGCACCCATCGGACAGAGCCCGCACGACGAACAAACCGAGAAGACCGAGCACGACCGATGACGGTCGGACCCGGCCCACCCCCGTCAGGTCCCCGTGGTGTCCGAGATCAGCAGATCCAGCACACCCGGCAGACCCCCGGCCACGAACGCCTCGCGCTGCCGATCGGCCCCCGTACCCTGCAGGATCAGTCGGTCCACGAGCGAGAACACCTGGGCGGTGTCCCCGAATTCGTCCAGCACCGGGGTCACGTGCTCGAGCAGCTCGCAGACCAGGTCCCCCGCCTCTATCCGGCGGGCCGTACCCGCCGGTCCCACCGGCCCGAACAGATCACCCTCCAAACCGTCCCGAGCCGCCAACCAACACGCGGCCCGCAGCAGTTCCGGTTCGGGTGCGGCGTACGGCGCCTTCTCGTCGTGCTGGTGCAGCGCGGTCACCACCAGCGCCCGCACCAGACCGGCGAGCATCACCGCGTCGTCCGCGCGCAACTGCACGTCCGGGCACCGGATCTCGATGGTCGGGAACCGCTCGGAGAGCCGCACCTGCCAGTACACCTGACCGCGGTCGAGCATCACGCCCACCGCGAGCAGCGCGTCCACCCGTCGTTCGTACTCCTCCAGGTCGGCGAACAGCGGCGGTTGCCCCTCCACCGGCCAGCGCGCGTAATGGATCGTGCGCCAGCTCGCGAAGCCGGTGTCCAGCCCCTGCCACAGCGGCGAGTTGGCACCCATCGCGACCAGCACCGGCAACCACGGCCGGATCCGATTGACCACCTGTACGCCGGTCTCCCGATCGGGCACCGCCACGTGCACGTGCATCCCGTGGATGAGCTGCACGTCGGCCAACCGCCGGGCGTTCTCCCGGATCGCGAGATAGCGCGGATGCTCGCTGACCTCCATCAGCTTGCCGTCACCGGCGGGCGCGGTCCCGCAGGCGACCATCCGGCAGCCGATCCGCTCGGCCGCGGCCGAGAGTTCGTGGCGCATCCGGTACAGGTGCCCGCCGATCTCGTCGAGCGACGTGCACACCGGCGTCGCCACCTCCAACTGCGCCTTCAGTAATTCGGGCTGCACGTCGCCGAGGTCGAGCCCGGGCCGCAGGCTCGCCTCGGCCCGGACCCGCTCGGCCGCCGGTACCGGCAGTCCGCTGACCGGGTCCACGAGCAGGTACTCCTCCTCGACACCCAGAGTGGTCATCACCGAACCGTCCTTTCGAGCGGGCGAACCCGCCGGGCAGGGCCTCCGCCTGGACATGACCATCCGTAGCCGGTGCGCGTCACGACGTGTGCCCGCACCCCGCCGGCCCCGGGACGACCCCGGACCCCACCAGGTGCGACATCGCGACCGCGACGCGCTCGACCAAGATCCGGACAGGCCGCACTACTTGGGAGGACTCGATCGGTTGTACCCGTAATCACCGCAGGTCGACACGTCGACCCGAATGCGCGTCCGAGGGAATCGCGGACGCGTCGGGGCCGGCGCGCCCGATGTCCGCGCTTTGTGATGGGGTGGAACCCGAAAGTGGAACGGGTGAGCGTGGGGGCGAGTGGTGGCACGGGTACAGATCACGAACAAGGCCGTTCTGGTCGGACTGTTGTTCGAGGGAGCGGCCGTCGGCGACCTCGGGCGGGTCCGCCATCGCATCGGCGACGACGTGATCGGCGCGCTGCTGGGCGATCCGAAACTCGCCCCGAGCCTGCGTTCGCTCGCCGCGCGGGACCCCGACCCGTGGGTGCGCCGCGCCCTCGCGCACAACGTGGCCGTGCTCACCGCGGCGGATCTGGCCGCGCTGCTGGAGCAGCCGGACCCGGTCGTGGACCGCATCGTGTACGCGCACCCCGAGGCCGGCGCGTGGATGCGCCGGATCGTGCTCGCGCCCGGCCGCCATGCCGACACCCCGCACCCGCCGGCCGCACTGCACGAGGAGTTGCTCGCGCTGCCCACCGAGGACGAGTTGCCGCGCCGACTGGGCGCGGCGGTGGTCGCCGATCGACCGGATCTGGTCGCGCACGCGCTGCGGGCGTGTGCCGGCGGCCTGACCGCCGCCGAGGAACTGCGCGGCCTGCTGTCGCTGAGCCGGCACGGCGGCACCGACCTGCTCGCCGAGGCGTCGCGCCACGTGCGGCCCGAAGTGGCCGCGACCGCTCTGCTGATCGGCGAGGTGGTCACCATACGTCCCGAACTGGCCGACGCGGTGGCCGAGGCCGAGGGCGCTGCCGGGCTGATCGCCGAACTGCGGGCCGGCCTGCCGCCGTCGACGTGGCGTCGGGAGATCGACTGGGACGCCGTGCACGACGAGCAGCGGCGCGAACCGCTGCCCGAGGCGATCGCCGCGCTGCTGGCCGCCGACCCGGACTGCCCCGACGACCTGCTCGTCGCGCTGTACACCGCGCACCCGACGGTGGTGGGCCCGGTCGCCCGGCCGGCGCTCGCGATGTTGCGCGCGGCGATCGGCACTCCCAAACACCCGGCGCTGGCCCGGATCGCCGCGCTCACCCGCGACCTCGCCGAACCCGCCGACCTGGCCCGGGTGGTGCACGAGGTGACCCCGGCCCGAACCGCCGTCGCCGCCCTGGTCGAACTGCCCGAATGCGCCGAGCTGCGCGACCTGTTGCACCGGCACCTGGGCGCGTGCGCCGACCGCTGGACCACGCTGCGCGCCGTACTGCCGCGCCGGCGCGAAGCGCTGCCCGCCCTGTTGGCCGGCATCGAGGCGGGCACCGTGACCGCGCCGCCGGAGCCCGCCGGCGGCCCGCCGCCGACGCTGACCAAGCCCTACCGGCACCTGCTCACCGCGGCCGACCCCGACGACCTGCGCGCCCTGCTGCCCGACCTGCCCGACTCGCTGGTGCGCGACCTGCTCTCCAGCGGCTCGCTCCCGCGACACGTGCACGAGGCGGCGATCACCTCGACCGACCCGCGGGTGTGGGAGGCGATCGCCCGCAACGTCGGCCTGGACATCCGCGAACTGGCCCGCCTGGTGGCCAAACGGGTCCCGGCCGTGGACGCCGCCGCCTACCTGAGCATGCGCTCGACGCCGTCGCTGCGCCGCACCATCGCCGCGCGCACGCCGTTGGCCCCCGCCCTGCGCTCCGAACTGCTCGCCCACGGCGACCGTCGCACCCTGTTGCCGCTGGTCGCCAGTGGTGATCCCGAACTCGCGGCCCGCGCCCTGTGGTTCGGTTGCCGCAAGATCGCCCAGCAGTACGCCTACGTCAAGGTCTGGGAACGGCACGGCCCGGCGGGCGTCCGCACCCTGCTGGACAACAGCGGCACCGGCACCGCGGCACAGATCCGCAAGCGGGTGGAGGCCGCGCTCAAGTCCGAGGACGGCCTGGCCGACCTGCGCGAGAGCGGCGAGCCGTACGAGGACCCGGCCACGCTGCCGCACCGCTTGCAGACCCGGACCAGTCGCACCACCGTGCGCGACCTGGTGCACGAGCCGTACGCGCACGACTTCCCGCTGTTGATGGCGGCCGAGCGGGACGAGCCGTTCGCCTACGAGGCCGTCGACGACCTGATCCGCCACGAGGACGCCACCGACGAGGACCGCGCGCGGCTGCGCCTGGTGCTGATCAACGCGCAGCGCAACTACGCGCGCCGGACGAACGACACCCTGCCCGAGGAGTGGCTGCGCACCGAGCCGTTCGACGGGAACGAGAACTGGGTGAACGAGGCGGTGGAGTACGACCTGCTCGATCCCGCCCACCTGATCGACGTGGCCTATCCGGCGCGGGCGGTGGTGACGGCCGCGCGCCGGGTGAACCCGAGCACCGTGCTGGCCCCGATGCGGGCCCGGCTGGCCGAGCTGACCCGGGAGCATCTCGCGGGCCACACCGAGGCGTTGGCCATCGCGGTCGGCCTGATCGACGGCTTCAACGCGTCGCTCGCCGAGTTGGTCACCGTGGCCGGTCAGGCCGCGGGTCCGCGCCCGGGAGCCGAGGAGTTGGCCCGGACGGACGCCGCCACGCTGGCCGCCGCACGGCGCGACGCGGCCGAGACTGCGAACAACGGACCGGTGCCCGTCACCGCGTCGACACCGACCACCCGGCGCGGCGGCACGATCCGGGCCGCCGATCCCGATCGCAGGTCCCGGCTGGTCGCGGCGCACTTCCTGCGCGACGTCGCGGCCGGTCCGGATCCGGTGCCGGTTCCGGAGGATCCGGCCGTGCTCGCGGCGCTGGCCTCGGTGTCGACGGTCGACGCGCCGGGCTACGAGTACCCGGGGTGGCTCTACGAGGCGTGCTTCGGCAGCGACTCGGTGCAACCGCGGGTGGCCCTGGGACGCCGGGTGTTCGACGAGTCGGTCGCCAACGACCTGATCGACCTCGGCGAGCCCGAGGTGCTGAAGTCGATGGCCGAGAACAAGGGCCTGGAGGAGCCGACGAAGGACCGCGTCACCGCGCTCCTGGCCGGAAACCCCGCCGAGCGCCCCGAGCAGTACCCGACGAAGGACACCTGGCCGGGCCGGACCAGGCCGAGTTCGTACCTGCGCTGGATCCGCGAGTACTACGACGAGACGCGGGGCGGCGGCGACTTCCTGGCCGAGGCCGCGTATCGGCACGGCATCGTCGGCCCCACCGACGTACTCGGCGTGCTCCCCAACCAGGCCCTGACCCCGCTGCCCAGGAAGTGGCGCGCGCTGAGCCTGGCCGGCCCGCTGAACCGGGCGATCGAGGCGCTGGTCGCCGAGCGGCTGGGCGTGGACCCGGAGCGGTGGTCGCGCGCGCTCGTCGCGATGGACGGCGCCGGGGATCTCCCGTTGCCCGAAGTCCTGGACGCGGCAATGGAGTCCGCTCCCGACGAGACGTTCGAGTGGGGACGGCTCGAGTCGCCGATCACCGTCGAGTCCGAGGCGGTGCGGCGAAGCGCCCATCGGCTGCGCCGCGCTTGGCGGTGGCCGGCCGGCAGCCTGCTCCTGCGCGCGTCCGCCGAGGCGCTCGCGGTGCTGCTGCCGCGGCTGGGCGAGCACGCCTACCCCACGCTGTGGTCCTACGCGGACTATGTCGAGCACCGCGCGCCCGCGCTGGACGAATACCCCTTCCTCACCCGGGATCGGACCGCGCTGCGGATCCTGGCCACGCACAGTCGCGACAGCGCGATCCGGGCCCGGCTCGCGCGCCTGGACGACCCGGTGCTGAACGCCGACCTGTACGGCTCGCCGCTGGTTCGCGGCGACGTCGTGGTGCGCCGTGCGGTGCTCTCCCGCGTGCCGCAGGGGCGCCCGGCGCCCGCGTCGCCGGCTCTGCTGCCGCTGGATCCGGGGCTGCGCGAGCGGCTCCTGGCCGACGACAAGGCGACCGCTTCGGTGCTGCCGGCACTGCGGTTGCGGATCGAGGCGGCCGACCCGGAGGTGATCGAGCACACGCTGCGCCGACTGGGCAAGAAGGCCTCGCTGTTTGACCGACTCCTGGGCGTGCGGGGTCTGTTGCGGTACGGCGGCGCGGATCGGGTCGGCGATCTGGTCGAGCAGGGCGTGCTCGGCGCGACCGCCGGCCGGGTGGTGGCCAAGGCCATGGCGGCGGCCGACCCCGACGCGGCGCTCACCGAGCGGATCGACCGCGAGCGCGCCGGCGACAAGCTGGTCGCCAAGCTGCGCAAGTGCGCGCGGGGCGCCGAGGCGGACGAGGTGCTCGACCTGCCGTACCTGCGCGACTGGGACCTGATCGTGGCCGAGCACGAGCGGGAGCCGTTCCCGGCCGACGTGCTGAACCGGCTCGTGATCCAACCGGACTCGCCCGCGCGGCTGCTCGAACTCGGGCCCGTGCACTTCCGGATCGCCCGCACAGCCGCGACGCTGGACGCGGAGCACGCGCGTGCCTCGGTCGCCTTCGGCCGGGAGCTGCTCGGCGACACCGCGTGGCACATCCACCTGGACCGCCTGGTCACGTCCGGCCTGCTGACCGGCCACGACCTGGTCCACCGCGCCCGCGGCGCGGCCTCCGTGCTGCGCTGGGTCGCCGAGGCGGCCATCCGGATCGAGGCCGATCCCACGATCCGCGCCGCCGCCGCCGAGGCGCGCACCGAGATCGCCGCCCTGATCGAAACCCACCTGGGCAACGACACGACCAAGTGGTCCCGCGCCTTCGCCACCCTGGCCGGCTGCGATCCCACCTGGAGCCCGGAGGCCCCCGGCTCGACGATCACGGCCCTGCTGACCCGCTGACCCGCTGACCCGCTGACCGGACGACGATGCGCCCGAACAGGCCGGCCCCGAGCACCGGACGGACACCCGCCCGTCCCGACCGGCGGTCGGGGCCGCGGCTCGGGCTCGGGGCCGGCACTCGGCGCCCGCGGCCGGCTCGGGCCCGCTCGGCGGCGACGGCGGCCCGGCTCGGCCCCTCCGTCGCCCGGACGTCGGCCCGAACCGATCGGCCCGGTCGGCGCCCGCCGCCGGCGAGAACCCGCGGTGTCGGCCCCCGAGCCGGCCCCGGGCGAGGCCGATCGCCTTACCCGCTTGCGCGTCCTCGAACCCGTGCGTCAACCTCGGGAGATGCCCTCGGATACCCGTGTCCACGACATCGTCCTGTTCGGTGCGACCGGGTTCACCGGCGAACTGACCGCCGCCTACCTGGCCCGCGCCGCCCCACCCACGACCCGCTGGGCCCTGGCCGGCCGCGACGCGGAGAAGTTGCGCGCGCTCCGCGACCGCCTCACCGCGATCGACCCGCGCCACGCCGACCTCCCCCTGCTGTGCGTACGCGCCGACGACGACGCCGCCCTGGCCGAACTCGCCGCCTCGACCCGCGTGGTGGCCACCACCGTCGGGCCCTATCTCCGGCACGGCGGCCCGCTCGTCGCCGCGTGCGCGGCGGCCGGCACCGACTACGTCGACCTGTGCGGCGAGGCGGAGTTCGTCGACCGGGTCTACCTCGACCGGCACGCCACAGCGGTCGCGACCGGGGCGCGACTCGTGCACGCGTGCGGCTTCGACTCGATCCCGCACGACCTGGGCGTGCTGTACACCGTGCGCCTGCTGCCCCGGGACGTACCGATCCGGGTGGACGGCTTCGTCCGGGCGAGCGGCACCTTCTCCGGCGGCACCTTCCACTCCGCGATGAACGCGTTCACCCGACTCCGCGAGGCCGACCGCGCGCACCGGGCCCGCCGGGCCGCCGAGCCCGCGCCGCTCGGCCGCCGGGTCCACCTCGGCACCGGGCCGCCCCGGCTGGACCGCACCACCGGGATGTGGGCGATCCCGCTGCCCACGATCGACCCGCACGTGGTGGTCCGTTCCGCCGCCGCGCTGCCCGACTACGGCCCCGACTTCGGCTACCGGCACTACGCGGCCGTCAAGCACCTCCCGGTCGCGCTGGCCGGTGCCGTCGGCCTGGGCGCCCTGGTCGGCCTGGCCCGGATCGGCCCGGTCCGCGAACGCCTGCTCGCCCGCCGCGCGGCCGGCACCGGCCCCTCCGCCGCCGCCCGCGACCGGTCCTGGTTCCGCGTGCTGTTCGTCGCCGACGCGGCCGGCCGCCGGGTGATCACCGAGGTGGCCGGCGGCGACCCCGGCTACACCGAGACCGCCAAGATGCTGGCCGAGTCCGCGCTGTCCCTGGCCCACGACCGGCTCCCGAAGACCGCGGGCCAGACCACGCCGGCCGCCGCCCTCGGCGACGCCCTGATCACCCGCCTGCGATCCGCCGGCATCTCCTTCCGCGTGCTCCGCGACGAGAAGCGCCCCTGACCGGCACCGCACGCCGCCCGCCGATCGCTCGTGGAGCTCGGCGAAGGATCGAAGACACGCCCTGGGCCGTCCGGGGGACCGCGTGTGTACCCGCCCGCCGTCGCGACCACGTTCACCCCATGGCCGATCTGCCGGTGTATCCGCCCATGCTCGCCACCTCGGGATCGTTGCCGCCGGCCGCCGAGGACGATCGTTGGGCGTACGAGACGAAGCTGGACGGTCAGCGGTGTCTCGGCTACCTCCCGGGGGACGGCACGGTGCTGCTGCGGGCGCGTTCGGGGGCCGACATCACCGGCGCCTACCCGGAGCTGCGCGCGCTGCGCACCGCGTTGGGCACCCGGTCGGCGGTGCTGGACGGCGAGGTGGTCGCCCTGGACGAGCGCGGGCACAGCGACTTCGAGCGCCTTCAGTCCCGGATGGGGTTGGCCGACCACCCCGCCGACGCGGCCCGGATGCGCGATCGGGTACCCGCCCGGCTGCTGCTGTTCGACGTGTTGTTGCTGTCCGGCCGGCCCCTGATCGATCGTCCGTACGCGGAGCGGCGTCGGGTCCTGGAGGAGCTCGAACTGAACGGGCCGCACTGGTCGACGCCGGGCGCGCTGATCGGGCACGGCGAGACCGCGCTCGCGGCGACCCGCGCGGAGGGCCTGGAGGGGTTGGTCTGCAAGCGGCTGGACTCGGTGTACACCCCGGGCGAGCGCTCACGGCACTGGGTGAAGATCCGGCACGTCAAGACCCTGGACGTGATCGTGGGCGGCTGGGTTCCCGGCCGCGGCAGGCTCACCGGTCTGCCCGGCGCGCTGCTGGTCGGCGTGCGCGAGGGCGGCGTGCTGCGTTACGTCGGCGCGGTGGGCACCGGCTTCGGGGACCGGGACCGGACCGTACTGGGCGAGTTGTTGCGGGTGTCCGCGATCGACGCGTGCCCGTTCACGCCGGAGCCGGAGGTGGTCGGCGCGCGCTGGGTGCTGCCCCGGCTGATCGGCGAGGTCCGGTACGCGACACTCACTCGCGCGGGTCTGTTGCGCCACCCGTCCTGGCATCGTCTGCGCCCGGACCTGGCCGAGGACTGATCCGGGCCGGCCCCGATGCCCGCGGGGCGTGTCCTACGGCAGCCGGCCGGTGGTCTTCGCGGCCAGCAGCGGCGCGAAGACGTCGCCGTCGCGCGCCACCCGTTCGAGGACCTGGGCCGGGTCGAACACCAGCTCGTCCTCCGACTCGATCTCGGCCCAGGACACCGGCGTCGACACGGTCGGCTCGGGCTGGGCGCGCAGGGTGTACGGCGCGGCGGTGGTCTTGGCACTGGCGTTCTGGCTCCAGTCCACGAACACGTGTCCCGCTCGCAGGTTCTTGGCCATCCGGTGCACGACCAGATCCGGCCGATCCCGCTCCAGGCGCACCGCGAGCGCCTTGGCGTACGCCCCGACCGCGGCCTCCGGGGTCGGCTCCAGGGCCGCGTACAGGTGCAGCCCCTTGCTGCCCGAGGTCTTGGCCACGCAGGTCAACCCGTCCGCCGCGAGCAGGTCGCGGGCCAGCAGCGCGACCTCGCGGCATTCCCCCATGCCCGCTCCCGGCCCGGGGTCCAGGTCCAGCACCAGCCGATCGTGGCCGTCGGGGTCGGCGCCCCACTGCGGCACGTGCAGCTCGATCGCGGCCAGGTTGGCCGCCCACATCAGGGTGGCCAGCGAGTCGACGTCGACCTGCCGCCTGCTCTCGTCCCGGCCGACCACCTCGATCGTGCTCACCCAGTCGGGCGCACCCGGCGGCACGTGCTTGTTGTAGAAGCGGCTCCCGCCGTCCACACCGTGTGGAAAGCGGATGAACGTGACCGGGCGCCCGGTCAGGTGCGGGAGCAGGACCGGGGCGACCTTGGCGTAGTAGTCCAGCGCCTGGCCCTTGGTGTAGCCGGTCTCGGGCCACCACACCTTGTCCAGGTGGGTGAGCGTCAGCGAACGTCCGTCGACTGTCGTGGCGATGCGGTCCGGCATACGGTAAAGGTCCCCTTGTGTCCAGATTTCGATGCATAGTCCGCGAAAGTGGAGAGCCGATGCGCAGCAGTTGGAAAGGCGCGATCACGTTCGGACTGGTGAGCATCCCGGTCCAACTCTTCCCCGCCACCGAGGAACACAACGTGCCTCTGCATCAGGTGCACGAGAAGGACGGCGGCCGGATCCGCCTCAAGCGCTACTGCGAGTTGGAGGAGCGTGAGGTCCCGTACAAGGAGATCGCCAAGGCGTACGAGGCGCCCGACGGCCGGCAGGCGGTGCTCACCGACGAGGACATGAAGGAGTTGCCGCTGCCCAGCAAGAAGGTCATCGACGTGCTCGCGTTCGTGGACGTGGACGAGATCGACCCGCTGATGTTGTCCAAGGCGTACTACCTCCAGACCGCGACCCCCGCCGCCGCCAAGCCGTACGTGCTGCTGCGCGAGGCGCTGAACAAGGCGGGCAAGTCCGCCGTCACCAAGATCACCCTGCGCACCCGGGAGAGCCTGGCCCTGCTGCGCGTGCACGACGACATCCTGATCCTGCAGACCATGCTCTGGCCGGACGAGGTGCGCACGTCCGAGGGGCTGGCCCCCGAGGGCCGGTTCGACATCCGGCCGCAGGAGTTGAAGATGGCCACGTCGTTGATGGACACGCTGAGCGAGGACTTCGACTTCCAGGCGCTGCACGACGACTACAAGGAGGCGCTCGACTCGCTGGTCGTCGCGCGCCTGGAGGGCACCGCCCCGGCCGCCGCCGAGGAAGAGCAGGCCGAGACTCCGGACAACGTGGTCGACCTGATGGCCGCGCTCACCGCGAGCGTCGAGGCGGCGAACAAGGGACACGGCCGGGCCTCGTCGGGCCGCACGAGTGCCGCGCGCAAGCCGGCGGCGAAGACCTCCGCGAAGACCTCGACGAAGGCCTCGTCGGGGACCAAGTCCTCGGCCGGGACCGCGGCGAAGTCGAGCTCGAAGAAGAGCGCGGCGAAGAAGACCACGCGCAAGCGCACCAGCGCCTGAGCGCCGGACGACCGCCGGCGACCGGCCGACGGTGGTGGTCGGCGGTGACGGTCGGCGGTCGGTCCGCGGTCATTCGGTCGGGAAGGCCGCCATCCGCTGCTCCAGGGGCACCGGCTCCTCGGCGATCCCGTCCGCCGAACCGCTCGCGAACCGCGCGCACACGCCGCGGCAGGCGAAGGTCTGCCGTTCCTCCACATGCCCGACCGGCACCGCGTCGTGCGCGGGTCGGTCCGCTGCGGCCCGCAGGTCGCGGCCGCACATCGTGCAGGCCAGGCCGTAGGTCATCTCGACCGTGGTCTCCGGTCGGGAGCTTCGGCGGTGTCCCGCGATCGAGTGCTGTGAGTACATGGGTTCGAATCCTCTGGTCGGTCTGGTGCGCGGATGTCCGGATCGCCGCAGACGACGCCGCCATGGGTGACGGCATACGAGGTGCCCTCGGTCTCCCCAAAGTACTCCTCCCGTTCCGCCGCCCAGACCCCCTCGCGGAATCGTTTCGACACCGGATCGCGCCGGCTCGGGCCGGATCCGCGGCAACCGATCCCGGGCGCGGCCGCGGGGCCCGTCGCATACGACGGGCCCCACGTCCGGCGGTTCGGCGACGCGTCGACTACCAGCGGTACCAACGCCCACGACGACCACCCGCGCCGGCGCTGCGGAACACGAACCCGAGGGCCCAGAGCACCAGCACGATCACGGCTATCCACCAGAGGGCTTTCAGGGCGAATCCTGCACCGAACAGGATCAAAGCGAGCAAAAGCACTACAAGCAGCGGAATCATCTTGAACCACCTCCGCCCGACGTCTGCCCCGAATGATTCGCTTCACGCGGTGCGATCGCGGACTTGTTCGAAGACCTATCCGAGGGGCTCCGCGCGAAGGTCCGCGGCCACCCGCGCGCCGATCTCCCGGACCACGTCCGCGAGCAGTTCGACGTCCGCCTCGGTGGTTCGCCAGTTCACGATCGCCGGGCGCAGCGCGACCCGGCCCCGGTAGACGGTGGTGCCCGCGTACACCCGGCCGTCCTCGTTGAGTTCGGCGCCGAGTCGGCGGTTGAGTTCGTCCAGTTCGGCCTCGCCGGTCGGCGCCGTCGGGCGGTAGCGCAAACACACGACGCACAGGCGCACCGGGGCCAGCAATTCCAGGTCGGGGGCCTGCTCGACCAGCGCGCCGAGGTGGTTCGCGAGGTCGTTGTGCCGCTCGATCATCGCCCGGTACCCGGATCGGCCGTACGCGCGCAGGGTGGCCCAGATCGGCAGCGCCCGGGCCCGGCGCGAGGACTCCGGTCCGAGCGAGCCGTAGTTG
Source organism: Embleya sp. NPDC001921 (assembly GCF_053594475.1). Classification (NCBI taxonomy): domain Bacteria; kingdom Bacillati; phylum Actinomycetota; class Actinomycetes; order Kitasatosporales; family Streptomycetaceae; genus Embleya; species Embleya sp. NPDC001921. Next base: position 16,246 of record NZ_JBSFEO010000001.1, read on the forward strand.
AGGTGGGTGTCGCCGGCGCCGGGCAGATACGGGGCGTTCCACGCACCGAACGCCCTGCCCATCACTTCGGCGTCGCGGACGAACACGAATCCGCTCTCGTACGGCACGTTGAGCCATTTGTGCCCGTCGGAGGCCACCGAGTGGGCCCGCTCGACGCCCTTGACCAGGTGCCGCAGCCGCGGCGAGACGCCGGCGAACAGGCCGAACGCGCCGTCCACGTGCAGCCACGCACCGTAGCGTCGGGCCAGGTCGGCGAGCGCGTCGATCGGGTCGAAGTCGCCGGTGTCCACCTCGCCGGCGGTGGCGATGAGTACGGCGGGCCCGTCGATCTCGATCAGCGCGCGCTCCATCGCGTCGATGTCCACCCGACCCGCGTCGTCGCGCGCGCACACCCGGAGCGTGTCCCGCCCGCAGCCCAGGATCTGCAGGGCCTTGCGATTGCTGGGATGCACGTAGCCGCTGGTGAGCACCGGCATGGTCGGCAATCCGGCCAGCCCGTCGGCGCTGACGTCCACGCCGTGTTGCGCGGCCCACCAGTGCCGCGCGCAGGTGAGCGCGGTGAGGTTGGCGAACGTCGCGCTCGGGGTGAGCACCGCGCCGTACGAGTCGGGCAGCCCGAACAGGTCCTTGAGCCAACCGAGCACCACCGTCTCGGTCTCGGTCGCCAGCGGGGACGCGGCCCACAGTCCGGCCACCTGGTCGAGCAGACCGGTGATCCAGTCGCCCGCCTGGGCGGCCGGGGTGGCACCGCCCACGACGAAGTGGAAGAACCGGGGCCCCGAGGACTGCGTCGCGGCGCGGGTGCCCACGTCGAGCAGTTCCTCGACGCTGGCCAACGTGCCGTCGCCGCGCTCGGGCAGCGGTCCGCCCAGCCGGTCGAAGAGCACGTCGGCGGCCGGGATCCGCACCGGCAGGCCGGGCAGCGCCTCCAGGTAGGGCCCGGCGGCCTTGGCCACCAGGTCGAGGGCGGGCCGGGCGAGGTCACGTTCGTGGAGGGGGTCAGCCATCCTTGCAGGGGACCACGCGAAGCCCGACCGCGTCGAGTATTTCCTTGTCGCGCAAGGCTGTTGACGGATCATCAGGCTCGTCGTGCGTGGGCCGACGCGGGAGTGGGGAAGATCCCGTGCCGGGGGGCCGATGACCTCGATCTGGAGGAAGCGTGGCAACCGACATCGCGCGGACCCATCACCGGGGCGGTGACCTCGACGAGATCCGGCGGGTGCTGCTCGACATCTACGCCGAGGTCTACGCGGCGGATCTGGACCGGCCCTTCCACTCGGTGCCGACCTTCGCGGAGCGGTTGGCGCGCTATGCCGCGGCGCCCGGCTTCGAGTGCGTCGTGGGGTGGAGCCGCGACGTCCCGGTCGGCTACGCCTTCGGGTACACACTCCAGGCCGGCGCGCGCTGGTGGACCGGACTCACCGAGCCGGTGCCGGCGGCGGACATCGAGGAGGACGGCCGGCGTACGTTCGCGCTCAACGAGTTGATGGTCCGCGAACCGTGGCGCGGTTCCGGCGCGGCGCGCACCATCCACGACACGCTCCTCGCGGCCCGCACCGAACAGCGGGTGACCCTGTTGGTGGATCCGACCCACCCCAAGGTCCTCGCGCTGTACCTGCGGTGGGGTTATCGGGTGCTCGGCGACCTGCGTCCGGCCTGGCCGGACGCGCCGCTGCTCACCGCGCTGGTCCTGGATCGCGCCTGACCGGCGTCGGCCGCCCGGGCCCGCCCGGGTCGCGGTTGTCGGAGGATCTGCCCAATCCGAGCCGAGATCTCGGGGTCGGCATGGGGTGATCACACCGATTCGCGGACGGCGCGGCCCGCCCTACCCTGTGCCCGTGCGGTCACTTCGAGGTTTCGCGGACCATCCGCCGTTCGCGCCCGGGGCGGCGGGGCGACAACGTCGCGCGCTGGGCCTGACCTTCGCACAGGTGGCCGCGGCGATGGCGGCGTTTCGTACCCGGGTCACGGCCACCGACGTCGCGGCGTGGGAGGCGGGCACGGCGCGCCCGGGCGAGCCGGAACTGCTCGCGCTGGCCGAGGCGTTGTGGTGTTCGCCGGCCGAACTGATGGGCCGTCCGGGCACCTTGCGCGAACACCGGTTGGGCGCTCGGCTGTCCAAATCGGAGTTGGCCCGGCGGCTCGGCCTGCCCGAGCCGCTCTACCTGCGGGCCGAGGCGGACAACCGCTGGCGTGGCGACGAGCGCGCCACCGCGGTGCTGGTGCGCGAGCTCTCGCTCGACCTGCGCGGCCTGGCCGAGGTGGCCGGCGCCGCGCCCGTGCTGCGTGAACTGGTGGTGGACTCGGCGCTCGGGCGCTGGCAGGGCCGGGTCGGCAAGATCGCGACGCTGCTCGCGCTGCGCCGCGGTCGGGTGTCGGCCGCGCTGGAGACCCTCAACGACGAGTTCGCCTCCCGCGCGACGCTGTCCCTGTCCTGGGTGCCGCGCTCCGACACCGATGAGCCGCGGGGCACGACGGTGGATCCGGACGAGGTCGTGGACCGCTTCTGGGCACTGCTGGCACACCCGCCGGCCAACCCGGCGGCGGCGGGCGTGTGGCGAACCTAGGGCGTGCCCATCGCCTGTCCTGGGACATTCCCGTCCTGGGACATTCCCGCCGAGAAGCTTGCCTCTGTTTAGTTTCGGCGCGCGTGCGTAGGGTGCGCGCCATGAGTGACGCGACCGCGAACAAGCGGCTGATCGAGCAGTTCTGGCAGGACCTGTACGCCCGCGACTTCGCCAAGGTCGCGGCCTACTTCGCCGCCGACGGACACTACACGGACGTCGCCGCGCCCGGGCCCGGCGCGACCGGACCGGCGGCCGTGGAGGCCCGGCTGCGGCTGGGCCTGGAGATGCTCTCGGGCTACATCCACCACCACAAGAGCACCGTCGCCGAAGGCGACCTCGTGGTGACCGAGCACGCCGAGGAGTGGCACTGGGAGAGCGGCGAGCAGGTGGTGCTGCCGTTCGTGTCGATCCACGAGTTCCGGAACGGCGAGATCGTGCGCTGGCACGACTACTGGGACTTCGGCACGTTGATGAACGCCGCACCGCAGTGGTGGTTGGAGCACGTCGCCAAGGGCTACGCGCAGGACGCCTGACCGGCCGACCGCTCCACGCCGGGTGCTCCGGCCGACCGCCCACGACTTCGGCCGTGGGCGGTTCTCGTGGTGGCGGGAGCGCGCCTCTTGTCCGGAGCGGGCGCTTCCCGGGGCCACCCGATCGGGACGGTCAGGTGCGCGGTTCGATGCGTGCGACCACCGTGTCCGCGATCTGCGCCAGCATCGCGATCTGTTCCTCGGTGAGCAGGTCGATCAGGTTGCGCCGGACCGAGGCGACGTGCTGCGGCGCCGCCTCCTCGATCACCCGCAGCCCCTCGGCGGTCAGCACGATCTCGGCGCCGCGGCCGTCGCCCGCACACTCCTCGCGTTTGACCAGGCCGCGCTGCTGCATGCGTTTGACGTGGTGCGACATCCGGCTCTGCGACCACAACATGCGCTCGGCCAACTCGCCCAGCCGGCGGCGATGGCCGGTCGCCTCGGACAGCTCGGACAGCACGTCGTAGTCGGGGTCCGACAGCCCCGAGTCGACGGCCAGGTCACGGGCCACCCGGGTATCCACGAGCAGTCGCAACCGGCGATACCCCCGCCACGCGCGCTGCTGCCCGGGGTCCAGCCAAGGCGTCTCCTCGATGCGGGCCATGGCCACCAATCTAGCAGCTACTTGACATGTCATGTACTTGCCCGGAGGATCTACATGACACATCAACTACTTCGCCGACCCCGACGAGCGCGCCGGGAGTGCGCACAGGAAGGCGGATGCCTCGTGACCGCCCCCGCTCGCCTGCCGAATCGGCTGATCCGCCTGTTCCTCGGCCTGACCCTGTTCGGCGTCGGCATCGCGCTGATGGTGCGCGCCCGACTCGGCCTGGACGCGTGGAACGTGCTGCACGAGGGCGTCGCGGACCGGACCGGGCTGCCGTTCGGGCAGATCGTGATCGGCACCGCCGTCCTGGTGCTGCTGCTGTGGATCCCGCTGCGGCAGCGACCCGGGTTCGGCACGATCGCCAACGTCGTGGTCGTCGGCCTGGTGGTGGACGGCGTGTTGTGGCTGATGCCCGCACCGGAGAATCTGCCGCTGCGGGCGACGCTGTTGGCCGCCGCGATCGTGCTGACCGCGCTCGCCACCGGGTTGTACATCGGCGCGGGACTCGGCCCGGGCCCGCGCGACGGGCTGATGACCGGTTGGGCCGCTCGCGGCCACTCGATCCGGCTGGGCCGCACCGTGATCGAGGTGAGCGTCCTGGGAACGGGCGTCCTGCTCGGCGGCACGGTCGGCGTCGGCACGATCGTCTTCACCCTGGCCATCGGGCCGCTGACCCACTGGTTCCTGCCTCGACTGACACCGAAGCCCGCATCGAAAGCGAGTCGCCCACGATGGACACGAAACTCCTCGGCACCGACCGACGCGGCGTCCTCACCACTCTCAAGCGGGACGGCCGCCCCCAACTCTCCCCGGTCTCCTACCTGTGGGAGCCGGACCGCCGGTTGATCCGGGTCTCGGCCACCGTCGACCGCGCCAAGACCCGCAACCTGGCCCGCGACCCGCGCGCGAGCTTCCTGGTCACCGCTCCCGACTACGACGCCTACCTGGTCGCCGAGGGCCACGCCGAGATCAGCGCCGCGTGCCAGTCGCCCGACGACCCGATCGCCGACGAACTCGTCGAGGTCTACCGCCTGATCGTCGGCGAGCACCCGGACTGGGCCGAATACCGCGACGTGATGGCGACGGAACACCGCGTGGTCATCCGGATCACCGTCGAGCGCACCTACGGCTGGTCCCGCGCCTGAACGGACCGCCACCCCGGCGGACCGCCACCCAGCGGACGGCCACCGAGCGGACCGCCCCGAATACGTCGCGTTCCCGGGCCGCGGGGTTGCCCGGGAGCGCGACCCCCGACCGCGGCTCCGCACCGATCGGGACACCCGTCCCGATCGACCGCCGGGCCGAGGCCGTGGCCGTCCGTGATGTGCGCCGACCGGCCCGCGCCGCTCTCGGGCCGAGCACGCGAGAATTGGTCCAGGTCTCGGCACGACGTAGAGTTCCGCCGGGGTTTTGTGGCGGCGGCGAGCACAGGAAACGGCAACGGCGATGACAGCGAGTAGCGAGATTCAGGCGGACACGGGCGTGGCGGAGGGCATCGATCCCGCGCGTATGGAGTTGTGCCTGAGCGTGCTCGCCGAGGTCGAGGAACTGGACGTCGAGCACCCGGACGCGGTGCGGATCCGGCGGGCCACGGCCGGGATCTACAAGAGCGTCAAGGAGCGCCGCCGCAAGGAGCGCCGGGACCGGGTGATCGCCAACGACGAGGCGGTCACCGCCGCCACCGCGACCGGCGCGCCGGGCCGGATCGACGACGAGACCCTCGGCATCGCGCTGACCACGGTCACCACGACCGAGATCGCCGGCGTCCTGGAACGCGCCCGAGCCTGCTACATCTGCAAGAAGCGCTACCGCGAGGTGGACGCGTTCTACCACCAGCTCTGTCCCGAGTGCGCCGCCGAGAACCGGGCCCGCCGCGACCAGCGCACGGACCTGACCGGACGCCGCGCCCTGCTCACCGGCGGCCGGGCCAAGATCGGCATGTACATCGCGCTGCGCCTGCTCCGCGACGGCGCGCACACCACGATCACCACCCGCTTCCCCAACGACGCGATCCGCCGCTTCGCCGCGATGCCGGACAGCGCGGACTGGCTGCACCGGCTCAAGATCGCCGGGATAGACCTGCGCGACCCGGCCCAGGTGGTCGCGCTGGCCGACTCGGTGGCCGAGGCCGGACCGCTGGACATCCTGATCAACAACGCCGCGCAGACGGTCCGCCGGACCCCGCAGGCGTACGCGGCACTGGCCGCCGCCGAGGCCGCGCCGCTGCCCGCCGGCGAACTGCCGGAGATGGTCTCGTTCGGACACATCGGCGGCAGCGGCCACGTCCTGCTGCCCGGCCAGTCCCGCGCGGAGGAGCAGGCGCTGACCCCGCAGGCACTCACCGCGCTCGCCCTGACCAGCGGTTCGGCCTCACCCGCCCGGATCGAGACCGGCACCGCGATCGACGCGGGCGGCCTGGTCCCCGACCTGGACCCGGTCAACAGTTGGACGCAGCGCGTGCACGAGGTGGACCCGGTCGAGTTGCTCGAAGTGCAACTGTGCAACGTGACCGCGCCGTTCGTGCTGGTCAGCCGGCTGCGTCCGGCGATGGCCGCAGCCGAGGCCCGGCGCAAGTACGTGGTCAACGTGTCCGCGATGGAGGGCCAGTTCAGCCGCGGCTACAAGGGCCCCGGCCACCCGCACACGAACATGGCCAAGGCCGCGCTGAACATGCTGACCCGCACCAGTGCCGAGGAGATGCTCTCCGACGGCATCCTGATGACGGCCGTGGACACCGGCTGGATCACCGACGAGCGCCCGCACCCGCAGAAGATGCGACTCGCCGACGAGGGCTTCCACGCGCCGCTCGACCTGGTCGACGGCGCGGCCCGGGTGTACGACCCGATCGTGCGGGGCGAGGCCGGCGAGGACCTGTACGGCTGCTTCCTCAAGGACTACGCGCCGGCCGCCTGGTAGGCCGCCGACCTGCGTGTTCCGGCCCCGGCGGAGGTTCCCGCCGGGGCCGGTTCGGGTTCGGCCGCGAGTCGCCGAAAAAAACTTTCGCCGGCGCTGAACCCTTTCCGACCCCTCCCCCGTACTGCTGGATGTCGACGCGCAACGACCGGCACGCGAACCGGTCGACTCGGGAACGGGACCCAAAATCCGTCTCCCGTACCGCCGTTCGGCAAAACCATCGATCATCTTCCGGGGGTTCACCATGTCTGTTTTCAGCACCCGCAGCCTCGCCGCCGTCGCCATCGCCGGTGCGCTCGGTCTCGGTCTGTCCGCGTGCGGCAGTGACTCGAAGGACGACGGCAAGGCCGCCGGCACCGCGACGCAGCCCGGGCAGCAGTCCCAGCCCGCGCCGAACACGCCCGGCACGCCCGCCGCGCCCGCTCAGAGTGCGAACGGTACGGCGGGCAAGGCCGTGCTGAAGGCGGGCACGGACGCCAAGCTCGGCCCGATCGTCGCCGACGGCTCCGGCTTCACGCTGTACCGCTTCGACAAGGACACCGCCAAGCCGTCCAAGTCGAACTGCGAGGGCGACTGCCTCGCGAAGTGGCCCGCCGTCACCACCACCGGCGGCGTCACCCTCAACGGCGTCGACCAGTCCGTCGTCGGCAGCGTGACCCGCGGCGACGGCAGCACCCAGGTCACCATCGGCGGCTGGCCGGTGTACCGGTTCGCGGCCGACACCAAGCCCGGCGAGACCAAGGGCCAGGGTGTGGGCGGCACTTGGTTCGCGGTGACCCCCGACGGCAAGAAGGCCGGCGTGACCGCGACCACGGCGCCGCCGAGCGACAAGCCCTCGACCGGCGGCTACGGCTACTGATCGAACCGAGCGGTGGCGCGGCCCGGGCCCTCCACCGCTCCCGGCCGACTGCCGGGCGGCACAAGCCGCTTGGCCGTCCACAGGCACCACGGCACAGCACCACGGCAACAGCACCACGGCAACGACGCCGCGGTAACGACACCGCGGCGGTGACTCCGGCCCGCGCGCCCCCGCGCCACGCACGCGGACGAGGCCCGGCCGGACAACCCACGCGCATTCCAGGACCCATGTCTTCGGGGAGACTCGTCATGTCCGCACGCAAGTACACGCTGCCCACCGTCGCCTTCGCCGCCACGCTCGCGCTCGCGGTCACCGGATGCTCGTCGTCGGACACCAAGTCCGGTGCCACAAAGAACGGTTCGACCAACGTGGCCGCGGCCGAGGCGGGCAACGACCCCGGCTCGCCCGGGGGCGAACACGGCGGCGAGCACGGCTCCGAGCACGGCGGAGCCGTTCCCGCCTCCGACCGGACCACCACCGGCGCGGCCGAACCCGCGACCGGCGAGGAGACCTTCTTCGCCGCGGGCCTGTCCGGCGCGAACGAGGTCCCCGGCGGCAACGCCGCGGTGGGCGACAAGGACGGCAAGGGCACCGCGCTGGTCCGGATCAAGGGCGACCAGGTCAGCTTCGGGATCCGCTGGGAGGGCACCGGCGCGCCGACCGCGGCCCACCTGCACCTGGGCGGCAAGGGCAAGAACGGCGAGGTCAAGGTGCCGTTCTTCGCGACCGCGCTGCCCGACACCGCGAACGCGGTGACCGGAAGCGTCAAGGTCACCGACGTGGCGCTGCTGGAGAAGATCAAGAGCGACCCGGCGAGCCTGTACTTCAACGTGCACACCGGCGAGTTCCCCGGCGGCGCGATCCGCGGCCAGTTGGTCGAGCTCGCCCGCCCGGTCGAGATGAACAGCGTGCTCAAGAACGGCACGTTGCCCGCCGAGGCGAACGGGAAGCAGGAGGTGCAGAACGCCGAGGGCAAGAAGACCGGCGACCCGAACGGTCGCGCGGACACCTCGGTCCGCCCGTGGGGCAACTGCGTCGACTGGTCGTTCTCCTGGACCGGCGTCGCCCCGCCCACACTGGGCCACCTGCACAAGGCCGCGGCGGGCGCCAACGGTGACGTGGTCGCGCCGCTGTTCGACGCGAAGGGCGGGCTGCCGCAGTCGGTGACCGGCCTGGCCGGCACCGTGGAGGGGATCGACCCGGCCGTCGTCGAGCGGATCAACGCGACACCGGCGAACTACTACACCAACCTGCACACGGGCGAGTTCCCGGGCGGCGCGGTGCGCGGACAGCTCGACCGCAAGGTGGCCCCGAAGTCGCCGGCGCTGAACCTGTCGGTGCTCACGGGCAAGCAGATCTACCAGTGCACGACCAAGGACGGCGCGAGCTCCTTCACCCAGCTCGACGTGGCGGCCAGGCTCCAGGGCGACCTCAAGCACAGCTTCGTGAACCCGACCGCCGGCCCGCCGCAGTGGATCGCCCCGGACGGCAGCGCGGTGACCGGCGCGGTGGCGACCAAGCTGCCGAACGGGGACGGCAACATCCCCGAACTGGTGCTGAACGCGACCCAGACCGGCAAGCCGGGCCTGCTGCTCTCCGCGACCACCCAGGTGCTGCGGCTGAACACGCAGGGCGGCGTGGCCCCGGCCGGCCCGTGCGACCCGGCGACCCGGCCCACCGCCGAGGTGCCCTACCAGGCCGACTACCTGTTCATCGGCTGACCGAAATTCCGCTCCCCCGAGCCGGATCGTCCCCCTGAAAGACCCCGAAGGGCCGCGCGTCCAACCCCCACGCGCGGCCCTTCGGCAGGTCCGCTCCCGCGACGCGAACGTGCCCGGCTCTCACTCCGGCAGGGCGACGACCATCTTCCCGGTGTTCTCCCCGCGCAGCATGCCCAGCAGCGCGTCGAGGTTGTTCTCGATCCCTTCGACCACCGTCTCGCGGTACTTCAGCTTGCCCTCCTTGATCCAACCGCCGACCTCGGCGAGGAACTCGTCCCGCCTGCCGAAGTGGTCGATCACGATGAAGCCCTGGAGCCGCAGCCGCTTGCCGATCGACAACGCCAGGTTGCGCGGCGCCGGGGTCGGCTCGGTGGCGTTGTACTGCGCGATGGCCCCGCACATCGCGACCCGGCCGTGTGTGTGCAGCGCGCCGATCGCGGCCTCCAGGTGCTCGCCGCCGACGTTGTCGAAGTACACGTCGATGCCGTCCGGCGCGGCCTCGGCGAGTTGCGCGGCGACCGGCCCGTCCTTGTAGTTGAACGCGGCGTCGAAGCCGTACTCGTCCACCAGCAGCTTGACCTTGTCCGCCGAGCCGGCACTGCCGATCACCCGCGAGGCGCCCTTGAGCCGGGCGATCTGGCCGACCTGGCTGCCCACCGCGCCGGCCGCGCCGGAGACGAACACCGCGTCGCCGGGCTTGAAGGACGCGACGTCGAGCAGGCCCGCCCACGCGGTCATGCCCGGCATGCCCAGGACGCCCAGGTAGGCGGACAGCGGCGCGAGGTCGGGGTCGACCTTGACGGCGCCGGCGCCCTTGCCGGCGACCACCGAGTACTCGCGCCAGCCGAGCCAGTGCTGCACCGCGTCGCCCACCTCGAAGCCGGCCGCCTTGGACGCGACGACCCGGCCGACCGCACCGCCCTCCATGGCCTCGTTCAGCTTGAACGGCGGGGTGTACGACTTGACGTCGTTCATCCGACCGCGCATCGCGGGGTCGACCGACAGGAACAGGTTGCGGATCAGCATCTGCCCGTCGGCGAGCTCCGGGATCTCGACCTCGCGCAGGGCGAAGTCCTCCTCCTTGGGCCAGCCCTTGGGGCGGGCCAGGATGTGCCATTCGCGGCTGGTGGTGGGTGTCATCGGGCGTGGCCTTCCTCGGCGGTGCGGAGTGGATCGGGAAACAGGGAGTGGTGCGGGTACCGGTCGGACGGGGCGTCCCGTGCGGTGGTTCGGCCGTCAGGCGTCCACGGACTCCTGGGTTCGCGGCACGGACACGACGACCGGTTCGGCCCTTGCGGGTACCCGCTTGAGGCCGAGCAACGCCACCCCGACGACCAGCACGAGCATCACCCCGGCGATCACGAAGCTCAGCGTGAACCGGCTCTCGGCCGGAATCGGCGGGAAGCCCGCGGGCAGGCCGGCGACCGACTTGGAGGCGAGCAGCGAGGTGATCACGGCGCTGGCGATCGAGCTGCCGACGCTGCGCGAGATGGAGTTGATCCCGTTCGCGATACCGGTCTGGTGGTGCGGCACGTTGGCCACGATCAGCGCGGGCATCGCCGCGTACCCGAACGAGATCGAGATGCCGGTGAGCATGCCCGCGAGGATCACCGACGCCGAGGCGCCGTGCCCGAAGGCCAGCCACACGAAGCCGGCGATGCCGACCAGCGAGCCGATCACCAGGGTCATCCGGGCACCGATCCGGCCGACCAGGAGGCCGCCCAGCGGCGCCGCGAGCAGCGAGATCAGCGCGCCCGGGAGCAGGTATTCGACCGAGGCGCGCAGCACCGACGCGGTGAATCCGTACCCGGCCACCCGCTCCGGCATCTGGACCAGGTAGGAGATGCCGATGAACTGGCTGAACGCCGCGAAGCCGACGAACAGGCCGGCCAGGTTGGTGAGCAGGACCGGACGGTGCACGAACATCCGCAGGTCCACCAGCGGGTCGGCGACCCGGCGCTCGACCTGGACCCACACGCCCGCCATCAGCACGGCGCCGACGAAGGAGCCGATCGTCCGGCCGGACGCCCAGCCCCATTCGTGCCCCTGCGAGATGCCCAGGAGCAGCAGCACCAGGAACAGGCCGAGGGTCGCCGCGCCGAGCAGGTCGATCCGGCCGCCCACCTTGGTACGACTGGCCGGCACCCGGAGGATCACCGCGAGCAGGGCGACGCCGGACAGGATCGCGGAGAACCAGAAGACCAGGTGGTAGTTCGGGTCGTCGCCGCGGGTGAGCAGTCCGGTGGCCACCAGCGAGAGCCCGCTGCCGAACGCGAGCGTGCCGCTGATCAGCGACATCGCGCCGGGCAGCTTCTCCACCGGCAGTTCCTCGCGGATGATCGACAGCGCGAGCGGGAAGATCGCGGTGGCCGCGCCCTGGAGCACCCGCCCCAGGATCAGCAGCGGCAGCGAGGACGTCACCGCCGCCAGCACCGAGCCGGCGATCATCACGCCCAGGACGCCGATCAGCGTCGGCTTCTTGCCGTGCTGGTCACCGAAGCGGCCGAGCAGCGGGGTGAACACCGCCGCGGACAGCAGCGTCGCGGTGGTCACCCAACCGACCCCGGCGGGCGTGGTGCCCAACTCCTGCTGGAGCAGCCCGAGGATCGGGATGACCTGGGTCTGCGCCATCGCGACGACCATGGCGGCCAGGCCGAGCGCGAGGATCAGCGGGGCACCGGATCCTGGCTTGTCGGCGGTGGCGGTGGCGGTACTGGTGCCGGTGCCGGTGCCGGGCGGGGTGGGACTCACGGAGACGCTCTTTCTTCGGAAAGTCGGGTTCGGGACGACCGGGTTCGGGACGCCCTGGCGAAGCTTTGCAGCCTCGATGGTTGAAGTCTTCAAGCAATAGGACCGACCGTAGACACCCGCAAATTGCTACGTCAAGTTCAAAGGTTGAAGTCCTCAACCTTTTTGCGTTAGCTTGGATCCATGAGCAGCGCCACGGACACCGACGTCGATCCCAGCACCCCGAGCACGGCCGAGATCATGGACGCCATGGCCGCCGTGGGCACCGCGTACTTCCACGACTTCGCCGCGGTGGTCAGCCGGCACGGCCTGACCTCGGTGCAGGCCAAGACGCTCTCCCTGCTCCGCCGCCCGCTGCCGATGCGCGGGCTCGCCGACCGCCTGGTGTGCGACGCCTCCAACGTCACCGGCATCGTGGACCGGCTCGAATCGCGCGGCCTGGTGCGCCGCGAGCCCAACCCCAACGACCGCCGGGTCAAGAACGTGGTGGCCACCGAGGAGGGCCACGCCACGATCCGCCGCATCCGCAGCGAGATGCGCACCACCCGCGCGGCACTGGACGGGCTCACCACCGACGAGCGCCTCGCGCTGTACACCCTCCTGGGCCGGCTGCGCCCGGCCATGGAGACCGTGCACCCCTGACCCTCGGCCCGGGTCGGCGCTCAGCGACCGGGCGGCCGGTCCGGCAGGCCGAACGTCGGGAACAGCGCCCGATCCATGAACGACACCACCCGGGTCACGCCCGCGTCGGCAAGGGTGAGCACCTGGATCGCGTGCGGGCGCAGCACCCCGTCCGGATCCGGCGCGTACAGCGCGAACGCGGGTTGGCCGTTGGCCGCCGTGCGGATCATCCGGCCTCCGCGCAGCAGCGCCGGGCAGCGGGCCGCGATCAGCGCCACGATCGCCTCGGGTCCGACGAACCACGACGGCGTCGGCGGCATCTCCCAGACCGCGTCCTCGGTCAGCACCCCCATCAGCGCGGCCATGTCGGCGTTCTCGAAGGCGGCGGCGTAGCGGTCCAGCAGTGCGCGTCGGGCCGGCTCGCCGGGCCCGCGGACCTCGCTCGCCACCGGCGCCACCTCGGCAAGTCGGGCCCGGGCCCGCTGGAGCACGCTGTTGACCGCGGCCGTGCTGATCCCGAGCAGGTCGGCCGCCTCGGCGGCCCGGGTGCCCAGCACGTCCCGCAGGATCAGGACCGCGCGTTGTCGCGGCGGCAGGTATTGGAACGCGGCGGTCAGCGCCAACCGCATGCCCTCGCGCGCGGTCACGATCGCGGCCGGGTCGGCCGCGACCGCCGCCTCGCGGGTCTCGGCGACGAACAGCGCGTCCGGAATCGGCTGCAGCCACGCCGGTTCGGGCAGCGCGGCGGCCAACGGGGCGGTCGGGTCCTCGGTCGGCCCACCGAGGCCGGCCGGGAGGTCGCGGCGCCCCCGACGTCGTTCCAGCGCGCGCAGACACACGTTGGTCGCGATCCGATACAGCCACGTCCGCAGCGCGGCCCGGCCCTCGAAGCCGGCATAGCCGCGCCAGGCGCGCAGGTAGATCTCCTGCACCGAGTCCTCGGCGTCGTGTACCGAACCGAGCATCCGATAGCAGTACGCGAGCAGTTCGCGCTCGAACGGGCGGGTGAGCCGAACGAATTCCTCGTCGCCGTGCACCGTCGTGGTCATCTGGTCCCCCTTGGCTCCGTCCTCTCTACAGATCCGCGCCGACCGGAAAACTCATCGGTCGGGCGCGGGCCGGTCTCGCCGTGCACGCCACCGACGACTTTTCCCGGGCGCCCGGATCGGTATCGGTACAACCCGATCCGGCCGCGACGGCCGAGAGAGCAGGAACAGATGAGTGGCGACAGCGGCGGGCCGAGCCCGGCATCCGCGCGCGGGTGGGTGTTGACGCTGACCGCGGTGGCGTCCGTGATGGCCGCCCTGGACACCCTGGTCGTGTCCACCGCCCTGGGCGCGATCCGGGACGATCTGGGGTCGTCCGTAGAGGAGTTGGAATGGACGGTGAACGCGTACAACCTGAGCTTCGCGGTGTTGTTGCCGACCGCGGCGGCGTTCGGCGACCGGTTCGGTCGACGGTTGATGTTCGGTACGGGCCTGGCCGGATTCGTGCTCGCCTCGGCGGCCTGTGCGCTGTCGCGCGACGTGCCGACGCTGGTGGCGGCGCGGGCCGTGCAGGGTATCGGCGCGGCGCTGGTGATCACGCTCGCACTGGCGCTGGTGGGCGCGGCGTTTCCGGCCGAGCGCCGGGGCATGGCGATCGGGGTGCTCCAGGGTGTGACCGGACTGGGCGTGGGTTGTGGGCCGTTGGTGGGCGGCGCGATCGCCGACGGGCCGTCCTGGGAGTGGATCTTCTGGCTCAACGTCCCGATCGGTCTGCTCGCGCTGCCGCTGGTGTTCACCCGGCTGCCGGAGAGCTACGGCCCCCGCACGACGCTGGACCTGCCCGGGGTCGCGCTGGTGAGCGGCGGCGCGTTCGGGTCGGTATGGGGCCTGGTCCGGGGGAACACGGTCGGGTGGGGCAGCCCGGAGGTGATCTGCGCGTTCGTGGCCGGCGCCGTGCTCACGATCGGCTTCGTCCGCTGGGAACTCCGCTCGCCCGCGCCGATGGTGCCGATGCGCCTGTTCCGCTCCCGGACCTTCTCGGCGGGCAACGCGGTGGGCTTCTTCATGACCGCGTCGCTGTTCATCGGCGTGTTCTTCTTCGCCCAGTTCCTGCAGAACACACTCGGCTACGGTCCGCTCGACGCGGGTCTGCGGCTGCTGCCGTGGACCGGGACCCTGTTCGTCTGCGCGCCGATCGCCGGCGCGCTCGCCGACCGGGTCGGTGAACGACCGCTGCTCACCGCTGGGTTGCTGCTCCAGGCGATCGGCATGGGGTGGCTCGCGCTGCTCGCCCAGGCCGGGCCGAGCTACGGCGCGATGATCGCCCCGTTGGCCGTGGCCGGTTGCGGGATCTCGATGGCGATCCCCACCGTGCAGAGTTCGGTCGTCGGCGCGGTCGATCGTGCCGAGATCGGCACGGCGGCCGGGATCAACGGCATGACGCGCCAGCTCGGCGGCGTGTTCGGCATCGCCGTCGCCGTCGCGATCTTCGCCGGCGCGGGCAGCTACGCCTCACCGGCCGCCTTCGCCGACGGCTTCGTGCCGGTCGCGGCGCTCGGCGCGGGCCTGTCCCTCGCGGGCGCGGCGATCGGCCTGCTCCTGCCCGCGCGCCGCCCGACGACGCCGCCGGCCGGGTCGCCGGGTACACCCACCCGGACCGAGACGGCGTCGGTGCGGTAAGCCGGGTCCGGCAGGCCCGGCAACGGCCCGGCAACGGCGCGTGGTGGCGCGGCCCTTCGGGTGCGCACGGGACGAAGTCGGTTGCCGAGGCGGGCCTGTGCCGGGCAGGCCCGCCCGGTCGGCGAGCGTGGAGGACCACGAGACCGGTTCCGCGTCCGGCGTGCTGAACGCCGACCAGCAGCTCGGCGCGACGCTGGGCGTGGCGATCCTGGGCACGCTGTTCTTCGATGTCGCCGCCGATCCGGACGCGGGTCATCGGGCGGGGGCGTACCCCCACGCGCTGGAGCGCACGCTGTGGGCGGTCGTGGCCGCCCTCCTGCTCGTCGCTCTCACCGCGTTCCTGCTGCCGCGCCGACCGCGCGAGGACGAGCCGGGTGGCACGGGCCACCCGGGCCACCCGGAAGACAAGCGCTGCCCGCACGCCGAGCCGGCCGACACGCCGACGACCGGACGGGCTCCGCCGGACCGCTTCCGCCGGGCCGGGTGAGCCCGGTCGGCCGGGCCCGTCCTACGCCGGATCCGTCGGCGGTCCCGGCTCGGGATGCGGGGGTGCGGTTCCCGCCGGGATCGTGCCGCCGAGGGCGCGCCACAGGAGGGACGCGGTGCGGTACGGCCAGTTCGGCGGGATCGGGGCGCCCGCGAGTTCGCGGGCGTACCAGGCGCCGGTGCACATGGTCAGCGCGATCTCCAGGTCCGCGTCGGCGGCGAGGTGGCCCTGTCGGCGGGCCGACTCCAGCGCGGCCAGCAGCCGGGCCCGCCGCGGCGCGATCACCCGAGCCCGGTAGCGGGCGCGCAGGTCCGGGTCGGTGGTGTCCTGGAGCATCGTGCCGACCAGCGAGAGCCGGCCGGACTTCGAGACGCCGCGCTGGAAGTCGGTCAACTCGGCCACCAGCGTGGTGAACGGATTGTCCGCGGCGAGGTCGGCGCGGTCCTCCTCGGCCAGCGCGGCGACCACCGCCGCGGCGAGTTCGGCCTTGCCGGGCCAGCGGCGATACAGCGCCTGACGGGTGGTGCCCGCCTCCTGGGCGACAGCCGCGAGCGACATTCCGGCGTACCCGTCCCGGGCCAGATGGCGTCCCGCCACGGCCAGGATCCGGGAGTCGATCGCGCTGTCCCGGGCGCGACCGGAACCGCGACTGGCACTTTCCATTTCAATACACTCCTGTATTGTATTGAATCAGCACCGCACCGAGACAGGGGTAGCGAGCGTGACCATCGTGTTCAACCGTCCCATCATCCCGTCGGGCCGACCCATCGGTTGCACGCCGTGACCGGCGCGCCGATCCCGGCCCGGCTGCGGTCGCTGCTGATCCGGGCACGTGTCCTCGATCACGAACTCACCCGGCGGATGACCGACGCCGACGCGGGCGAGCCGCTGCGCGACACGGTGCTCCGGCCGATGACCGAGGCGCTGATCGAGATGGGCGGGGATACCGCCGGACCTCAGCCGAGCGACCCGCCCGCCGGCACTCCCGCCGGCACCGACTGGGATCCGGCCGGTCCGGTCCGCGAACTCGCCTCGGACGTCACCCGGTTGCGCGTACAGATCAGCCCCGAACCGCCCACGGGCCTGATCGAGGCCGCGGCGGCGCTGCAACACCTGGCCTGGCTGTTCACCGACGGTGACGCCGAACGGGCTGCCCTGGTCGCCGAGTTCACCGAGATCCAGGGCGCGCTGCCGACCCGCGTCCAGGTCGCGCCGGACGGACCGTACCTGGTCACCAACGCGACTCACGTCACCGACCGGCTCGGCGAACCGATTCCGGTGCTGCCGCAGACCGCGCTGTGCCGCTGCGGCGAGTCGGCGACCAAGCCGCTGTGCGACGGCAGCCACGCCCGGATCGGCTTCAGCGGTGCCAAGGATCCGGGTCGAGTGCCCGACGAGCGCCACACCCACCCGGGCAATCCGGTCGAAGTGACCGACAACCGGGGCCTGTGCGCGCACTCGGGCCTGTGCACCGACCGGCTCTCCTCGGTGTTCCGGCAGAAGGAGGAGCCGTTCGTGGCGCCGTCCGGCGGCCGGATGGACGAGATCGTGCGAACCGTCCGGGCCTGCCCGTCCGGCGCCCTGGACTACCTGCTCGAGGGGCACGAACCACCTTCACAGCAGCGCGAACCGGTGATCGAGGTATCGCTGAACGGCCCGTACCGGGTCACCGGCGGCATCCCGCTGGTCGGCGCCGACGGCGAGCCGGAGCCGCGCGGCCCGGGCGCGCCGACCGAGCGCTACAGCCTGTGTCGATGCGGTCATTCGCGAAACAAGCCGTTCTGCAGCGGGATGCACTGGTACGTCGACTTCGCCGACCCGCCGCCCTCCGCCGAACCCACGCTCTACGAATGGGCCGGCGGGCTGCCCGCGCTGACCCGGATGACGCACATCTTCTACGACAAGTACGTCCCGCAAGACCCGCTGCTGGCACCGCTGTTCGCCCGGATGGCGCCGGATCACCCGGAACGGGTGGCGGCCTGGCTGGTCGAGACTTTCGGCGGCCCCAAGCTGTACAGCGAGCGCTACGGCGGCTACGACCACATGGTCGGCGAGCACGCCGGCAAGGCGCTCAAGGAGGAATGGCGGGCCCGCTGGGCGCAGTTGATCAGCCTCGCGGCGAACGACGCGGGTCTGCCCACCGACGCCGAGTTCCGCGCCGCGTTCGCCGGTTACGTCGAGTGGGGTTCGCGGATCGCGGTGGAGAACTCCCAACCCGGCGCCCGCCCGCCGGCCCACATGCCCGTACCGCGCTGGTGGTGGGTCTGCGGCGCCACCCCGGGCGCCCGGGTGTCGGCGCTGTCGCCACCCCCGAAAGAGGAGACGACCGACATGCCCCTGCCGGCCGCGGACGAACCGATCGGCTTCGACGAGCACATCAGGCCGTTGTTCCGGGAGATGGACCGCAAGTCGATGAGTTTCATGTTCGACCTGTGGGCACACGCCGACGTCAGCACGCACGCCGAGGCGATCCTGGCCCGGCTGCGCCAGGGCACGATGCCGTGTGACGGCGCCTGGCCGGCGGACCGGGTGGACGCGTTCGCCCGCTGGGTCGCCGAGGGCAAGCCCGAGTAGTCGGGCGGACATCGGCCGGCGGTCCGTGCCGGGGCGCGGGCCGCCGGCACCGACCCGGATCCCGGTACGAGCCGGTCGGTTGTCCGACGACTTCGGATGTGTACCGATTCCTCGACAGCCCTCCACCGCCGGCCCAAACCGTGAATGCCCCCAGTACAGTCGGCGAACGTAGGGAATCGGTACTGCGGAGGCAGGCGGACGTGACATCCATACCGGCGGGGAACGCGGGGGACGGCGACGAGAAGGCCTGGCGGTTGCCTCGGCTCGACGAGGTGGAGAGTCGGCTGCCGACTCGGATCGACACGAGCATCCCGCACACCGCCCGGATCTACGACTATCTGCTGGGCGGCAAGAACAACTTCGCGGTCGATCGCGCGACGGCGGACGCGATCGTCGCCGCGATCCCCGATCTGCCGGTCACCCTCCAACTCAACCGGCTCTTCCTGCGCCGCGCGGTGCGCTACGCGGCCCGCCGCGGCATCCGCCAGTTCCTGGACATCGGCACCGGCATCCCCACCGCGGGCAACACCCACGAGGCGGCCCACGAGATCGCCCCGGACGCCCGGGTCGCCTATGTGGACAACGATCCGATCGTGCTGGTGCACGGGCGGGCGCTGATGACCGACGCCGACCCGGGCCGGATCACCTTCACCCAGGCCGATCTGCGCGCGCCCGAGGACATCCTGTCCGCGCCCGAGGTGCTGGAGGTGATCGACTTCGGCGAGCCCGTCGCGCTGATGCTGGTCGCCATCCTGCACTTCATCCGGGACGACGAGAAGCCGCACGAGATCGTCGCCCGGCTGCGCGACGCGCTGCCCGCCGGCAGCATGCTCCTGCTCTCACACGCGTCCTTCGACGCCAACCCGAACCAGGGCCGCAAGGGTGCCGACGGGTGGAAGAACGCCTCCGCCGAGATGACCATGCGCCGATACGACGACATCCTGGCCATGTTCGCCGGATTCGACCTGGTCGAACCCGGCCTGCGCACCCACTGGAACCCGGACGCCGAACCGGACCACCCCCTCGACACGGTCGAGAACGTCTGGGGCTACGGCGCGGTCGGCATCAAGCCCCAGGGCGCGTCCTAGCCGCCACCCCGCCCCAGCCACCACCCCGTCCCAGCCGCCACCACCGTCCGATCCGACCCAGGGCCCGTCCGGGCCACGAGCAGGCCCGCCGGCGCGTTGCCGACGGGCCGCTCGGCGGGTGGAGGGGTCACCCGGTCTCGCCGGCGACCACCGACGGAAGCGGTGGTTCCGGTTCCGGCTCGGGGCGCCGGCGCATGACGGATTCCGCGATCTCACCGCTGCGGATCGCGATGTTCGACAGCAGCGACGACGTCAGCCCGTGGGTGTGTTCGGTGCCGCCCTGGAGGTAGATGCCGCAGGCCAGTTCGGGCGTGGTGACCAGCCGGTAGTCCCGGGTCACCCGGTATCGGCCGGTCTCGTCGCGCAGGCAGTGCCGGTCCAGGTCGCCGAGCAGCGCGGTCGGCTCCATTCCGTCGTAGCCGGTGGCGAACACGATCGCGTCCACGTCCAGTTCCCGTGACTCGTCGGCGGGCAGCGACAGCAGCGACACCCGCGTCTCGTCACCGGCCCGCTTGACCTGGTCGACCCGGGTCAGGTTGAGGAAGTGCAACCGCCGGACGCCACGCACCTCTTCGTCGTACGAACGCCGGTACAGGTCGCGGATCACCTCGTCGTCGACCACCGAGTAGTTGGTATTCCGGTGGTAGTGCCAGAACGCCTCGCGGGACCGGTCCGTCCCGAAGTAGTAGGTGTCCACCGCGCCCGGGTCGAAGATCTGGTTCGCGAAGGGGGTGTCGTCCGCGACGCAATAGCCGTAGGACGGGATGATCGAGGACACCTGCGCGTCCGGCAGCTCGTCGTAGAGGAACCGGGTGATCTCGGCCGCGCTCTGCCCCGCGCCGACCACCGCCACCGACTTCAGGTCGGACGGGTTCATCCGGCTGTACTTCTCCAGGAACTCCGAGCTGTGCCAAACCCGTTCATCGCGCACCACACCGTTGGGCATGCGCGGTACCAGGCCGGTCGAGATGGCCACGTTGCGCGCGTCGACCACCCTGGTCGCGGAGCCGCTGCGGATCTCCAGTTGCACGTGGTCGGCCGCGGCCCCGGCCTTCGCCGCCGCCGGCACCCGGATCCCGGTGACCTCCGAGCCGTAGCGGACCCGGTCGGTGAAGCCGGCCGCGGCCCATTCCAGGTACTGGTGGAATTCCTGACGGGTCGGAAAGAAATCCTGATTGTTGACGAACTGTGCGAGCCGGCCCGACGCGTGCAGATACGACACGAAGCTGAATCGCGACACCGGATTGCGGAAGGTCGCCAGATCCTTCATGAAGGAGATCTGCATGGTCGTCGTGGGCAACAGCATATTGCGGTGCCAGCCGAACGCGGGCTGTCGCTCGAAGAAGATCGCCGCCGGCTCGGCCCGGTCACCCGGCGCCTCGGCTCGATACTCGTCCAAGGCGATGGCCAGCGACAGATTGGACGGGCCGAATCCGATGCCCACCACGTCGTAGATTTCGCGTGCAAAAGTGCCCATAGAAAACTCTCCCGCTAGCGTGGCGGCGACAGGGACTTCCGTATCTTCGACGAGTCGTCACGGCACCAGCAGGAAACGCTGGTCGTGGATTCAGGATGGAATTCGTCGAACGTGCCCTATGATCCCATATCTCTCGACCGGCCGTCCGGGAGAAACGCATTCGGTATTGCGCCGGGGGGCACCGCAGCTTCAACTTAAGGGGGCCGGGCACGCCTTTCAAGGGCTCGGTCCGCAATACAGTCGGGTACGCCGTCCTGCCGACGGGACAACGCTTCGCTCCGACCGTCGACGCGACCGTACCCGCGCGCCAGGACCGCCGGCTTCGTCTCGTGGAGCCGTGCACCGCACCAGGTCACCGAAAGGGTGAGTTCCGCATGTTCGTTCCCAAGCAGTATCGCGAACCGGACGGTTCGTGGATGGTCGAGCTGATCCGTCGAAATCCATTGGCGCTCCTGGTGCTGAACGGCACCCCGACGGACGGCCCTTTCGCCACGCATCTGCCGATCATTCCCGACCCGGAGATGACCGACGAATGGACCGATGACCTGTCCGGCGCGACATTGCTGGGCCACATGAACCGGGCGAATCCGCATTGGGGCGCGCTGACCACCGGCGACACCGTGCTGCTGACCTTCACCGGCCCGCACGCGTATGTCTCTCCGACCGTGTACGAGATCACCCCGGCCGCGCCCACCTGGAATTTCACTTCCGTGCACGTCCGCGGCACGGTGCACAAGATCGATTCGATGGAGGAGACCCTCGGCGTCGTGCAATCCACCGTGCGGGCCTTCGAGGACGAGTTCGGCAACGCGTGGGACATGTCCGAGTCGGTCGACTACTTCCGCAAGATCGTGCCCGCCGTGGGCGCGTTCCGGATCCGGGTCTCCCGGGCCGACGGCATGTTCAAGCTCAGCCAGGAGCAACCGGCCGAGATACGCGACCGGGTGGCGCGCTCGTTCGACGGGCGCGAGTGCAGCCGGCATCGCGAAACGGCCGCGATGATGAGCCGGTTGCCCTGACCGGGCGAGACCACGCCGATGGGCCCGCGCTCGGTCGTTGAGCACGGGCCCGAGGTCGTCACGGACCGAGTCGCCCCGGGCCACTCGGATCCCGCGATGTCGCCCTACCGCATGCCGGTACCGGCATACTCCCTACCGCCCCACTGCCTTGCCGCCCTGCCGCTTCGGCGCCACCGGAGCATCACACGCTCACACCGGCCTGCTCCTGGACGTCCTCCAGGACCCGCTCGGCGGCGTGGTCGAGCGTGGCGAGTACCCACTGCTCGAAGTCGATCCCCGATTGTTCCGCGGCCTTGTGCCACCAGCGGATGCGATCACCGGGCACCGCGAGACGACGCGTCGCCTCGGTTTGGCGACCGTCCCGCACTTCGTCCGCTCGCGCATCGCGGATAGCGTTGCGCAGTTGCTTGGTGGTCCACTTCATCTGTTCGGCACGGTCCAGCCACAACTCCTGTTCGGCAACCGGAAGCGAGGCCAGCTCCGCGTGATGCTGAAAACTCAGAGCCGATCGCCGTCGATCGAACTCGAATCGTCGCGATACCCAGGCATAATTCCTTAACGTCTGATAGCTTAATCCCGCGGCACGTATCCCTCGCTGGTACAGGTCTGTGTAATGGTCCTTTCCATACACAAGCCAGTCGCCGAGCCACCACGATGAGGAATCCAAGATTCCGGACAGCTTGCGTCCGGCCTGCTCCCAGTCTTCGAAGGTGATGTCTGCAGGTATTTGCAGACCCACTTTCGTCGTGAGCAAACGGCCGCAATGCGGATTTTCTCCGGCGACTCTTCGCGGTCGAGCCACAATCCCGGGACCCGAGCGAAGCGGTGTATCCCTTGCGCTTTCGTGACTTCTGGTTTGGTTCGCCACCATGCCTCCATGTGAGTGCACGCTCGAACAAGCGAATTTTGCGCCATTCGCTGCTGCTACTGCGCAGCTCGTTGCCACGGGGGTATGCCAGACATATCCGATATGCATTCGATCGTCCACCGTGCCCGCACGGCCGACTCCGCCGATCCCCCTCGGATCACCCCTGGCCGGGCGATCGGCGACACGGACTTCGGAAACGCGCGGCGATGCCGCACGACCATCGCGGTCGTACGGACGGACAAGGTCGACATATGTACGAATGCGTGCATCAACGACTCGCCCCGTTCGCCTCTTTACAGATCCCCGTTGGCGTTGCGGCTGTCGGCGTCACACCCTGCCGACACCTGAAGATCCACATTCAAAGTGGTTCTCTTCGAAGGCCTACCCGAGTAGATCCCAGCAACTGCCGGAAATCAAGGAAGCGGCCGCTAATTGTTTCGGAGCGACACCGAGCGCAACCGCTCGGTAGTCGAGCCCACCATTCCGGCACCGGCGAAAAATATCCGTCCAACCGTGTCGTGTCCTCGGCCGGCCACGGAAAAGAGCCTGCGCACCGGAGGTGTCGATCCCTGTTCCGGTCGGCGTTCGAGTCGGCCGGGTTTCGCGGGGGTGGTCACTATAGAGGTATTCACCTGTTCCGGCTCGGCTACTCGCGCGTCTTGACGCCGTCCTAACGACGTAGATAGACGGAGGCCACCGCGTATTCATAGCGAAGCCGGGTTCGGAATGCCTCCGGCCATCCGGATGGATTTCACCGGGGCCCGCCCGGCGCTCGGATCGGCGGCCCGTCGCAACGCGTCGAGCGCTGCGATCCGGCCACGCGGGATCGGGGCGGGAGGGTGCCCGAGAGCGCGGTCGAGAGCTTGCGGTTCGATGCTGTGAGGTTGAGTCCGGCTACGTTCCGACACCGTTCTCGGCGGGTCCGGGAGCGGCGGGCGGTTGGTACGGGCGCCCGATCGCCGGAGTCGCCCGGCCGCCGGCGGCGCGTGCGCCACGCGCTCGAACGCCTGACGCGCCGACACCGGCGGCACCGGGCCGGGTCGATCCCAAGCGGCCTCGACTCCACCGCTCCCGGAGCCGGTTCGCGGCTGTCCGGGCGACGTCCGCGGGCGGCGCTCGGGCAATCGCGGCCGGGCACCGGCGGCGACGCGAGGCGTTCGGCCTACGCGGGTGCCTCCCCGCCCCTCCACCCCGGCGGTCGGGGCGAGCTCATACCTCGGGTGGTCGATATACCGCGTGGGTTCGATCCTGCGATGCTCGCCGGGCAATTGCATCCGCGCCGGGCACCGAAAACGTTGGCATTACGCGGGCGCGGCGCACCGGAAATCGTGCTTATCGATCGCCGGTGCCGAATATCCATGGCGCTCGCGCGGCACCGGGAGATCGGGCGCTGTTGTCCCGTCGACGGGACGAGACGCGCCACGCCTCGTGCTAGCTTCGGTCGGCGGCAAATCCCGCTCTTCGCCGGCCTGCGCGCATCATGCGCACGCCGTGTTTTCGCCCGGTGGAACGCACCGTTT
Organism: Embleya sp. NPDC001921; assembly: GCF_053594475.1. Classification (NCBI taxonomy): domain Bacteria; kingdom Bacillati; phylum Actinomycetota; class Actinomycetes; order Kitasatosporales; family Streptomycetaceae; genus Embleya; species Embleya sp. NPDC001921. The sequence goes on from NZ_JBSFEO010000001.1 coordinate 40,511, forward strand.
CGCACCGGCATTGATTTTCGCCCGGACACAATCACGGAGAACAAGGGAATCAAGGTGGCCCAGACAAACGTTGAACAAATCTCGAACAACCACCGTACGGCGCGGTCGCGACGTTTCCTGATGTGCCGGCCGACCTATTTCGACGTCACCTATTCGATCAATCCGTGGATGGATCCGAGTGTGCCCACCTCGGCCGATACCGGTCTGGCCCAGTGGAAGCAGCTCCACGACGCCTACGTGGCACTCGGACACGACGTCGCGCTGATCGAACCGGTACCGGGATTGCCCGACATGGTGTTCGCGGCCAACGGCGCGACGGTCCTGGACGGCAAGGTGCTCGTCGCGCGGTTCCGCCACCCGCAGCGCGCCGACGAAGCCCCGGCCTACCTCGACTGGTTCCGCACCGCCGGCTGGTCGGAGGTGCGTCAGGCCGAGTACATCAACGAGGGCGAGGGCGACTTCCTGTACACCGGAAGCGAACTCCTGGCCGGCTGCGGCTTCCGCAGCGACCTGCGCGCGCACGACGAGGCCCGCGAGTTCTTCGGCGTCCCGGTGGTCGGCCTGACCCTGGTCGACCCGCGCTTCTACCACCTGGACACCGCGCTCACGGTGCTCGGACCGGGCGAGATCATGTACTACCCCGAGGCGTTCGCCCCGGACAGCCAACGTCTGCTGGCCGAGCGCTTCCCGGACGCGATCCTGGCCGACGAGGCCACCGCCGCCGTCTTCGGGCTCAACGCGCTGTCCGACGGGCGGCACGTACTCATGCCGGAGCGGGCCGTCGAGCTCTCCGGCTCGCAACTGCGCGAGCGCGGCTTCGTCCCGATCGGAATCGACCTCACCGAACTGCTCAAGGCCGGCGGCAACGCCAAGTGCTGCACGCTCGAACTGCGCGACTGAGCAAGCACGCGGCGCGCGAGTGCGGTGCCGGTGCCGGTGCCGCGGGAACGCCGCGCGGGCGCCGCGTACGCCCTGCGGGCGGTTCGTCCGGATTGAGTCCCGTCGACGGGACACCCCTTCGTCGGCGCCGGCACCGACGGGCCGCCCGGCCGGGCATCGTCGGCAACGCGCGGGTGCCGGCTTTCCGCGATGCGCCGAATTCCCCGCGAGAACGCGCGCCCACGACGCCGGGCTCCCGTTCACCGTATTCCAGGCGGAGGGTATGCTCGGGCTCGGTCGAAAACGACTTCCCGGAACGCGGATCGAGAACACGATCGACGCCCGATCCGGCCCGATTCGCGCGCGGGTCCACCGCATACCCGTATCGATGCCCGGACGAAGCCGATTGCCGGTCCCCATCCACCGACCGCCGGCGGAAAAAACCCTCACGCGGGTGCGTCCCTCGGCTTCGGCACGGAGAATCTCCGTCGAGGAAACGCCGGCAGCGGGAAACCGGACGCTCCGGGAATCCCCGGAACGCCGGATCCGGAACGCCGGGCTCCGGAATCCCGGGGACCCCGGAATCCGGAGGGCAAAGAATCCGATGGCGTGAGAAGTCCCGCCCGCACCGAGAAACGGCCCGCCGTCCGGCCGACCCGGTCGGGCGAAGGCGGCGGAGGCCGGCGTGGCGTGCGAGCGTCCGCCGCCCCGGCCGCGCAGCGCCACGCGATCGACGACGGCGCGCGTGTCGGCCGTCGTGATCGCCACCGAACCGGGTGAGCCGTCGCATCCGACGCGCGCACCGCATCCGGCGGGTCCGCCGCATCCCGCGGCCTTGCCACCCTCCGCGGACCCTCGGCATCCGAGCGGCCCGCCACGCCAGGTGGGCCCACCGAACCCGGCGGGCCCACCCAGGGCGTGTCCCTCGATCCCCCACCGCGTTCATCCCCACCGCATGCAAAGATCCGTCCAACAGGTTGGCTGGAGAGATTGACTCCACTCCGACCCCGCGAGCGGGCGAACAGTACGAAATCGGTGCCGACCGGACCCAAACCAGGCACCCGGTCCCCGGTCCGGGCCGAACGCGGCACACGAGCCCCCTAGGGTGTTGCCTGTTTCGGGATACGGATCTCGTCTACGGGGTGAGGAGGCCGGTCGGGGTGTCCGATGTGGACGTACCGGGTTCGAGCCCGTCGGGTTCCGACCCGCCGGGCTCCGACGAGGAGACCAAGTTCGTCACGATGCTCTATCGCGAGTACTCGCGGCCGTTGCTCGCGGTCGTCTCGCGGTTGAACGGCGGTGATCGCCAACGCGCCGAGGACAGCGTGCAGGAGGTGCTGGTCCGGGCCTGGCGCAACCGCGCCAAGCTGGATCCCGCCGCGCCGCTGCTGCCGTGGCTGGTCACCGTCGCCCGCCGACTCGTCATCGACGAGCAGCGGGCCCGCGCGGCCCGACCCCCGGAGGTCGGCGACGAGCCGTTGGCCGCGCTGCCCACCGGCGACGAGGTCGATCGCCTGCTGCGTTCGGTGGTGGTCGGGGACGCGTTGGACGCCCTCTCCACATCGCACCGGGAAATTTTGATCGAAACGTTCTTCCGCGACCGTACTGTCAATCAGGCGGCCGACGTACTCGGCATCCCGGCGGGTACGGCGAAGTCGCGCGTGTACTACGCGCTGCGCGCCCTGCGGGTCGTCCTGGAGGAGAGGGGGGTGTCGGCATGAGCGTCCAACCCGAACACGCGGATATCGCCGCGTATGCCCTCGGCCTGCTGGAGCCGGCGGACCGGGACGCGTTCGAGGAACACCTGGCCACGTGCGACCGGTGTCTCGACGAGCTGGCCGACTTCTCCGGCATGGCCACGCTGCTGACCGAGCTGCGCGACGAGGGTGTGTACGAACTGCCGGAGCCGCGCGACGAGGCCGGGCCGTCGGCGCCGGTCGCGGCCGCACCGCCGGCGCGCGCCACCCGGGCGCCCGGACCGGTCCTGACGCCGGTTTCGGAACCGGCCGGTACTCCGGCGACGGCTCCGCCCGCGGCACCCACCGCCGCGTCGACCGCCGCTCCGGCCGCCGGGTCCGGCCCCGCGGACGAACTGGCCGCGCGTCGGGCCCTCCGGCGCGGACCCCGGTGGTCCCTGCTGGTCGCCGCGTGCGTCGCGCTGCTCGTGATCGGCCTGGGCGCGGGTGTGCTCACCGGGCGGACCTGGCTCGAGGACGACTCGTCCACGTCGGCGCGGGAGGTGCCGTTCGACCCGATCAAGGCCATCGGCAAGAACGGCACGAGCGTTCGGGCGAGCGATCCGACCACCGGCGCGGCCGCACAGGTCGCGCTGGAGGGCAAGGCGTGGGGCACCAACCTCGCGCTCGAACTGCGGAACGTGCGCGGTCCGCTGCGGTGTTCGCTGATCGCGGTGGACAAGAACGGCAAGGAGCAGCAGATCTCGAGCTGGAGCGTCCCGGCCAAGGGCTACGGCGTGCCGGGCTCGGAGGCGCCGCTGGTGGTGCAGACCGGCACCTGGACGCCCAAGGACCAACTGGCCCGTTTCGACGTGCGCACCTCGGACGGCGGGACGTTGGTCAGCGTGCCCGTGTAGTTCGGGTTGCCCGGGCAACACCCGCGGGACGTGCGGCACGGGCCGAAGCGGCAGCGGTGGGCGTGCCCGGGCGACCGGATGAGCCGGAACGAACGCCGGTCCTGATGCCTCGTCGGATCCGACGAGGCATCAGGACCGTTCGGTTCGGCGCGGGTTACGCGAAGCGGCCTTGCAGCAGCCAGACCCCGGGGGCGCCGGGGTCGGCGACCGGGTCGCCGAGCAGGCCCCAGAATCGCTCCACCACCGCGGCGCGCGGCACGTCGGCCACGTCCATTCCCTCCGGGAAGACCGAGCTGAGCGCCTCGAGCACCTCACCGATGCGTTTGCGGCGCATGCCGATCAGTCGGGTGATGTCCGGCAGTTGGGTCTTCCAGCGGCCCACCACGGCCTCGGCGAGCAGGGTCTCCAGCTCCGGGCCCACACCGGAGACCTCGGCCAGGTCGCGCATCGACAGGCCGAGCGCGCGGACCAGGAAGCCGGTCCGCTCCTCGTCGGCCCGCCACTTGTTCGCCCGTTCGAGTCGGGTGTAGCCGAGTTCCTTCATCCGGACCCGATTGGCGAGTTCGGCGCGGGTGAGGCCGGCCGCGATCCGGTGGTCCTGGAGGTTGGTCGGTCGGCCGCCCATGAGTTGGCTCACGGGAACGACCAAGGACTTGGCGAGGGCGAGCAGTTCGGCTTCGTTCGGGCGCTCCGTACCGGCTTCCCACTGGGCCACGGTCGACGGCAGTACCCGCAGCTCGTACGAAGCCAATGTCGCGGCCACACGCTCGCAGGTTAGCGCCATCACCCCCCGGGCAGAGGCGGCTGCGGACGGCGAGAACGCCGGTCGGACATCGAGGTCATTGGGGTCGGTCACGCGGCAAGCATAGAAACCCCCGGCGGCGGTGTGGCGCCGACGTCGATGTGGAATCGGACGAAGTGGCGCACACCCGACGGACATCGGGGCGACTCGCGGTCCACGCCGGTCGGGCAGTCGGCCACACCGGGTCCGCACCCGGTCGACACCGATCGGCAACCGGTCGGCAACCGGTGATTACCGGTGCGGCCGCAGCTTCGTCACGTGTCGCGGCAGGGCCGGCGCGATCGACCACAACACCTCGGCCTCGATCTCGCCCGGATTCGTCCATCCGTGTTCCAGCCGCGCGGAGAACGTGGTCGAGTCGCCCGCGCCCAGGTGTCGCACGGTGCCGTCGACGGTCAGTTCCAGGCTGCCGCGGACCATGTACGCGAACACCGTCTCGGCCTCCAGCGTGTACGCGCCGCCGGAACCGCCGCCCGGGCTCAGCACGGTACGCATCACCTGCACGTGGGTCTCGTCCGCCGGGGTCAGCAGGAACTCCTCGATCCCGATGCCGCCCATCTCCAGCGGCGCGCCGATGCCGCTGCGCACCACGTCCTGGTCGGGATAGTCGAACAGGGCGGCGATGCTCGTGCCGACCGCGTCGCAGATGCGCAGCAGGGTCGGCACGGAAACCGACGCCTTGCCCCGCTCGGCCAGGCTCAGGAAGCCCTTGGTCACACCGGCGGCGCCGGCCACCTGGACCAGCGTCAGCCCCTGTGCCAGCCGCAGTTCGCGCAGCCGCGGGCCCACTCGGGACATCCGGCTGGAGGTGTCCCTGCCGGTCTCCTTGGCGGTGTCCCCGCCGGCGTCCCCGGAGGTGTCCCCGGGTGTGGCCACCGCGGGCTCGGCTTCGGGCGCGGCTTCGGGCTCGGGCTCCGCGCCGGGCGGGCGGCTCGGGTCGTCACCACGATGTTCACCGGGTTCTTCTCCGGAATGTGCTGGCACGCGCGACACGCTACCCGCCCTCCCCCGCTTCCCCGCACCGATCGCGGCCCGCCGAACGGTCCACAAAGGTTCGGATTCACCCTGCTCGGGGGTCTTTACGCCACGAGTTTACTCATGTAAAACCTTGACGAAAGTTTAGCGCTACTAAACGCGATCCCGTCCAGCCTGGAGCAGTCATGCGCACCATCCCCTCGCCGGCACCCGCCGACCGCATCCGCGGCGTGGTCCTGCGCCCCGGCAACGACCTCACCATGACCGACCTCGTCCTGGCCCCGCCCGGCTCGGGCGAGGTCGAGGTCGCGGTGGTCGCGGCCGGCGTGTGCCACTCGGACCTGCACGTGGTGCGCGGCGAGTGGGACGTGCCGATGCCGGTGGTGCTGGGTCACGAGGGTTCCGGTGTGGTGACCGCGCTCGGTCCCGACACCGAGGACTCGGGCCTGGCCGTCGGCGACCACGTGGTGCTGTCCTGGGTGCCGGCCTGCGGCGCCTGCCGGTACTGCCTCGCCGGTCGCCCCGCCGCGTGCTCCCTGGTCGCCGAGGTGGTCGCGCCCCTGGGCGTGCTGTACGACGGCACCAGTCGGCTGAGCTCGACCGACGGCGAGGAACTGCACCACTACCTCGGCGTGTCCTCGTTCGCCGACCGCGTGGTGGTCCCGGTCTCCGGCGCGATCAAGGTCCGCAAGGACGCGCCGCTGGACGCGCTGGCCCTGGTCGGCTGCGCCATCGCGACCGGCGTGGGCGCGGTCCGCAACACCGCGGGCGTCGAGGCCGGCGCGACGGTCGCGGTGATCGGCTGCGGCGGCGTGGGCCTGTCCTGTGTCCAGGGCGCCCGACTCTCCGGCGCGGGCCGGATCGTCGCGGTGGACGTGGTCGCGGACAAGCTCGACCTGGCCCGCAAGCTGGGCGCCACCGACACGATCGACGCGAGCACGGTCGACCCGGTGGCCGCGCTGCGCGCGCTGGTCCCCGAGGGCCTGGACTACGTGTTCGACGCGATCGGCAAGATCGCCACCACCGAGCAGGCCATCGCCGCGCTCGGCCAGGGCGGCGCGGCGGTGATCGTCGGCCTCCCGCCGACCGGCAGCACCGCCCGGTTCGACCCGCTCGCGCTGGCCGAGGCCGATCAGCGCATCCTCGGCTCGAACTACGGCTCGGTGGTCGCCCATCGCGACATCCCGATCCTGGTCGACCTCGTGGTCGGCGGCTTCCTGGACGTCGAGTCGATGATCTCGGCGCGGCGCCCGCTGGAAGAGGCCGGGGACGCGCTCGCGGACCTCAACGAGGGCCGCGCGCTTCGCCAATTGTTGATCACCGGCCACCGGCCGACGGCGCGGGAACCGGCCGAACCGGGCGTGGCCGCCGCCGACTCGGCCGGCCACGACTCGGCCGCGTACGACGCGTACACGGCGTACGCCGCACCCCGGTCCGCGTCCGGCCCGAGCACCCGCACCCCGTCCGCGTACGACCCCACCAGGCGCGAGGGCTGACCGATGACTACTCTCACTCCAGGCAATTCGGCCGGAAAGTCCGGAAAGGCGGCAAGCGTGCCCACATCCGCGGCCTCGTCCGGCGCACCGTCCGGCACCCCGACCCCCGGCGCCCCCTCCCCCGGTGTCGCGGCCCCCGGCGGGACCGACAGCGGCCTGGCCCGACGCAGTGTGACCAGCTTCGAGGTGGGCGCGCAGAGCGTGGCCAACGTCGCGCCGAGCGCGGTCATCGCGTTCGCCCCCGCGAGCATGGCCGCGTCCGCCGGCAACGGCGCGTGGTTCTCGTTCTTCCTGGCCATGGCCGCGGTGCTGGCGATCGCGTACTGCATCTGCGTGTTCGCCCGCCGCCGGGCCGGCACCGGCTCGCTGTACGCGTTCACCCGGCTCTCGCTCGGACCGTCCGGCGCGTTCGTGACCGGCTGGGCGCTGTTGATCGGCGCGGTGTGCATCGGCTCCGGCTCGCTGGCCGGCGCCGGCTACTACACCGGTCGCGCGCTCGACGGGATCGGCGCGGGCGCGTTCACGGGTGTGGCCGGTCAGGTACTGCTGGACCTGCTCCTCGCCGCGATCGCGGTCCGGCTGACCATCGCGAGCGTGCGCACCGCCGCGCGCGTGGCGGCGACGCTGGAGGTGGTCTCGATCGTGCTGATCGTGGTCGTGCTCCTCGCGGTGTTCTTCAAGAGCGGCAACGACCTGTTCGACACCGACCAACTCGCCCTGAGCGGCAGCACACTCGACGGCGTGGTGTTCGCGGTGGTCCTGGGCGTGCTCGGCTTCGTCGGCTTCGAGGGCGCGGCCTCGCTGGGCGCGGAGGCGACCGACCCGTACAAGGCGATCCCGCGCGCGGTGATGGGCAGCGCGCTGCTGGCCGGGCTGTTGTACATGTTCGCCACCTACGCCCAGGTGGTCGGCTTCGGCGGTCCGGACGGCCTGGTGGCCAGTGCCGACCCGATGGACGAACTGGCCGAACTCTCCGGGCTCGGCTTCCTGAAGTTCTTCCTGCACGCGGGCTTCGCGGCCTCGTTCCTGGCGGTGGTGATGGCCTGCGTCACGGTCGCGGCCCGACTGCTGTTCGGCATGGCCAGGGAGGGTGTCGTCCCGGCGCGCCTGGGCCGGGCGCACCCGACCCACAAGACCCCGTCCACCGCGATTTGGGTGGTCACCCCGTTCGTCGCGATCCCGACCGTGGCGGTGATCCTGGCCGGCACCGACGGCCTGGACGCGACCACCTACATCGACACGATCGGCGTCTTCGGCTACATGCTGTCGTACGTGCTGGTCTGCCTCGCCGCACCGCTCTTCGTCCGCAAGACCGGCGCCCGGGCCCTGGCGATCACCTGGGCCCTGGGCCTGATCGGCGCGGCGGCGATGGTCTACGTCTTCTACCGCAACCTGTGGCCGGTCCCGGAGTCCCCGCTCAACGTGCTGCCGTACGTCTTCGTCGGCGCGCTGGTGGTGGGCATCGCCGGCTACGCGATCCTGCGCCGGCGAGACCCGCAACGCGCCGACCGCGCCGGTACCTTCGCCGACGACGCGACCTGATCCCCCACCCCGGCCACCGGCCGCCGCCTCCCGCACACCGGGGGGTCGGCGGCCTCGGGTCTCGCGGAGCCCGCACCGGTCTCGGGTCGAGCCGGCGCCGGTCGCCGGTCGCCGGTCGCCGGTCGCCGCATATCACCGCCGCCCTCATCCGGTATCGAATCCGGCAAATGGCGAGAAATGGGTTCCGCGATATCGCGGGAGGTCGGGTGGATTTCGATGTGCGGGCGGATTTCCCTGGACATGAATTGACTAAACTTCGGGATACCACGATTCTTGCGTGCGGCGGCCCAGGGGTGGGGACCCCGGTGACAGACCCGGGCAGCGGGGGCCGCCTTTCATGAGGAGTCGTTTCTTTCATGTTCAGGACCCAGCGGGGTATATCCCGCGTGGCTTCGGCGTTCGCCGCCACCGGTCTGGCCGCGGTCGCGGTCGTCGGCCTGGCGCCTTCCGCGCACGCCGATGCCGACAGCACCAAGCTCCGGTTCCGGGGCCACGTGGACGACACGGAGGGCTCGGTGCGCCTGAAGGGCCACCCCTTCGGCGTGCAGACCGAGTTGATGATTCTCAGCCAGGAGCGCCGGGGGACGCCCGAGGTCCTGGTCTACTGCATCGACCTGGACACCACGGTCCGCGACGACGCCGAGTACCGCGAGGGCACCTGGGGGGAGTCCTGGCTCAACGACACGGCCAAGGTCGCGAAGATCAACTGGGTGCTGAACAACTCGTACCCGAAGACGTCCGACCTCAACGCGCTGGCCAAGACCGCGGGTCTGCCGCTGCACGAGCGCAAGGGCAAGAAGTTCTACGACCTCGACGCCGCCGAGGCCGTCGCGGCCACCCAGGCCGCGATCTGGCACTACAGCAACGGTGTCGACGCGAGCAGCGGCAACGGCGAGGATGTCAACGCGCTCTACGCGTACCTGACGGGGCCGGCCAACAAGGGTGAGTCCACCGAGCCCGGTGCCTCGCTCGAGTTGTCGCCGACCACCAAGTCCGGCAACGACGGCGACACTCCGGGCGTCGGCCCGATCACCGTCAAGACCTCCGGGACCGACCCGGTCGCGGTCAAGCTCGACGGCACCGTCCCGGACGGCGCCTCGCTGGTGGGCAAGGACGGCAAGCCGATCAACTCGGCCGCCAACGGCACCGAGCTCTACGTCAAGGCGCCCAAGACGCCGGGCGAGGCCAAGATCTCGGCCACCACCAAGGCCGGCATCAACATCGGCCGGGTCTTCCTGGGCAAGAACCGCAAGCACACCCAGACCCTGATCACCGCGGGCTCGCAGCCGTTCTCGGCCAGCGCCTCGGCCCAGGTCAAGTGGAGCCACAAGCCGGTTCCGGTGCCCTCGTCGGCGTACAAGGAGGACTGCGTCCAGGGCGGCGTCACCGTCACGCTGAAGAACACCGGTGACGGACCGGCCGACTTCAAGGTCAACGGCACCGCCGTGACCGTGCCGCCGAGCTCGACCAAGACGCAGTTCGTCAAGGTCGCCGAGGACACGGCCTACACGATCACGGTGTCCGGTCCGGGCAACTACGCGGCGACGTACACGGGCAAGCTCGACTGCGTCGAGACGCCGACCGTCCCGCCGACGACCGCGCCGCCGGTCTCCACCACGACGCCGAGCACGCCCAAGCCGCCGACCTCGAGCGCCCCGACCTCGAGCGCCCCGGCGACGTCCGCCGCGCCGACCACCTCCGCGCCGGCGACCACGTCCGCCCCGCCGACGACTTCGGCGCCGGCCACCAGCTCGGCCCCGACCACCCCGTCCGCTCCCGCGAGCTCGTCCGCGCCCGCGACCACCTCGGCGCCCCCGGCCACCAGCGCGCAGCCGACCGGCAGCGCGGGGCCGACCAAGCCGATCGTCGAACCCGGCACCGACGACCCGGCGGTTGTCGTGCCCTGGCTCCCGGTCGCCCCCGCGGGCAACGGCAAGGACCTGGCCAAGACCGGTGGCGACGACTCCTACACCGTCATGATCGCCGGCGCGGCCGCCGCGCTGCTGCTGGCCGGCGGAGGCGCGATCTACTTCAACCGTCGCCGCGCTCGCCACGAGGCCTGACGCCGTCGAGGCGCACCTCCGCACGAACGCTGAACCGGGTCGGGTCACCGGGTGATCCGATCCGACCGCGAGGGCCCCGCCGCACGGCGGGGCCCTTGTCGTTTCCCTCCGCGATTCCCGTGCGTATTTCCGCGAATGCAATCCGTGCTTTGTCGACAGCACGATTCATTTCCCCTACCGGCACCGAAGCGGCTCGATAATTCGAAAAGAACTCGACCGGAGCGGGAAGCCGACCGACGCCGGGAACGAGGGAGGCCGTCGTCGGGAATGATCCGCCGCGTCCGCGACCTGTACTCGACGACCGTTCGCTTCGGAGGGACCCCGACCATGTCACACCGCATCATCAACCCCGACGGCCTGCACGACCCGGTGCACTTCGGCTACAGCCATGTGGCCGTGGCGTCCGGGGAACTCGTCTTCGTCGCCGGGCAGTACGCGTCGGACGCCGACGGCCATGTGAGCACGGACGACTTCGCCGAGCAGGTCGAGGAGTCGTTCGCCAATCTGCGCACGGCGCTCGCGGCCGTCGGCCTGGACCTGAGCCACATCGTCCAGTTGCGCACGCATGTCGTCGACCACGATTCCGACAAGCTGACCATCCTGGGCAAGGCGATCGGCGAGATCTGGGGCTCCGTCCCGCCGACCCAGACGCTCAGCGGCGTCGCCGCGCTGGCCCTGCCCGAGATGTTGTTCGAGGTCGACGCGATCGCCGTACGCCCCTGACCCCCGCCACGACCCGAGGCGCCGGCCGGGCGGACCCGACCCGGCCGGCGCGAGCGGCCGCCTCTCGGCGACCGCCGTCCGCCGAGCCCGCGCCGTCCGTCGGATGTGTGCCGACGGTCAGGCCTGCACCAGGTGCGACCGCTGCCGCCCCAGCCGGTCGATCTCCATCTCCATCACATCGCCCTCCGCCAGGTACGGGAAGCGCCCGGACAGCGCGACACCCTGCGGCGTCCCGGTGTTGACGATGTCACCCGGTTCCAGTACGAGGTACTGCGACAGGTGGTGGATCAGGTACGCGACGCCGAAGATCATGTCGGCCGTCGTCGAGTCCTGCCGGCTCTCGCCGCCGACCCACGAGCGCAGTCCGAGCGTCTGCGGGTCGGGAACCTCGTCGGCGGTCACCAGCCACGGGCCGAGCGGGTTGAACGTCTCGCAGTTCTTGCCCTTGGACCACTGTCCGCCGGACTGCTCCAACTGGAAGGCCCGTTCGGAGACGTCGTTGCTGATCGTGTAGCCCGCGACATGTGCCAAGGCGTCCTTGGGCGACCCGAGGTACCGCGCCCGCCGGCCGATCACGACGGCGAGTTCGACCTCCCAGTCGGTCTTGACCGCACCACGCGGGATCAACACGTCGTCGTAGGGCCCGGCCAGGGTGTGCGGCGTCTTGTAGAACAGGATCGGCGTGCTCGGCGGCTCGGCGCCGGATTCGGCCGCGTGTGCCGCGTAGTTCTGACCGATGCACAGGATCGCGCCGGGGGCGGCCACCGGCGCGCCGACCCGCCGGCCGGCGACGTCGATCTCCGGCAGCGCGCCCGCCGCCGCGGCCTCGCGGACCCGCTCGACGCCGTCGGAGGCGAAGAACGCCCCGTCGATGTCGACGGTGAGCCGGCTCAGGTCGAAGTGGCGGCCGTCGGCGGCGAACAGAACGGGTTGTTCGTTGCCGGGCTCGCCTACGCGCATCAGGCGCACGGTGATCTCTCCAGGTACGTGAAGGTGTCGATGGTGGGACTGCGAAGGGGATTCAGCCGACGCGGGTGAGCGCCTCGGGGCCGACCTCGTGGTCGAGTGCGCGGCCGGTCAGATAGCGCTCCACCTCGTCCAGGACGATGTCGCCCTGGCGGCGGCGACACTCGACCGTACCGGCGGCCCGATGCGGCGTCAGCAGCACATTGGGCAGTGCCCGGAACGCGTGGTCCACGGGCAGCGGCTCCGCGTCGTAGACGTCCAGCGCGGCGTCGATCCGGCCGGTGCGCAACTCCGCGAGCAGCGCCCGCTCGTCGACCAGCCACGAGCGCGCGGTGTTCACCAGGCCCGCGCCGTCCGCGAGCAGGGCCAACTCGCGGGCCCCGATCAGGTGCCGCGTCGCCGGTAGCGACGGCGCGTGCAGCGCGACGATCCGGCTGGTGGTCAGGAGCCGGTCCAGCTCGACGAGTTCGACTCCCAGACCGGCCGCGTCGGCGGCGCTCAGGGTGGGGTCGGCGACCTGGACCCGGGCGCCGAGCGCACGAGTGACCTCGATGTACGCGCGACCGGTCCGGGACGCGCCGACCACGCCGATCCGGGATCCGAGCACCTCGTGCCGGGCCGGTGCGATCGAGGCCGCCTCCCACTCGCGTCCGCCGCGCAACGCGTGGTCGTAGCGATGGGTCCGATGCAGCAGCGCGAGCGTGAAGGCCAGCGCCACCTCGGCCACGGACCGGGCCATGCCCTGGCCGGCCTGCGTCACCCGCACCCCGCGCGCGAAGGCGTCCGCGCCCACGACCGGCGTGATCGCGGCTCCGGTGTGCGCCAACAGCCCGACCCGGGGCGCCGCCGCGAGCAGCTCGCCGGTCAGCCGGGGCATCCCCCACGACGACACCACGACGTCGGCGACCCCCAAGGCCGCGCGCAGCGCCTCGACATCGGCGGGATCGTCCACCGTCACGAGGTCGGCCACCGCCCGCAGCCGCTCGGCCGGCCCACCCGGACCGGCAGGGTCGGCCGCGCCGAAGAACTCCGCGCGCAGCCCGGGCGGGACGGCCAGCACGACCACGGCGCGATCGGGCCGCCCACCGGCCCGGCCCGGACTAGGCGAGCCAGGCATCGAGGTGCTCCGCCACGAACGCGTCGTCGGTCAGCCACGGGTAGGCCTTCGACACCCGCTCGATCTCCTCGGCCTGTCCCGGCGACAGCGCCTCCGCCGGATCCAGGCACCACGTGCCCGCCAGCAGGCCCTGGCGCCGGAGCACCTCGTGCACGCCCGCGATGCAGCCGCGGAAGCCGCCGCGCACGTCGAACACCGCCGAGTTCGCGTCGGTCAACTCCGGTGCCTGGCCCAGCAGTTCGACTATCAGCCGATGATCGCCCGCGCGGGCGCGGCGGACCCGGTCGAGCAGCGTGACCGCGGTCGACGTCCAGACCGCCCACTGGCCGAGCAGGCCGCCGGCGAACCAGCGCGGCCGGTCGCCGGCCCGGTACGGGGTGAGCAGGTCGGTGATGATCGCGTCGTCGTTGCCGGTGTACAGCGCCACCTCGCCCGCCCGGTCGGCGCCGGCCACCGCGGAGAGCACGTCCGCGGTGCGGTAGCGGTCGAACGGCGCGATCTTGATCGCGGCCACACTCGGGATGTCCGCGAACGCACGCCAGAACTCGGGGGTCAGGAATCGTCCGCCCACCGCGTCCTGGAGGTAGAACCCGATCACCGGCAGCACCTCGCCGACCGCGCGGGCCCGGTCCAGCAGCCCCTGTTCGTCCGCCCCCGGCACGGCGGGGCTGAGCAGCACCGCGTCGTAGCCGAGCGACGCGGCGAGTTCGGCCTCGGCCACCGCCTGGGCGGTGTACCCGCAGGCTCCGGCCACCCGTACCACCGGGCGGCCCGCCTCGCGGGCGACCGTCTCGGCGGCCAGTTCCAACACCGGCCGCAGCAAGCCGACCTCGGGCCTGCGGATCTCGAACTGCGTGGTGTGCACGCCGACCGCGATCCCGCCCGCGCCGGAGCCGAGGTAGTACCGGGTCAGGGCCCGCTGCCGGCGTTCGTCGAACCGTCCCTCGGCGTCCAGCGCGAGCGGATGCGCGGGGATCACGGTGCCTTCGAGCAACAGCTCGATCGGCGAGGGCGAGGATCCGGCCGAATCGGTCGAGCCGACCGGGTCGATCGAACCTGCCGGGTCGACCGGGTCCACCGCGCCGATCGAACCCGGGTAATCCGTTGCGGAGTTGATCACGATGCCTCAGAACTTTCCGTCGCGGACCTGGAACTTGGTTGCCTTGCCGGACAGCGGATGCCCGCGCCGGATCCAGTCCGCCTGCCAGGCCACGAGTGTGCGCAGGGGGACCTCGGGATAGCCGAACAACTCGTGGCACAGACTCGCGTCGGACAGCAGCGCGCTGCCCGATTCGGCACCGGTCACGATCGCCTCCCGGCCGAACTCGGCACCGAACAGGGCCGCCAGGCGCCGTACGGACGCGGTCTCGGGTCCGGTCAGGTTCACCGTGAACGGCGTCGCCGCGTGCTGGAGCGAACGCAGCGCGACCTCGTTGGCGTAACCCTGCCACACCACGTTGGCCTGACCCGTCGTCACATCCACCGGCTCGCCCGCGTACACCGCCGCCGCGATGTCGGCGAGCACGCCGTAGCGCAGGTCCACCGCGTAGTTGAGCCGGATCAGCGAGACCCGGGTGCCACGCGTGGTCGCGGCGTGGGTGAACACCCGCTCGCGGCCCAGGCAGGACATCGCGTACTCGCCGACCGGCCCGACCGGGTCGCTCTCCACGCTGCCACCGGAGCCCGCGGCCACCAGTGGGTACACATTGCCGGTGGAGAACGCGGCGATCCGCGCGGCCGGGTAGCGGCGCGCGATCCGGTCCGGCAGCGCGGCGTTGACCGCCCACGCGTGCCCGGGGGCGCCGGCCGAGCCGAACTTGGCGCCGACCATGAAGACCACGTTGCCCGCGTCCGGCAGTTCCGCCGGGTCGCCGGTCATCAGGTCGAACGCGACGGTTCGTACTCCGTCGGCCTCCAACGCCTCGGCCGCGGCACGGTCCGACCAGCGCGAGACCGCGTACACCCGCACCTCCTCGCGCCCGGCCGCGTCCAGCGCGCGGCGGGCCAGCCGGCACAGGCTCGGGCCCATCTTGCCGCCCGCGCCCAGCACGACCAGGTCGCCCTCCAGATCGGCCAGGTCCGCGATCAGCGCCGCGGACGGGGTCGCGAGGAGTTCCTCCAACGCGGCCTCGCCGTCCGGGAACGCGAGCCCGGCGGGCGTGCCTTTCGCTTCGGCCACAGCTACAGCCACCTCATTCATGACGCGAGATCAGCCCTTGATTCCGGTTGCCGCCACGCCTTCGGTGACGTAGCGCTGGCCCACGAGGTAGGCCATGAAGATGGGGACGAACGCGACCACGGAGCCCGCGAGGACCACGTTCAGCGGCACGTTCTGTTGTTGCAGCGAGGCGATGCCGACGGTCAGCGTGCGCATGTCCGTGCTCTGACCGACGATCAACGGCCACAGGAAGTCGTTCCAGTGCCACAGGAAGACGAACGTGCCCAGGGTGGCCAGGATCGGCTTGATCAGCGGCAGCACGATCCGGACGAAGATCTGGAACTCCGAGGCACCGTCGATCTTCGCCGCCTCGAACAGCTCGTCCGGGAGTCCCTGGATGAACTGCCGCATCAGGAACACCGCTTGCGCGTTGGCCAGCGACGGCAGGATCAGACCCCAGTAGGTGTCGACGCCGTTCATCTTCGCGATCAGGACGAACGTCGGGATCATGGTCACGTGGTACGGGACCATGACCATCGACAGGAACGACCAGAACATCGCCTCGCGGCCGGGGAAGCGCTTCTTGGCGAACGCGTAGCCGGCCAGCGCGGACAGCAGCAGCGTGCCGAGCACGCCGACGATCGAGTAGATGAGCGTGTTGATCAGCCACTGGGGGACGTCCTGCGAACCGAGGACGTCGCTGTACGCGCTGGTGGTCAGGTTCCACGGCAGCAGGCTGCCCGGGAACTCGACCGCGCCGGACGGCTTCAGGGACAACACGACCATCGCGTAGAACGGGAAGATCGTGGCCAGCGCGACCACGCCGAGCAGCAGGCCGCGCAACACCTTGCCGCGCCGGGTGCCGCGCATCGCGTACGGCACGGTGTCCTGCTCGCGGCTGCGACCGGAGCGGTCGCGGCGGCGCAACCACGGGCGGGCGCCCGCCGGTTCGCTCTTCGCCGCAGCGACCGGCGGCGGCGTGATCTCGGCGACCTCGTGGGTGTCGAGGGACATGGTCACTTCTCCTTCCCGATCACCAGGCGCTGGATGATCGCCACGATGAGCGTCAGCACGAACAGGGCCAGGCCGATCGCGCTGGCGTAGCCGAGATCGAAGTACTTGAAGCCGGCGTCGTAGAGCTGGAACACCAGCGTGTAGCTGGCGTTCGCCGGGCCGCCGCCGGTCATCACGTACACCGCGTCGAAGACCTGGAAGCTGGCGGTGGTCTCGATCACGGCGAGGAAGAACAGCGCGGGCTTCAGGCTCGGCGCGATGATGTAGCGGAAGCGCTGCCAGGGACCGGCGCCGTCGGTGAGCGCGGCCTCCTCCAGTTCCCGGGGCACGTTCTGCAGGCTTGCCAGCAGGATCAGCATGCCGTAGCCGAACCGCGACCAGATGCCCACGATCGCCAGCGCCGGCACCACGAACACGTCGTCGGCCAACCAGGATTCGGTGTGTCCGCCGATCCAACCCATCACCGTGGACCACGGTCCGTCGGTGGAGAAGATCCAGATGAAGACGGTGGAGGCGAGCACGAGGCTGGTGACCACCGGGAGGAAGAAGATCGAGCGGAACAGCTTCGAACCGCGGAAGGCGCGCCGGGTCAGCAGCGCGAGCCCGAGCGCGGCGATGATCGTGCCGGGCACGGTGATCACCGTGTAGAGCACGGTCACCCTGAGCGAGGACCAGAAGACCGGGTCGTCCCACAGGCGGGTGAAGTTGTCCAGGCCGGTGAACTTCGGCGAGTCCATCAGCGAGTAGTCGGTGAAGCCGAGCAGCACGCCGGCGATGCTGGGGCCGAAACGGAACAGCACGAACAGCACGAAGGCGGGCAGGACGAACAGCAGCCCGATTCGGGCCTCGCGGCGGGCGTGCGGCCCGCGTCGGCGGAGCCTGCGGGGTTGTTCCGCGACTGCGGCCACGGGGACCTCCTTGGGCTGAGGAACGGATGAGGAACGAAGGGGAACGAAGGGGAACGGAGGGGAACGGAGGGGAACGGATCAAGCGCGGACGGCGGACGGGGAAGACGAGGGTGGGAGGGGTGGGCGGCCCGGACGCGGGGGCCGGGCCGCCCGGTCGGGGGTCAGCGCGCGAGCAGCGCGTTCGCCGCCTTGGCCGCGTCGTTGAGCGCGTCCTTGGGGCTCTTGTTGCCGATCAGCGCGGCCTGGATCTCCGGCGCGAGCACGCCCATCACGTCGCGCGACTTCTCCTTGAGCGGGCCGGCGCTCATCACGTCGAGCGTCTTGGCCACGTCGGCCTGGAGCTTGTCCCCGGGGTAGGGATCGGCGGCCGAGGTGCGGGCCGGGAAGTAGCCGTTGGACTTGACCAGCGCGAGGCTGTTCTCCGGCTTGGCGACGAAGGAGATCCACTTGCCCGCGGCGTCCTTGTTGGCGCCCTTGAGCATCGCGAACGAGCCGACCGTGCCGTACCCCGCGGACTTGACGTCCTTGAGCGGCGGCAGCACGACCGTGTTCTCCTTGCCCCAGAACTTCTCCACGTCGGCCGGGGTGTTCTGCCACGTGCAGGCGACCTTGCCCTTGGCCACCGGGGTCTGCTCCAGCTTGGGCGTGGTGGTGACCTGGTCCTTGTCCGTGTAGCCCTTGTCCACCAGGGTCTTGAGGAAGCTCAGCGCCTTGACGCCGGCCTCGGAGTTGAACGCGACCGACTTGCCGTCGGCGGCGAACACGTCACCGCCCGCCTGCCACAACATCGGGTACCAGGTCAGGTTCAGCGTCTGCTGGGTGTCGCCGCTGTAGCTGGTCGCCTGGTAGCCCTTGTCCTTGAGCTTCGGCGCCAGGTTGAGCAGGTCGTCCCAGGTGGCCGGGTAGTTCGTCTCGCCGACCGCGGCGAACACCCGCTTGTCGCAGATCAGCGGGTTGGCGCTGGTCAGCAGCGGGGTCGCCATCGGCTTGCCCTCCACGCTCACCGAATCCAGCGCGGCCTTGCGGTAGTCGGCCTTGTCGGCGGCGGGCATGTACTCGTCCGCGGGCACCAGGCTGCGCTGGTACTTGGGCAGTTGGTCGGGCACCAGGTAGACCACGTCCGGGCCCTTGTTCGCCGCGATCGCGGTGGCCAGCGCGGTGTCGCGGTTGGCCCACGGATAGGTCTCGACCTTGACCTTGTAGCCGGGGTTGGCCTTGCTGAACGCGTCGCTGAGGCCGGCCCAGTACTCCTTGTTCTTCGCCTCGTCGGCGATCACCGGGTACATCCAGGTGGTGATCGACTTGCCGCCCGATCCGGGGCCGGAGGAGCCGCCGCACGCGGCGAGGCTCACGGTGAGGGCGGTGGCGAGCACCGGGAGGGCGATCGCGCGGACGGTACGCGGACGGATGCTTCTTCTCATGGGGGTCGCGTCTCCTGACAGCGGGGTTTGACGGGGTGTCAGTTCATCGGCCGAGGCGGTGGCCCGACCGCTCGCCTACCGCCGGCAGGCGGCGATGGCGGGACGGCTCGAGCGGCCGGGCCGGCTCGGGGTTGCTCAACCGAACGGGGCGTCGCTCAACTCGCGGGTACGGCCTCGGTGTTGCCGCCGTGTCGGGAGCGTTCGACGGCGAACGCGGCGAGGTGGCTGCCGAGCGAGTCGACGCCGTTGGAACGGATGTGGGCGTGGTCGCCGGTGGCCAGCGCGGTGACGAACGCGTCGATCAGCGCGGTATCGCCGCCGCCGTGTCCGTCCGCCGCGTTCGACCCGGAGGCACCTGTGTCGTGGGTGACCACCCGGTCGTCGGCGAAGCTGTGCACGGTGACCTTCTCGCCGTCGCCGCGCAACCAGCCGTGGCTGCCGAAGATCCGCACCTGGCGGTGTGTCTGCTCGGTGAACGCGGTCATCGTGAAGGTCGCGGTGATCCCGCCGGACAACCGCATCGCCACCACCTGGTGGTCCACCACGTCGTTGTCGCAGTGGTAGACACAGCGCCCGTACGGGCCTTCGCGCAGCGCCCGGACCAACTCGGCCTGATCCTGCGGCCCGTGCGCGGCGTCGGTGACGTGGTTGATCGGCCACGCGTCGCCGGTCTCGCGCAGCGCCGGGAAGTAGAGCTTGGGACCCGAGTACGGGCAGTCGGGTTCGACCGCGCAGTCCAGGCAGTTGCGGGCCGAGCCGGCCGGCGCGTTCTCCGGCTTGAAGTGCGCGAGCCCGCCGAAGCTGGCCACCGTCTCGATCCGGGCGCCGGTGACGTAGCCGATCCAGTCCAGGTCGTGCGAGGACTTGGCCAGGATCATCGGCGAGGAGTCCGCCTCCCGGCTCCACGGGCCGCGCACGTACGAGTGCGCGTAGTGCCACCAGCCGACCGGCTCCAGCAGGTCCAGGCTCACGATCGAGCCGAGCACACCGGAGTCCAGGACGCCCTTGACCAGGTCGGTGTAGGGCGTGTAGCGCAGCACGTGGCACACCGCGAACGGGACGCCGGCCGCGGCGACACCCTCGACGATCCGCCGGCAGTCCGCCTCGGTGGCGGCCATCGGCTTCTCGGTGAGGATCGCGTAGCCGGCCTCGGCCAGTGCCAGGATCGGCTCCACGTGCTCGCGGTCCTGGGTGGCCACGATCACCGCGTCCGCGATCCGCTCGTCGAGCAGCGCACGCCAGTCCTCGAACTGCGCGCTCGCTCCCGCCGCTTCCCGGGCGGAGGCGCGCGGGTCGGCCACCGCGACCAGTTCGGCGCGGTCGGGGTGCCGATGGATCCAATCGGTGTAGGTCAGGCCTCGGTTGCCCGCACCGACCAGGGCGACCCGTACGGGTCGGTCGGTGACGGCCGGTCGGCCGGTGTGCATGGTCGAACTGGGGGCGGTCATGGTGCTTCCCGTGGTGCGAGGGTGTTGCGGATACGACGGTGGCCGCGCGTACGAGCGGGTCGCGGCCCGGGGTGACGGCGGGTCAGAGGAGCTGGTTGCCGGCGGTGTGCGCGACGCGCGGGCCCTCGTCGGGCACTGCGGTACGTGTGACGCCGTCCTCGACGCAGCCGCCGTGCAACAGCGCGCTGGTGCCGGCGAAGGCCGCGCCGGCGAGTTCGAGCCGACCGCCGGTGAACGTGCTGCCCGCCGCGCGATAGCGGTTGGGCCCGTCGGTGACCAGCACGTGTGCGGTGGCCGGGTCGGCCGCGGTGGACACGCAGCCGTCCAACTGCCAGGAGACGGTGCGGGCGCCGCCGGTGCGCGAAAGCAGCGCGCGGGCCGCGTTGGTGCCGCCGAGCCGGGTCCGCGACAGCGCCGCACTCTGGTCGCCGGTGCCCGCGAACCGCAGCCCGGTGTCCCGCAGTTCGCCACCCACCACGCTCAGCGCGGGGCCGGTCACCGTGGTCGGTGCGGCGGTCGGCGTGCCCACCAGCGTGCAATCGGCGAGTACGAGCCGCCCGGCGTTCTTCAGGCTCGCGTTGTCCAGGCCCTTGAGGGTGACCCGGTGCAGGTGCAGTTCGCCGCTCACATTGGCCTGGGTGATCTCGGCGTCCTTGCCGAGGGTGAACGTCGAGTCGGCGATCACGTTGGCGCGCTGCGAACGGTTGGACGACTGCGACACGATCAGCGGCCCGGAGGCGGTGCAGCCGCGGATCTGCACGCCGTCGGCGTTGACCCACAACATCCCGGAGCCGGCCAGTGCCGGCTTGCCGATCACCTGCATGTCCTCCAGGGTCAGATCGGTGATCTTGACCCGGGCCACGAACCACGAGCACACGTGCTTGCGCACGGTGATGCGCTTGGCCACCGAGCCCCACGCGGCACCGGAGTTGGCGAAGGTCATCAGACCCGAGTTGCCGGTGTAGACGAGGTCGTGCTCGAACTGACCATGCGTCACGAACGGGCCCTGGTCGTCACCGTCGCCGTGACAGTTGGTCACGTAGCAGTAGGCGGACGCGGTCAGGTCGTTGAGGTGCCGGCTGTTCGCGACGTGGCAGTCCTCGACGTGCCCGTACAGGCAGTAGATCTGCTGGGTCAGGTAGCCCGCGCCGCCCCACGTGACGCTGGCCGGGTTCTTCAGCGAGCACGCGCGGGTGCGGTAGTGGGTGCACCAGCGGCGCATCACCACCGGCCAGAACGAGCCGACCGCGTCGACGTGTTCGACGTCGCAGTGGATCGTGTACTCGTAGGCGATCGGGTGCGACCCGGTGTACTGGTCGCCGTCCTGGACGCCCTGGAAGACCATGTTGCGCACGTGCGCGCGGTCCACCGGCTCGATCCGGGTCCAGGTGAAGGTGCGGCCGGCGGCGAGGTCCCAGCCGATCTTGTAGCCGACCCGGATGTGCGTCGCGTCGACGAGCCGGGTGATCTCGACCAGGCGCTGCACCTCCTGCTCGTACTTGCCCTTGCCCGGTTCCGGGTCGATGGTGACCGCCCACCAGTCGCCGACCTTGAAGGCCGCGCTGTCCGGCACCTCGAAGACGTCCGCCAGGTCGGGCATCGGCTGGGACAGCTTGGCCTTGACCACCGTGTCGGTGACCTTGCCCTTGAAGTACAGGACCGCGCCGAACGGGTTGTCGTGGGTGTTCTTCTCGATGCCGGTGGTGCGGACGGTGTGTCCGCCGAAGTCGAGGACGATCCGGGAGCGGCCGAAGGTGTGCCGCTTGACGAACAGCAGGTCGCTGTGGGCCTCGATCCGGTGGATGTACGGATCGTCGACCATCGCGTCCAGCGCGGCGTCGGCGGGGACCTTGTCGTCCAGGATGCCGAACCGGCGGAAGTCCATCACCCCGTCGTGCACCTGGATCCACCGACCCTCCCGCTTGGGCGAGGGATTGGCCAGTACGGTCCCGCCGTTGACCGGCAGGCTCGCGCGCGGGTCCCAGCGCACCACCATGCCGCCGCCGTCGCCCGCCGCGTGATAGCCGGCCACCACCACGATGGTGTTCGGGGCCAGTCGGCGGGTCTCCAGGCGCAGCAGCGCGGCGACGGTGGCGACACCGGTGGGGACGTTGCCGTCCTCGTGTCGATCGTCGAAGGACGAGGACGCGGACGAGGCGGCGGCGGCCGTACCCGTCGCGGCGGTGCCGGCCAGCAGCAGGCCGCCCAGGCCGCCCGCGGCGAGCAGGCGGCGGCGGGAGGACGCGGGCGCGCCGGACGGGGTCGTGGCGGCGGTGGAAGTTTCGGGGGACGTGCTCATCGGGACCTCGGCCTTCGGCGGCAGGGGGGTGAGGACGCTTCCCGTGACACGTGCCGATGCGGCGTTCCCAACGGGTGGGAGACGCGCGGCGGATGGCTTGGGGCGGGCCGTGTGAGTCCGGTGACGGACCGTCGACCCCAGGGCCGGAAACCGGGCACGATTCGTGGCAGCGAACGTGCGGGCCCTGATGAGTCAAGGAACGTAGACCCGCCCGACGTTCCTGGTCAAGACCTCGTGGCGGACTTTCATCGTCCGTGATCGGGGGAACACGATGGGGTCGCGACGGATCATCCCGTTGCGACCCCATCGGTCCGATTGCCCACCGGCGTATTTCAGCCGGTGTCGACCTCGCCCTCGCCACTCTCCGTGCTGCCCAACTCGCGGCTGACCCGCAGCGCGCCCGCCCGCACCTGGCGGCCCAGCTCCTGGAACCGCCAGCCCGGCAGGTCGAGCTTGAGACCGGTGATGCTGATCGCGCCCACGCACAGGTCCCGGTGGTCGCGGACCGGGCTGCCGATGCAGAAGATCCCGTCCGCGTCCTCCTCGTCGTCCAGCGCGTAGCCGGTCTGCCGGATGTCGCGCAGATGCGCGAGCAGGGTCGCGGTGTCGGTGATCGTGTGCGACGTGCGCCGGGGCAGGCCCGAGCGCTCGATCACCGCGCGCGCCTCGGCCTCGGGCAGCGCGGACAGGATGGCCTTGCCCAGTCCGGTGCAGTGCGGCAGTTCGCGCACGCCCATGCGCAGGTCCAGGCGTACCCGCTGTTCTATCCCGACCTGGTCCACGACCACCGCGAGCCCGCCCTCGGGCACCGCGAAGCGCGCGGCCATGCCGGTCTCCCTGGTCAGCTCGGCCAGCACCGGCCGGGCCACATCGCGCAGGGACACCTGCGACTGGGCCCGATCGCCGAGCCGGGCCAGGCCCATCCCGAGCCGGTAGCGCCGATTCATCCCTTCCCCGTCGTCCGAGACGAGGCCGTAGCCGCGCAGGGTCTGGAGCAGTCCGAAGGTGGCGCTCTTGGAGATCCCGCAGGCCTGACCGACCTCGGTGACGCTCATGCCGTCCCCCGGACCACGTGTGGAGAGCACCTCGAGGATGTCCGCGGCCCGGGCGACGGACTTCACCCAGTACTTCGACTCCTCGACATTCTCGTTAACGCTGTTCGACATAGCAGAACACATTACCGGTCCGGACCCCTTGACTGCCCCGTACATGCAAATGTAAGGTCTGGAACTGTTCGGTCCTGTCGAACAGTGTTCAGAAAACACGGTGTAGAGCAAGCGCAACACCTGCGACGCGTGCCGAAGGCGGATGGCGCCGGTGATCCAAGGCCTGGCAGGGCCGCGGATCCGAACGGTCACGAACGACGCAAGGAGCCCACCGATGAGTGTCGGCACAGCCGCCACCGACTCCCTTCCCGCCCGAGCCCTTCGGGTCATCCCGGGCGGGGTGAACAGCGGTCAGCGCCGGATCCCGGGCCTGACCGAACTGGTCGTCACCACCACCAGCGGCGCGAACTTCACCGATGCCGAGGGTCGCGTCTTCACCGACTACCACTCCGCGTTCGGCCCGCCGCTGCTCGGCCACAACGACCCGGACGTGCGGCGCGCGGTGCACGAGGCGGCGGGCCGCCTGGACCTGACCGGCGTGGCCGTCACCGAGGGCGAGATCACCCTCGCCGAAACCCTGGTCGAACTGGTCCCCTCGGTGGAGAAGGTGCTGCTCACCAGCACCGGCAGCGAGGCCACCTTCCACGCGCTGCGGGTCGCCCGCGCGGTCACCGGTCGCCGCCTGGTGGTGAAGTTCCAGGGCTGCTACCACGGTTGGCACGACTCGGTGAGCCTGAACGTGATCTCCTCGCCCGAAGCGGTCGGCGCACACGACCCGATCTCGACCGGCATCCTGCCCGAGGTGCTCGAGGCCACCCTGGTCCTGCCGTTCAACGACCCGGCCGCGGTGCGCACCGCGTTCGCCGAGCACGGCGCGGACATCGCCGCGGTGATCCTGGAGCCGATCCCGCACAACGTCGGCTGCCTGCTGCCCGACCCCGAGTTCCTCGGCACGCTGCGCGAACAGTGCACCGCGCATGGCTCGGTGCTGGTCTTCGACGAGGTCATCACCGGCTTCCGGCACGACCTGGGCGGCTACCAGAAGATCGCCGGTGTCACCCCCGACCTCACCACGTTCGGCAAGGCCATCGCCAACGGCGCCCCGGTCGGCGCGCTCGGCGGCCGGGCCGACCTGATGGACCAGTTCAGCACCCTCCCCGGCGCCCCCGCGTTCTTCGCCGGCACCTACAACGGCCACCCGTGGGTGGTCGCCGCCGCCCTGGAGACCCTGCGCAAGCTGCGCGAGGAGCCGGTACACGAGCACGTGTTCCGCCTCGGCGAGCGGGTTCGCACCGGCCTGGGCGAGATGTACGCCCGGTTGGGCGTCCCGGCCGTGGTCACCGGCTACGGCTCGGTGTTCGTCACCTACTTCATGTCCGGCGGCGTCCCACGCAGCTACGACGACCTGCTCGCCAACGACGCCGGCCTGTTCATCGGCTACCGCCGCCGACTCCTGGAGCACGGCGTGTTCGAACTGCCGCTGAACCTCAAGCGCAGCCACATCTCGTACGCGCACACCGACGCGGACGTCGACCACCTGATCGCCGCGACCGAACTGGCCGTGCAGGACGCGATCAAGGACGGCGGAATCGGCGAGTTGGCCGGCACGTCCACGATGGGCGGCGCGATCGAAGGGACGGCACGCTGATGTTGGTCGTCGACCGCACCCGACCCACCGGCCCGGCCGGCCGGATCACCCACGTCGAAACGCTGCTCCTGGGCACCGCGTGGCGCGACTTCGGCTACGTGCGCGTGCACACCGACCAGGGCCTGTCCGGCGTCGGCGAGATCACCCACCCCTACCGGGTCGCCGAAACGGCGGCGCTGGCCCAGGCGTTGGCGAACCGGCACCTGATCGGCGCCGACCCGTTCGACACCGAGGAACTGTGGCTGCGGCTGTACCAGGGCGACTTCCTGCGCGGCGGGGACGTCGGCGGGATCGCGCTGTCCGGCTTCGACCAGGCCATGCACGACCTGATGGGCAAGGCGCTGGGTGTCCCGGTCTACCGGCTCACCGGCGGCGCCTGCCGCGACCGGGTCCGGGTGTACGCCAACGGTTGGTACAACGGCGAGCGCGAGCCCGACGTGTTCGCGGCCAAGGCCAGGGAGACCGTGGCCAAGGGCTACTCGGCGCTCAAGTTCGACCCGTTCGGGGCCGGCCTGCACGAGCTCTCGCGGGCCGAACTGCGGCAGTCGGTCGAGCTGGTCGGCGCGGTCCGCGAGGCGATCGGGCCGGACGTGGACCTGTTCATCGAGGGCCACGCGCGATTCGCGATGACCACCGCGTCCGCGCTGCTGCGGGCCCTGGAGCCGTTCGACATCGGCTGGCTCGAGGAGCCGATGCCGTGGACCCACATCGAGCGCTACGCGGAACTGCGCGCCCGCGCGCCGTTCCCGATCTCCGGCGGCGAGCACTTCCACAACCGCTACGAGTACAAGCAGTTGTTCGCCACGAACGCGGTGGACATCATCCAGCCCGACCTGTCCATGGCGGGCGGACTCACCGAGGTGCGCAAGATCGCCGCGATCGCCGACACGCACGGCGTCATGGTCGCCCCGCACAACTCCAACTCGCCGCTGTGCACCACGGTTTCCGTGCACGCCTCGCTCGGGATCACCAACTTCAAGATCCTGGAGACGTTCGACGGGCTGCTGGAGCCGTACGTCTTCGACGCGGTCCGCGGCACGTTGCCGGTGACCGCCGACGGGCACGTGGAGATCCCGACCGCGCCGGGCTTCGGCGTCGAGTTGGACGACGACGTGTTCGCCGAACACCCGCCCACCCACCGCTTCTGGAACATGTTCTCGGACGGCTGGGAGAAGAGGAACCGCACATGAGCGCCGGCCGCTCGGGCATCGTCGACGTGCACTCCCATCTGTTCCGCCAGTGTTGCGACTTCGACGACGTGTTCAAGGCCGACTCGGCCCGCGCGCACGACGGCGAGGTCGACCTGACCGTGCGCTGGGCCGACTACGCGGCGTCCAGCCCGGCGGACACCCGGACCGTGGTGGTCGGCGGCAAGGCCCGGCGCAGCGGCCTGTGGGTCCAGGACGAGGCGGTCGCCGCATACGTGGCCGAACAGCCCGATCGGCTGATCGGCTATCTGTCGATCGACCCGACCCAGACCGGCTGGCAAGACGAACTACGGTTCGGTCACCAGGAGTTGGGCCTGCGCGGAATCAAGCTGATGCCGATGTACGCGGGCTTCGACCCGGGGGATCCGCAGTACGACCCGCTGTTCGCCTACGCCGAGAGCAACGGCCTGCCGATCCTGGTACACACCGGGACCACGTTCGTCTCGGCCGCGCCGATCGCCTACGCGCAACCCCGGCTGCTGGATCCGGTCGCGATCCGCCATCCCGAACTGCGGATGGTGCTCGCGCACCTGGGCCATCCGTTCGAGGGCGAGTGCATCGCGGTGATCCGCAAGCACCCGCACCTGTACGCGGACGTGAGCGCGCTGCACTACCGCCCGTTCCAGCTCTGGCACAGCCTGCGGCTGGCCCAGGACTACGGCGTGCTGCACAAGCTGCTGTTCGGCAGCGACTACCCGTTCACCACGGTGGACGCGTCGGTGGCGGGTCTGCGTGCGGTGGCCGCCGTGCCGGGCATCCCCGGTCTGCCGCCGTTGGATCGCGACGCGGTCGAGCGGATGATCTTCCGCGACGCGCTGCCCCTGCTGGGGTTGTCGTGACCGGCGCCTCGACGCCCGGCGGGCCGGGCCTCGCGCCGGCGGGCGGGCCCGGCGCGAACTTCGCGCTCACCGACCGCACCGCCCTGGTCACCGGCGCCGCCGGTGGCCTGGGTCGGGCGTTCGCGGTCGCCCTCGCGGCGGCCGGCGCCGACGTCGTGCTCACCGACCGCCCGGGCGTGGACCTCACCGAGACGAGCGCCTTGGTCGAGGCCTGCGGCCGGACCGCCCGGATCCGACCGTTCGACCTGGCCGACACCGCCGGACTGGCCGGCTACGTGGACGAACTGCGGGCCGATGTGGGCCCGTTGCACATCCTGGTCAACAACGCCGGCACGGCGGCCCTGGAGCGGTTCAACGAGATCACCGTGGCGAGTTGGCGCCGAGTGCTCGCGGTGAACCTGGACGCGGTCTTCTTCCTGTCCCAGCGGGTCGCCGAGCACATGGTCGCGGACCGTGTGCCGGGCCGGATCATCGCGGTGACCTCGAAGAACGCGCATGTGGCCGAGGCCGGTCTGGCCCACTACAACGCCTCCAAGGCGGGTGTGGACCTGCTGGTGCAAAGCCTCGCGGTGGAACTGGCCCCCCACGGGATCACCGTCAACGCGGTGGCCCCGGGCATGGTCGAGACACCCATCGACGGCGCATTCCCGCTCGACCGCGAGCCGTTCGAGGCCGCCTACCGCGAACGCATCCCGCTCGGGCGGTACGCCACGCCCGACGAGTGCGCGGGCGCCGTGGTCTTCCTCGCCTCCCCCGCCGCGTCCTACGTGACCGGCACCCGGATCGTGGTGGACGGCGGTGTGCTCGCCGACCAGATGCCCCGGATGCGCCACATGCCGCCCTACCGCAACTCGCTCTGACTCACCGGTGCGTCCCGGTCGGCCCCACTCCGGGGTCCGGCTCCGAACGCCCCGTATACCCCTTCGTGCACGGATCGAGAAAGTGAGCGGGACCCCCATGTCCTCACTCGGTTCTTCCCCTTCGTCGTCCCGCCGCCGCCTGTTGGCCGCGGGTGGATTGGGCGGGCTGCTGCTCGCCGGCACGGCGGCCGCGGGTACCGCCTCGGCCTCTCCCGACGACGACCGCGACGGCGGGCGCCGCGAGCCCTCCGGCAGCGTGCCGACGATCGCCGCGCTCCTGGACCTGGACACCCGCCGTCTGCCCGCCGACACGATGGTCTCGGTGGCCGGGTATCACGCGGTGGGCGACGGCGGCGGCATGGTGGTGCGCTGGGATCCGCGCTCGAAACTGCCCGCCAACGGCGGCACCGTGCACACGGTCGGCGCGCCCAAGCGGGAGGGTCGGTGGATCCAGGTGCACGACGGGGTGATGGACTTCCGCCGGTTCGGCATCCTGGACGACAAGGTCCCCGCCGACGCCGCGCTGGACGCGATGGTCGACGATCCGTACATCCACCGGATCGAGGCCCACACCGACCTGCTGTTCGTCAAGCGGCACACCTTCGGCCGCTCCCGGATCGTCCTCGACTTCGGCGGACACACCGTCCGCACCACCGGCATCGAGAAGAACACCCACGACAACCCGTTCGGCGCGGTCCTGTACTTCAAGGGCAAGGTCACCGACACGGTGGTCGCGTACCCGCTGGCCGAGACCGTCATCGAACTCACCGACGCCTTCCCGGTACCGGACTCCGGCAGGTTCGAGGTCGGCGAGTGGTGGACCGTGGAGATCGACCCGATCGCGGGTGGGGGCACCTACGAGCGCGAGTTGCAGAAGCTGGTCGAGATCACCCAGGTCGTCGACGGCAAGCACATCCGGGTGGACTATCTCAACGGCTGGGAACTGGCCGCCGGACGCCGCATCACCTGGACCCGGGTCGAACCGGTCCGGCGCGCCGACGTCCGCAACATGGTGTTCCTCGGCGCCGGCCCCGCCGACGACGAGTACACCGGCTCGCACCCGATCGCCTACGAGTACGCGGTGCGCTGCGACGTGATCGGGATCGAGGCCACCGGGTCGTTCTGGCCGGTGATCATGCGCCGCTGGTGCACCCACTTCCACACCGCGCGCTCCTCGCTGAAGAACCCGCCGACGGTGATGTACGGCGGCGCGGGCTACCTGACCCAGCAGATCTACTGCCTGTACGGCCGGGTCGAGGACTGCGTCTCCAGCAACGCCCGACACCTGAACGACCTGACCGCGTCCGCCTACTGTCACGTGGTCAACTGCCACGGCGACGGCGACGACCAGGGCGGCAACCCGTTCACCACGCACGGGCAGTACGAGCACGACCTGCTCTTCGAGGGCAACTCGGGGCTGATGGACATCGCCAACTCCGGTGTCCTGTGGGGTACTTCGGCGAAACGCATCACCGTGCGCGACCACGTGTGCTCGTGGTTCGTCGCGGGCACGAAGATCACCGACCTGACCCTGGAGAACGTCCGGGTGATCCCCCGACCGACGTTCGACCCGGGCGGCACCCTCCAGGTCAACGCGGACGGCGTACAACTGCGCGGCTGCGTCGCGCGCACGTTCGCCATCGGCCAGCGCTCGGCCCGCTCCACCCGGCCGAACGTCATCGAGGGCTGCACGTTCCATCTGCCCGCGAAGCAGGTGCTGGTGCAGACGCCGGTGACCAACACCGTGCACTTTCGGGACTGTACGTTCACCGGCGTGGACGGCGCGATCCTGCGCGGTTCGGGCGAGGTCGACTTCGACGGGTGCACGATCGTCGGGGCCTCGCCCGCGGCGGCCCCGCTGGAGGTGGGCGCGGCCGTGCTGCGGCTGACCGCGAGCACGCTGACCGACACCGGCGTCGTGCTCTCCGCGGTCCGCGACCAGAGCGTGCACGTGAGCGCCGGAACCCGGATGACCGGCGCCAACGGCGCCGGTGCGCTGCTGTCCCGAGCCGCCGGAACGGGCGTCGCACGCTGGCAGTTGCACGACGCGGCGTCCACCACCGACGGCGCCCACGTGCGGCTGGAATCCGGGGTCAACCACTGGGTGGCCACCGGGACCCGGTTCACCGGCGGCCGATTGGAACTGCGCCCGCAGGCGTTCGCGGGCACGTCCTCGGCGCTGCACACCACGTGCGTCGAGGACGGCGTCACCCGGACCGCGCTGCCGACGGACGGCCCGCGGGTGGTCACCACCGGGAACCTGGCGATCTGAGATGGAACCGCGCACCACCACCTCGGCCGACGATCCGGCGCTGCGCGCCCTGTGGGCGGTGGCCTTCCCGGACGCACCCGGCCTGCCCGCGCTGCACGCGCACGACCCGGGCCGGCACGAGCGCACCCTGGTCGTCGCCGCCGACGACGGCGCGATCGACGCCGTCCTGCACTGGCAGCCCCGCCCGATCCGCGACGCGGCGGGCGGGGTCGAGGTGGTCGGTTGTGTGGGCAGCGTGGCCAGTGCGCCCCGGGCCCGCGGCCGAGGGCTGATCCGCCGACTGCTCGCGGTGGCGATCGACGACATGACCCGGTACGGCTGCGCGTGGTCGCTGATGTTCAGCGGCACGCCCGGGGTGTACACGGGATCCGGCTGGGAGACCTTCCCGACGCCGTATCTGCGCGGCGTGGCCGGGTCCGAGGCGGCGTGGGGCGATCGCCGGGTGCGCGAGGCGGGGCCCGCCGACCTGCCCCGGATGATCACGACGCACGCCGCCTCGAACGCGAACCGGCCCCTGACCACGGTGCGTTCGCCGGCCGACTGGGCCCACCGCTTCCCGCACTGGTACGCGTGGCCCGCCCGGGTGTTGGCCACCGAGCAGGGCGACTACGCGGTGATCCGCCCGGACACCGGCGAGGTGGTCGAACTCGCCCACGGCCCGGGCCGTCCGTACGCGCTGCCCGCGCTGTTGCGCGAGGCGTTGTACGAACTCGGCGGCCCGGGCACGGTGGTGACGTTGCGGGTGCCGATCGACGCGGCGCTCACCCGGGCGATCGGCGCGGTGCTGACCGACGTGAGCACCGGTCACACCGACTTCGGCCTGGCCCGGCCGATCCGAGACGACCGGGCGCGGGTGCGCGCCACGGTCACCGCCCCCGGTGCCACGCACTGGCTGGGGGACGCGTTCTGATGGATCGTCAGGACGCCCGCACACCGCCCGGCTCGGCGAGGAGTCACCCCGTGCCGCCGAGCCGGGTGCCGGTTCTGGTCGGCGGTGACGCCACCGTGGTGTGCACGGCCGACCCGCACACCGGTGCGCTGGTGGCGACCGGCCCACCGATACCGGTGCGCACCGCGTACGCAGCCGGCCATCCGCGCCTGGACCTGGCCTACGGTGTGGACGAGGCGCTCGACGGCACGATCACCGTGCTCGATCCGGGCCGCCGCCCCGGAGTCCGGCAACAGGTCTCCTCACGCGGCTCGATCCCGTGCCACGTCGCGGTGTCCCCCGCCGGCGGGCACCTGCTCGTCGCCAACTACGGCACCGGCGACCTGCTCGTCCACCGCCTCGACGAGCACGGCGCGCTCGCCGAGGCGACCGAGCAGATCGCGCTCCCGGGCCCGGGCTCGCGGGCGCACCCGGAACGGCAATCCGCCGCGCACCCGCACCAGATCGTGTTCGAGGACCGGGACACGCTCACCGTCGTCGACCTCGGCGGCGACGTCCTGCTGACCTACCACCTGAGCGCGGGCCGGCTGCGGCTGCGCTCCACCCACCGCGTCCCGACCGGCACCGGGCCGCGCCACCTGAGCGGCCGCTGGCTGCTCGGCGAACTCGACCCGGCGATCCTGGCCCTGCCCGACCTGACCCGCCATCCGCTCGCCGCGCCGGGCCTGCCCTCGGCCATCGTCACCGCGCCCGACGGCGCGCACGTGTACGCGGCCAACCGGGGCCCGGGCACGATCACCACCCTGGCCACCACCACCCCGCACGCGATGTCCGACCTCCCCGCCGGCGGCGCCGCCCCGCAGGATCTGGCCTTCGTCGGCGACGTGCTCTACGCGGCCCTGCCCGACGCGGACGCGGTCGCCGCGTTCCGGTGGGCCCCCGGCACCGGTGCGCTGAGCCCGCTGGGCATGGCGCTGCGCACCCCCGATCCACGCTGCCTGCTGCCGCTGCGCCGGCCGTGACCGGCGGCCGGCCGCCCGGGACCGGCGGCTCCGGGGCTCGAAAGGGTCGGCCGGCTCGGATCCCCCGGCCCGGCCCGGCCCGACACGGCCGACACGACTCGCCCGGCCCACCCACCGAGTCGTCCCCCGCCGCCCCCTCAGGCCGAGCGGAAGACCTCGCTCACGCTGGTGAAGCTGTCCTTCGCGTGCCCGGCCTCGACGGCCCGCCGGAACACATCCCGAACCGCGCTCGGCAGCGTCGCGTCCACCCCCGACTGGAGTGTCGTGTGCACGACGTGCTCGATGCTCGCCAGGCCCATCGCCAGGTTGTCCACATCGCCGTTGTGGTCCCCGGCGTCCAGGCGCGGCGCGTAGAAGGCGAGGAAGTCCGGTACCGACGCGGCCGTCGCCGACGCGTGCGGCAGGAACTCGGCGGCCGAGATGCCGTTCGCCCGCGCCACCGTCAGCGCGTGCAGGGCGGCGGTCATCGAGGTCCAGAAGATGTCCATCTGAAGCTGGTACAGGAGTGCGGCCAGGCCGGGGTCCTCGCCCCGGTAGTCGGTCCCGGTCAGCACCGCCAGGGTGTCCCGGTGTGCCTCGAACACGTCGGCCGGGCCGCTGTAGAAGGTCGACATCTCGGGCGAGCCGATGCCCGACGGCGGCGACTGCACGCCACCGGTCAGATGCCGGGCACCGTGCCCCGCCGCCCACTCGGCCCCCGCCCGGGCCCGCGCGGGGGTGTCCGAGCTGAGGTTGACCAGCACCCGACCCGACAGCGCCGCCGCGGCCGGCTCCAGGATCGCGTGGACCGCGTCGTAGTCGGTCAGGCTCAGCACCACCAGCTCGTTCGCCGCCAACGCGGCCTCGATCGTGGCGGCCCGCGCCGCCCCCTCGGCCACCAGCGCGTCCGCCTTGCTCGAAGTCCGGTTCCATACGGTCACCGGGTGACCGGCGGCCAGGAACGCGCGGGTCATCGCCTGTCCCATCGGACCGAGACCGATGACCGTGACCGCCTGCTTGCCCGCCGCCTGCTTGTCGCCCATGAGTACTCCAAAGATCTCGTGATGCGTGAACTGGAACGAACGCTCTATCCAGTCCCAGGAACGTAGCACATCACTAGAGCGAACGCTCTATCCATTCTGAAACGAACGCTCTATCCGGTAAACTCGCCGCGTGAAGACCAAGGCGCAGCAGCACGAGCCGGTCTCCCCGGCCGCCGGGGCGACCCCGCTCGGCACCCGCGAACGCATCGTCCGCACGGCCTCGCGGCTGATGCAGCGACAGGGCTACGACGGCACCGGGATCAAGCAGATCTCCACCGAGGCCGGTGCCACGCTCGGCTCGATGTACCACTTCTTCCCGGGCGGCAAGCAGGAGTTGGCGGTCGCCGCGATCCGGCACGGGGACGGCGAGTTCGCCGACGTCCTGCGCGACGTGCTGGCCGCCGAGCCGGATCCGGGCGCGGCGATCCGCGAGCTCACCCGCAGCCTGGCCGAGGGGCTGCGCGCGTCCGACTGGATCGACGGCTGCCCGGTCACCGCGACCGCGCTCGGCACCGCGACCGGCGCACCCGACATCCAGGCCGCCGCGGCCGAGGCGTTCGCGCACTGGCGGGAGTTGGTGCGGGTGCGGCTGGTCGAGGTCGGCTTCGCCGAGACGGACGCCGAGGGCCTCGCGCAGACCGTGATCAGCACCCTGGAGGGCGCCGAACTGGCAGCGCAGGTCAGCCGGAGCGAGCAGCCGCTGCTGCTGGCCGGCGTGCACCTGACCCGGCTGATCGACACCTACGAGCGCGGCACGACGCCGGCCGGCTGAGCGCAGGACCGGAGCGGGCGATCCGGCGACCGGAGCGGGCGACCGGGCGGCGTCCGCGAACCCGGCCGCGTGCGGATCAGCGCGCCTCGCCCGCCCGCACCACGCCGTTCTCGTACGCGAACACCGCCGCCTGGGTGCGATCGCGCAGGTTCAGCTTGGCCAGCAGCCGGCTCACGTGCGTCTTGACCGTCTGTTCGCTCACCACCAACCGCGCGGCGATCTCGGCGTTGGACAACCCCTGCGCGATCAGCGCGAGCACCTCGGTCTCCCGCTCGGTGAGCCGCTCGACCCGGCCGCGCGGTCCGGCGTCGGGCGGGCCGAGTCGGGCGAACTCGGCGATCAGCCGGCGCGTCACGGTCGGCGCGAGCAGCGCCTCGCCGTCCGCCACCACCCGTACCGCGTCCGCGAGTTGCACCGCCGAGGCGTCCTTGAGCAGGAATCCGCTCGCACCCGCGCGCAGCGCCTCGTAGACGTACTCGTCCAGGTCGAAGGTGGTCAGCACCAGGACCCGGGTGGTATTGCCCGGGTCCGCGGTGATCTCGCGGGTCGCGGCCAGGCCGTCCAGCACCGGCATCCGCACGTCCATCAGCACCACGTCCGGGCGCAGCGCGGCGACCTGTTCGACCGCGTCCCGCCCGTGTACCGCCTCGCCGACCACGTCGATCCCCGGTTGCGCGCCGAGCAGGACCGAGAAACCCTCGCGCACCATCATCTGGTCGTCGGCGATCAGCACCCGGATGGCCATCTGTGTCACTGCTCCTCGGTCGGCAGGAAGACGTCCACGTGGTAGCCCCCCTCGGGAGTATGCCCGGCTTCCAGCGTGCCGCCGATCATCGCCGCCCGTTCGCGCATGCCCATCACGCCGTGTCCGGAGCCCTCCCGCGCGGGCCCGTCGGCGTTCGGCGCCGCCTCGTTGTGCACCCGCAGACCGATCCCGGTCGGTACGTACGCGACCTCGACCTTCACCCGCGCGCCGGGCGCGTGTCGCAGCGCGTTGCTCAGCGCCTCCTGGCCGATCCGGTAGGCGGACAGGTCGACGCCCTGGGGCAACGGGCGCGGCACGCCGACGGTGACGTGCTCCACCGTCATCCCGGCCGCGCGGACGTTGTCGATCAGTTCGGACAGCCGGTCCAGGCTGGGCTGCGGAGCCGGCCGGCCCTGCCCGTCGAGCTCGCCTTCGCCCTCCTGCCCAGTGCGCAACAGGCCGAGTACGCGCCGGAGTTCACCGAGCGCGTCGACCGCGTTGGCGCGGATCGTCACGAAGCTCTGCACCAGTTCCGGCGGTGGGTCGGCAACCCGGTAGCGGGCCGCCTCGGCCTGGATCGCGATCACCGACATGTGGTGCGCGACCACGTCGTGCAACTCGCGGGCGATCCGGGCACGTTCCTCCAGAAGCGCGCTGCGCTCACGCTCGGTGGCGGTCAGGTCGGCTTGTACGGCCAGCTCGCGGCGCGCGTCGCTGCGCCCCCGGAAGGCGACCACGACCACCATCGCGACCGCGGTCATCGTCGCCGCGACGGGCATCGTGCCCCAGCGCGAGGGGTCCTCCTGCGTGTTGCGCACCAGCGCCACTCCGAGCAGTGCGGTGATCGCCCACGTCTCCACCACGACCCGCGGCCGGGCGTGGAACGCCACATAGGCCAGCACCACGATCTGCGCGAAGATGCCCACGCTGGTCCAGGGCCACTGGACCAGGTCGTGCCCGTTCCCCTCGCCGACCACGGCGCAGGCCGCGGTCGCGGCGAGCGACATCCACCAGGCGAGGAGCGGCCGTTGCGGCGCGAGCAGGATCGGCGCGCCGGTGGCCAGGCCCAGGGCGAAGGCCATGCCGCCGGACACCCCGGGGTAACCCGCCAGAACCGCGCCCTGGATGCCCACGGTGAGCACGACCGCCACGTAGAGCAGGCCGAGTGCGACCGCGCGGCTGCTGAACGGGGCCGGCGCACGCTCGGGGCGGACGCGTACGTCGAACAGGTCCCCGCGCAGCCCGCTCAGTCCTCGATTCACCCGGCCCGGCCGCGCCGCACCGGGAGCGGCCGCGTCGGCCCCGTTCACTCCGTCCGTCCTCACACTCACCCACGGCACGCTACGCGGCGCGCGCCGCCCACCGCGTCCCCGCCCCCGGGTGATCCCGGGTGTCACTCTCGGGAGCTACGTGCGACGCCCGGACCTGCCCGCGCCGGCCTCCCAGCGATGGAACGCCGCCCACAGCGCGAGCAGCACGGCGGCGAAGACCGACATCCACC
Source organism: Embleya sp. NPDC001921 (assembly GCF_053594475.1). Classification (NCBI taxonomy): domain Bacteria; kingdom Bacillati; phylum Actinomycetota; class Actinomycetes; order Kitasatosporales; family Streptomycetaceae; genus Embleya; species Embleya sp. NPDC001921. The sequence continues at coordinate 76,799 of NZ_JBSFEO010000001.1, forward strand.
CGATCCGCGCCGCGATCCACGGCAGTCCGTCCGGCGCCGTGCCCAGTCCGGGCAGGCCGCCGAGCCCGACGCCGACCGAGGTCGCCGCGAGCATCGCGCTCTGGTGCCACAGGAACACTGTCATCGCGGACAGGTTGACCAGCGCGACCGCCGCCCAAATCCCGGGGTGCCGGCTCAGCGCCCGCCGCAGCGGTGCCCGCACCAGCAGCGCGAGCCCGCATTGGGCCAGGCCGAACGCGACCGCGGCGGCGGTGGGCGGGTTGAGGTTGGAGATCGCCTCGCCCGGGACGCCGACCATGCTGACCGGATAACCGCAGTAGCGGATCAGCGCGGCACACGCGAGGGCTCCGGCCATCAGCAGCGGCGCGCCGAGCCGCTCGATCCGTGCCCGGTGCGGCCCCGCCCACAACACGCCCAGGCTGTACGGGACGAGCCAGCCCGCGAGTACGTTGACCCAGCCGACCGCGGCCGGCCCGTCGGCGGCGAAACGGGTAAGGTCCACCAGCGCGACCGTGCCGATCGCGAGCACGGGTCCCGCCCGGCCCAGCCGGACCACGAGCGGGGTGAGCGCGGTCAGGCCCGCGTAGACGAGCACGAACCACAGTGGTGACAGCACCAGTTTGCCCAGCGTGTGCAGGGTGTCGCCGGGCACGAAGTCGGCGAGCAGCGCGATCGCGAGGGTCCACACCGCGAGCAGCGCGGCGATCGGCCGGCCGAGTCGGATCATCCGGCGCCGGGCCCACGGTCGGTAGCGGTCCGCGCGTGCGTGGGATCGCGCCGCGACGTACCCGCCGACCAGGAAGAACACCGCGAGCGGCTGGAGCAGCCAGGTGATCGGGGCGTAGTCGGGCAGCCGGCGCAGCGGGCTGTCGGTCTGCCAGTGGTCGGCGCCCGCGTACACGCCCGTGACGATCCAGTGCCCGAACACGACGCCCAGGATGGCGATCGCCCGCAGGCCGTCCACCTCGCGCTCGCGGTCCGCCGGTGTCGCGTCCGCGATCCGACGGGCCAGGACGCCCGGTTCACGCATGGGTCACCTCCGCGGCGCGGCCCCGCGCGATCAGCGCGAGGTTGTACAGGGCCGGCCCGCCGGGCCGCAGGTAGTCCGAGTGGCCACCGGCCCCGGCCGCGAACTCGCGCGCGCCGAAGCCGTGCCCGGTCGGGTCGGCGCCGAAGCCGACGGTGGTGTCGAAGAACGGGATGCTCACGTTGGGCACCAGGTCGATCCAGTCCGCGCCGCCCCGGCCGGCCCAGACCCGGGCGCCGGTGCCCAGTTCGTCCCGGTCGTCCACGCCCAGGCCGGGGCTGCCGAACACGGCCAGGTCGGCGACGTCGATCCGGGAGACCGCGCGCCCGCACACCACCGAGCCGTACGAGTGGCACAGCAGCGACACCTGCGCGGCGGGCGCCACGGTGTGCAACCCGGCGACGAAGCGCCGCAGTTCGCGCGCGCCGTCGTCGGCCCGGCCGGTGGTCAGCACGTCGAGGCCGATCGTGCGCGGCGGCGAGTAGCCCAGCCAGGCGATCACCGCGACACGCGCGGTGGGGTCCTGGAGGCGGATCTCGTCGTAGAGCGCGCGGGCGCCGCCGGCGGGGGTCGAGTACGGCTTGTCACCGCGGGTGTCGTAGTGGTCCAGGTCGCTGTCGCTGCCCGGTACCACGACCGCGATCCGGTCGGCGCCGGCCAGGTCGCCGAGCACCTCGACCGCGCGGACCCGGCCCGCGCGGCCGTCGAAGGACAGGAAGGTCCGGGCCGGGTCGGCCATGCGCGCGAGGTGCTCGGCCCGTCCGGTGTGGCCGGTGTCCCGGGCCAGGCCGGCCGCCTCGGCGATGGCGCGCTGGTTGGCCGCGTAGCGCTCGCCCAGCGTCGCGGCGGACATCGCGGGCAGCGTCGGTGGTGTCGGCGCCGCCGCGTCCGCGACGCCCGCGCCGGGTCCGGCCAACGCCCCGGCGACCAGCGCCGAGACCAAGCCCATTCGCAGCCGACCACGCATGTCCCGCTCCCGTCCTCGAAGTACGAACACGAAGCTAGGAATCGGCGTCGGTAGCCCGCGTCGCGCCGGAGAGTGGACTCGGCGGGTAGCTCTCCGGGACTACCCGGGTCACCCGCGCGACGCCGATTCGGGACGATTCACCGCACCCGTTCCGCGCCGGCCGGCTCCGAGGCGGTGATCGAGGCGCCCGAAGCGGGGGCGGGCCTCAGGTAGCACCCCGGCTCTCCTCCGCTGGACCGACGCGCATCGGCTCGGGCCGGCTAGCGTTGAATCCGTGATTTTCCGCCCCGTGGCCGAGTCGGGCCCGCGTCCCTTCCGGTCCTGGTCGTCGGCCCGACGCTCCCGCGTCTTCGACGTCACACTCGCGGTCTCGGTCGGGCTGCTCGGCTCCGTGCTCGGCTTCGTCCAGCACTTGCGGGACTCCGGTGGGGACTTCGGGGACGCCGACGCGTGGATGTCGTTCGCGGCCGGATTGATCGCCGGGCTGGTGCTGGTCGTCCGGCGCCCGCATCCGGTGTGGTGCGCGGCGATCGCCGCGGTCGCCCTGTTGCGGGACCAGGTCCTGGGCGCGTGCTTCGCGGCCTACGCGGTCGCCGTGTACATGAGCGACCGGCGCAGGATGTGGGCCGCGGTCGGTCTGCTGTGCCTGGCCACCTGGCAACCGTGGAACTGGCGGGATCTGGGCAACGGCACCGCGAACACGCTCGCGATCCTCACCCCCGCGTGCTACGGCCTCTACATCGCCTCCCGCCGCAGGCTCGTCGCCGCGCTCGGCGAGCGAGCCGAACGAGCAGAGCGCGAACAGGAGTTGCGTGCCGAGCAGGCGCGCGAGGAGGAACGCAACCGGCTGGCCGGGGACATGCACGACATCGTCACGCACCGGGTCAGCCTGATGGTGTTGCAGGCCGGCGCGATGCGCTCGCGGGCGCCGGACGAGGCGACCCGGGCGGCGGCCGAGGACTTGCGCTCGACCGGATGTCAGGCGCTGGCCGAACTCCGCGACCTGGTCGCGGTGTTGCGCACGGGCGAGCGGAGCGGCGCGGGCGCGCCGGTGGAGCCCGCCGTGCTCGACCTGTCCGCCCTGGTCGACGAGTCGCTCGCGGCCGGCGTGGAGGTGCGGTTGCACGTGGAGGGCGCCGTACGCCCGGCCTCGCCGGTCGTGGTCCGGACCGCGTATCGGGTGGTCCAGGAGTCGTTGACCAACGTGCACAAGCATGCTCCCGGCGCCCTCGTCCAGGTTCTGGTGCAGCATGCCCCGGGCGAGTTGCGGATCACCGTGAGCAACACCGCGGCCACCCGCGCGCGCGAGATCGAACTGGGCTCCGGCGGAACCGGGTTGGTCGGTCTGCAACGGCGGATCGAGTTGACCGGCGGCACCTTCCGCGCGGGCCCGCGCCCCGACGGCGGCTTCGAACTGGACGCCCGGCTCTCGGTCGCCTCGACCGAATCGGACCGGGCGCACAAGATACACGCGGCGCGCGAGGCGAACGGGACCGCGGAAGAACCGACGAAGCCGGTGCGGCCGGCCGCGCCGAGCCCGAGCGAACCGCCGACCGCGCCCGCCCGGCCGATCCGCTCGCGGCCGACCCGGACGGGCACCGACCGGTCGCGGCGGCCCGCGGTGGACCGATCGGAACCGGACTCGAAAACGTCACCCGGAGTCCTGACCGCGCCACATCCCGAAACCGGCTGATACCCGACGGATCCCCCCGTATCGAGTTCCGTATCCTCGACACGTGTCACCTCCGCTTGGGTGTTGACTTGGCCGGCCCTCGGATGGACCCTCGGGCCAGCCACATCGCGGGTCGCCGGCGGCGGGCGCCGGCTCGACATCGCACCGTCCAGGCACGCCCTCATCACGTGGCGCCGGAACGTCCACCGACCCACGCGTCGTCGACCCGTCCGGCACCTCGGCACCGCAGCATATCGATCTTCCGGAATCGGAATCTCCGCTTCCGTATGTCGAATTCCCCCGGGCTGCAGGCCCTCGGGACGCCCCGGAAAGGCCTCCTGATGCCGCGAGTGAACGATCCGAATCCGGACCACCCCGCCGACTCCCGAAACCCCGCGCCGAGCGCCACCCCCGGCACGCCCTCCCGTCGGGCCGTCCTCGGCGGCCTCGCCGGCGCCGCGCTCGCCGCGACCCAGTGGACCCCCGCCGGTCTGCTGCCCGCGGCCGAGGCGGTCGCGGCGCCGACCCCACCGAACTTCCCGCCCGGCATCACGCTGGGCGTCCAGCAGTACAAGAACTGGTCCGGCGAACTGCGCGCCGACGACGTGTGGACGGCGGTGCCCGCGCACCCTTCCGACGTCGTGCTGCTCGCGAACTGGGCTCGCGCCAACGGCTATCGGCTCCGGCCCCGCGGGATGAGCCACAACTGGTCGCCGATCCTGATCCCGGCCGGCGCGGACACCTCGCACACGCTGATGGTCGACACCACACGGAACCTGACCTCGCTGGTGGTCAACCCGGGATCGCCCACCACCGTCACCGTCGAGACCGGGTGCAGCGTCGAACGCCTGCTGACCAAACTGGAGGAGGCCGGACGCGGGTGGATCGCGGCCACCGCGCCGGGCAAGTTGAGCGTCGGCGGCGTGCTGGCCATCGGCGCGCACGGCAGCGGAATCCCCAAGCCGGGCGAGAGTCTTCCGCAGGGCGGCACCTACGGCACGCTGAGCAACCTGGTGTTGTCACTGACCGCGGTGGTGTGGGATCAGGCCGCCGGCGCCTATGTGCTCCGGACCTTCCAGCGCAACGACCCGGAGATCGGCCCGTTCCTGGTGCACCTGGGCCGGGCGTTCGTCACCGAGGTCACCCTCCAGACCAACGCGAACCAAAGATTGCGCTGCCAGAACTTCTACCACGACCAGATCGGCACGCTGCTGGGCCCACCCGGCGGCGGCGGCAGGAAACTCGCCGACTACATCCGCGATTCGGGCCGGGTCGAGGTGATCTGGTTCCCGTTCACCACCGTGCCCTGGCTCAAGGTGTGGAGCGTGGCGCCGAGCAGGCCGTGGGTGTCCACGCAGATCAACAGCCCGTATCCGTACACGTTCGCCAACTTCGTCACCGAGGACCAGGCCGAGTTCCTCGCCGACATCGCGACCGGCAACGTGGGCGCGACCGAGGTGTTCACCAACGCCGAGATGGCGGTGGTGGGTTCGGGCCTGATCGTGACCTGGACCTGGGACATCTGGGGCTGGTCGAAGAACACCCAGCTCTTCGTCGAACCGACCACGCTGCGCATCCACGAGGGCGGCTGGGCCGTGCTGACCACACGAGCGAACGTGCAGCGCGTGCTCAACGAGTTCTTCGTGAAGTACACCGGCCTGTTGGCCGCGTACAAGGCCAACGGCCGGTATCCGTGCAACAGTCCGATCGAACTGCGGGTGACCGGCGTCGACCGGGCGAGCGAAGTGGTCACCGCGAACGCGGTCGAGCCCACGCTCTCCGCCGCCCGGCCGCGCCCCGACCACCCGGAGTGGGACACGGTGGTCTGGCTGGATGTGGCGACCCTGCCCGGCACACCCGCCAACCACGACTTCTACCAACAGATGGACGCCTGGATCTGGGGCAACTACACCGGCGACTACGCGTGTGTACGTCCGGAGTGGTCCAAGGGCTGGGCGTACGGGACCGGCGGCGCGTGGACCGACACGGCCGCGATCACCGGCCGGATCCCGAACTCCTTCCGCACCGGCCTGCCCACCGCGAGCAACTTCGACGCCGCGCGCGCCACCTTGAACAAGTACGACCCGAGCCGGATCTTCTCCAACACGTTCCTGGACGTCCTGCTGCCCTGACCGACACCGCCCGAGACGGCATCCTCCCCACCCGGCGCGGCCCGGGCGGGGAGGTACCGTGCTGCGATGCGCACTGTGGAACTGACCCTGGACGGAGCCGCCGAACTCGCGGTCCGTCGCGTATGGGAGGAGTTGGCCGACCTCGGCATGCCCGGGCAGGGCCTGCGGCCGTCCACCGCCAACCGCCCGCACGTCACCCTCGGCACGTGCCACGAACTCAGCGATCCCGTACGCGAGTCGCTCGCCGAGGCGCTCACCGCGCTGCCCTTGGAGGTGGAGCTCACCCGGCCGGTGCGATTCGGCGGCCGATCGCGCACCGTCGCGTGGGAGGTCGCGCCGAGCGACGCGCTGCTCGCCCTCCAGTTGCGCGTGTGGCGCACGATCGACGCGCAGAACCCGTACCACCACCCCGCGGTCTGGGCCCCGCACGTCACGCTCGCCCGCACTCTCCGCCCGGGCGACGCGTGGCAGGAACACGCGTGGCGACTGCTCCGGGGCCGGCCCGCCCTACCCGCGCTGCTGACCGGCGCGCGCAGCTACGACTACACCACCGACACCGCCGAGAATCTCCTGGCACCCACCGAGGCCACGCCGGGATCCGGCTGACCCGGTTCGGTTCGGGCCGGCTCGTCAGCCGTCGCCGTCGAGCCAGCCGTCGTCCAGTGCGCCGTTGTCGTCGTACACGACGAACTCGCGTTCCACCGAGGCGATTTCGTACCCGGCCAGGGCGGCCACCAGGTCCGCCGCGGCGCGCGCGGCGGCCTCGTCGCCCATCCCGTGGCAGCGCTGCGTGACGAACCGCTCGGACCGTCCGTCCGCCCGGGTCCGACGCGCGTTGTGCGACAGGTGCGCGCCGTGCCCGACCACCTCGGCGGCCAACGCGGCCAGGTCGGCGTCCTCGGCCAGCACGAGCTTGAGGTGATGCTCGAAGTACAACCCGGGCCCGAGTGCGCGCGCCTGCGCGTCGCCGGCCGGGACGCCGGGATGCCACGGCGCCGCCTCGATCTTGGTCCGGGTCACCGGATACCCGTCCCGGCGCAGCGCCGCCGCGAGTTCGGCGGCCCGCTCGCGGGCCCGGGCCAGGGTCGTGGTCGCCCGCTCGGTCACCATCGGCTGGGACATCGTGCGCCCGCGCGCGAGCACGATGTGGGTCAGGCCCACGCCGTACGCGCCGGCCCGACGGGCCAGCCCGTCCACGTCGTCGGTGCGCACCGTGACGTGCGTCTCGAACACCCCGGCGAGGTCGGCGGGGAAGGCCTGGCCCGCCCGGCCGCGATGGCGGGCGTGGTCGCTCTCGGTGGCTTCGGTCGGCGCGTGCACCGCCCCATCCTCGCAGGTGGCGACGGGCGGCACCGGGAATAATCGGCGCCCGGACCGGGATCCGGGATCCGCGTGACGGCCCGCAGGCCGATCCGAGCCGAAGAACCCCTCGCCGCCCCGGACACGCCGTCGCACCGCGGACGTATGCGCACCGCGTCGACCCGGGACAGGTGCGCACCGCGTCGACCCGGGACGGATCAGCCGTCCCTTGCCGGGCGACCGGGGACACGCCCCGGCCGCCCGCCGCCGACCGATACCGCGCGGGACGAACGAGGCGATCAGCTCTGTTCGGTGCGCAGCAGGCGCAGGAACGCCTTGATGCCGGAGATCACTTCCTGGTTGTCCGTCAAGCGGCTGACGGTGTCCTCGAATCGGCGGCCCAGGGCGTCGATCTTGCGGTCGGTCGCGTGATGCCGCTCGGTCGCCCGCTCGGCGTCCTGCTCGGTGGCGGTCCGCAACTGCGCGACCGTCTCGCTCAGTTCCCTGGTGCGCTCGTCCAGGCTCTCGACTTTGCTCTCCAGAGTGGCCACCCGGTCGATCAGCGCGAGCACGTCCTCACGCGGGTGGGTCACCTCGCGCAACATGCTCCGCAGCCGCTGCCCGAGGTGCTCCAGGTATGCCTGGCTGGGTCGGAACAGCGTGCTGAGCAGGTAGAACCCGGCGAACCAGTAGCCCACCACGCCACCCGAGGCCCACGTGACCACCGCGATCACCGCGGCCGAGACCACGTGCGCGCCGATCGCTCCCCACAACAACCGGCGGGCGATCCGGCGCGCCTCCGGGTCGCGCGCCTCGGGGACCGCGAGGCCCTTCTCCCGACTGATCGCGATCTCCCGGATCAACTGCCGGGCCCGGAAGTACAGGTTCCAGGGCACGGTCAGCACCGCGATCAGCCAGAACAGGCACAGCGCTCCGGCGCCCAACGACAACAGATCGGCCAACGACGTGTCGTTGACGAAGTACAGGACGATGCCCAACACCGTCGTCCCGACCAGCAGCAAAGCTCCCAAACCTTTGGCCGCGCTCACCCGAACTCCACTCCCCCACCCGGTGATCCGGCCGTCCATGCGAACGACCTGCTCGGACTGTAGGGCACGCCGATCAAGCCCGCCGGTCCGTCGCGGCACACGCGCACCCGCGCCCGGCGTCTCGCGGCGCGGGCCGGGCGTCAGGTGTGATCGGGGAACCACGAACCGTGCATGCCGGCCGGGACGCGGCGCGGGAGCGGCACGACCGCGAGCGGTGCCGCGGTGATGTCCCTCGCGTCCAGCACCAGCAATTCCGCCGCACGCCCGGACAGATCGCCGACCATCGTGAGCAGGTACCCGTCGTCCTCGGCGGTGCCGCCCCGGGCGGGTACGAACACCGCCTCGCCGGGCATCCGGCCGGGCCCCTGCCCGGCGATCCGCCGCTCCCCGGTGGCCCCGTCGTACTTGACGATCGCGTGCTCGTGCAGTCCGCCGCCGGGAAAGGCGATCGCGTAGCCGAAGCGATGCGGGCGGCCCAGCCTGCGGCCGTCGATGGTCGGGAAGTCGGTGACCAGTTCGTCGAGTTCCTCCTCGCCGGACACCCCCGAGACCGGGTCCAGGATCCACCGGTGCCGGACCGCGCCGATCAGCGGCGTATCCGGGTGTCCGGGCGCGCCCACCCACCACTTCCAACTGCTCTCCCACGAGGACCGGTCGAACCGCGGCCCTTCCAGCACGATCCGCCCGCGCGCGTCCTGGTACGCGTTCTCCACGTGCAACAGCGCGCCGGCCCGCACGTCGAACCAGGTCACCGCGGCCGGCCCGGTGCGCGGCATCACCCCGATCCGCGGCGCGTACGAGTCGCTCCAGCGGTACGGGATGCCGGAGCGCTCGGCCGGGTTGAACACCACCGGCAGGTCCAGCCAGACGACGTGATGCTCCGTCAGGCCGAAGTCGTGCATGAACGAGGGCCCCGCACCGGGGATCACCTCGGCCCGGGTGATCCGCCCCGGTGCCGACGCGACGTAGTAGGTCAGGTACGGCGGGAACGGCGAGTGGCCGAAGAAGTGCAGCTCGCCGGTGACCGGGTCCCGCTTCGGGTGCGCGGTCATCCCGGTGGTCAGCCGACCGGCGAAGTCGTACGGGCCGACCGTGCGCAACTCGCGGGTGACCTCGAACGGGAGGTTGCCCTCCTGGAGCGCGAGCAACCGGCCGCCGTGCTCGATGATGTGGGTGCCGGCGATGCTCGCGGTCGGGTGCTCGGCGCCGTCCTCGCGCACGAGCGGCGCGCCGTCCGGCATGGGAGTGCGCACCCAGCGGTTGCGGTACCACTCGGCGCGACCCTCGCGCAGTCGTATCCCGTGCAGCATGCCGCTGCCGCGAAACCAGTGGCCGGGCACGTCGCCGGGCCTGGGGTTGTGCCCGTTGCGGATGTACCGACCGTTCAGCTCCGGCGGCAGCGTGCCCCGCACCGCGAGGTCGTACCCGGTGATCTCGTCGACCACGGGTGCGAAGTGACCGCTGAGGTAGGGCTTTCGGATGCTCATGATCGGTTCTCCCCGTCGAACGACTCGGGACGACTGAAAACGACAACGATGGACCATCCACACCGCGCCCGAATGCCTCGCGGCGGCGGCCACAGCCTATTACGGTCAGTCTCCAAAGTTACGGGTAGTCACGCTTGTTAAGATCGATCGCATGCTCGATCCAAGGAAGTACGCGTGACCGCCGGCCCACCCGCCGGCCCCTCGGCGCGCTCGCCGGCCCCGAGGTGACCGGCCGGTTCGAGGGCATGGGTCATCCCGCCGCGACGCAGCCCGCCGGCACCCTGGACACTCTCGCGGACGGCTTCGGCCCGGCCTGATCGGCGGATCCGGGCATGAGGAAGCGGGCCGCGGCTCGAGAGCCCCGGCCCGCCGTTCCCTCGCGCGGATCGCCTACCGCGCGCCCAACTCCTCGGCGAGCGCGGTCGCGAACGCGTCGACGTCGCCCTCGGTGGTGTCGAACGCCGTCATCCAGCGCACCTCACCGATCGACTCGTCCCACGTGTAGAACCGGAACCGCTTCTGCATCCGCTCGGTGACATCCGCGGGCAGCACCGCGAACACCGCGTTCGCCTGCGGCGTGCGGGTCAGCGTCACGCCGTCGAGGCCGGCGACCCGCTCGGCGAGCAGGGCCGCCATCGCGTTCGAGTGCCGTGCGTTGCGCAGCCACAGGTCGCCCGCGAGCAGCGCCTCGAACTGCACCGACATGAACCGCATCTTCGATCCGAGTTGCATCGCGGCCTTGCGCAGATAACCGACGCCGCGCGCCGCGTCGGGGTTGAGCACGACCACGGCCTCGCCGAACATCAGGCCGCTCTTGGTGCCGCCGAAGGACAGCACGTCCACGCCGACGTCCGTGCTCAGCGCGCGCAGCGGCACGTCCAGCGCGGCGGCGGCGTTGGCCAGCCGCGAGCCGTCCAGGTGCGCGAGCATGCCGTGCTCGTGCGCGTGCGCGACCAGCGCGGCGATCTCGTCCGGCGTGTAGACCGTGCCCAGTTCGGTGCTCTCCGCGAAGGAGACCACCCGCGGCTGCGCGCGGTGCTGGTCGCCCCAGCCCCACGCGTGGGTGTCCACGAGTTCGGGGGTGAGCTTGCCGTCCGGGGTGTCCACGGTGAGCAGCTTGAGACCGGCCACCTTCTCCGGCGCACCGCACTCGTCCACGTTGATGTGCGCGGACGCGGCGCAGATCACCGACTCCCAGCGGTCGGTCATCGCCTGGAGACCGACCACGTTGGCGCCGGTGCCGTTGAACACGGGGAACACCTGGGCCCGTTCGCCGAAGTGCGCGCGAAAGACCTCGGTGAGGTGCTCGGTGTACACATCCTCGCCGTACGAGACCTGGTGACCCCCGTTGGCAATGCCGATCGCGGCGAGCACCTCGGGGTGTATGCCCGCGTAGTTGTCGCTGGCGAAGCCGCGCGTGTTCGGGTCGTGACGCGGGGTCAGGGGACGTTCAGGCACAGTCGTTTCCCGTTCAGATCGATTGCCGGGGTGCTCCACAGGCCGGCGATCTCGACGGCGAGATCGGCCACGTCGGTGAATCCGGCGAACTTGGCGTTGGGTCGAGCCTGCCGCATCGCGTCGTTCACGAGCGCCTTGACCACCAGGATGGTGGCCGCCGCGTCGGACTCGGCGAACGCGTCGGCCAGCGCGAGCGTCCAGGTCTCCGCGGCCGCCTTGGCCGCGGCGTAGCCCGCGTTGCCCTGGGTGGGCTGCCCGGCCGCCGCGGCGGAGACCAGCACGAACCGCCCGCGCGGGCTGCGCGCGAGTGCTTCGTGGAAGGCCAGGCTGGTGTGCTGCACGGTACGCACGAGCAAGTCGTGCAGCAGCGTCCAGTCGTCGAGCGAGTTGTCGGCGAACCGCTTGCCGCCGCGCCACCCCCCGACCAGGTGCACGAGGCCGTCCACCCTCCCGTGCTCGCGCTCGACGTCGTCCGCCCACCGGCGCGTGGCGACCGGGTCGAGCAGATCCACCACCGCGCCGTGCGTGCCGGGCGCGGCCCGCACACTCTCGTGCAATCGCCCGGCGTCCGCGTCCGCGCCGTACACGTGCGCCCCGGCACCGGCCAGCCGCGCGAGCACGGCCCGCCCGGTCGGCCCACCCGCGCCGGCGACCGCGATCACCGCGCCGTCGAGACCTTTCGTCACGCCCACTCCTCGTTCACCCTGCCGTTCACCGTCCATTGTTCGCCCCGGTGCCGCCGAACCGCTCGGCACCGATGCCCGCCGCTGCGTTCACGACGCCTCGGCCGCGTCCTCGTCCTCGTCCTCCGCCAGGCGTTCCACCGGGCTGTCCGCGGTGATCCCGCGGGTGGAGGCGATCACGTCGCGCAGCCGCCGGTTCAGCGCCTCGTAGAACATGCTCAGCGGGAACTCGTCGGGCAGCACCGCGTCCACGAGCGCCTTCGGCGGCCCGTCCATCGGCAGCGCGGCGGTGCCCTTGGCCCACACCGAACCGGGGTGCGGCGACACGTACTTGGCGACCAGCGCGTAACCGGCCAGCCAGTGGCCGACCTTCGGCCGGTCCACGCCCTCGCGGTAGAGCTGGTCCACCTCTTCGTACAACCCGAGCACCGCGCCGGTGATCCGGTCCCAGTCCACCGTCAGCCGGTTGTCCGCCCAGTCGAGCACACCCGCGCGGTGCAGGTAGGCGAACAGCAGTTGCCCACCCAGGCCGTCGTAGTTGCGCACCCGACCCCCGGTGACCGGGAAGCGGAACAGCCGGTCGAAGATCACCGCGTACTGCACCGAACGCGCGGTCGACACGCCCTCGCCGGCCAGCGCGACCGCCTCGCGGAACGCGGTCAGGTCGCAGCGCAGTTCCTCCAGCGCGTACATCCAGAACGGCATCCGCTGCTTGATCATGAACGGGTCGAACGGCATGTGGCCGCGCATGTGGGTGCGGTCGTGGATCAGGTCCCACAACACGAAGGCGTCCTGCGCGAGCTGCTGGCTCTCCACCAACTCGGCCGCGTCCGGCGGAAGTTCGAGATCGAGGCTGTGCGCGGCGGCGACCGCGACCCGACGGAAGCGGGCCGCCTCGCGATCGCAGAAGATGCCGCCCCAGGTGAACCTGGGCACCTCGCGCACGGCCACCGTCTCCGGGAAGAGCACCGCCGAGTCGGTGTCGTAGCCGGCGGTGAAGTCGACGAAGGCCACCGGCACGAACATCGCGTTGTCGTAGCGCTCGGCCTCCAGCGATGCCAGCCATTGCGGCCACACCACCCGCAGCAGCACGGCCTCGACGTTGCGGTTGGGATTGCCGTTCTGGGTGGTCATCGGGAACACCACGAGGTGCTCCAGGCCGTCGTGCCGAGCCTGCTCCGGGCGGAACGCGACGAGCGAGTCCAGGAAGTCGGGACGGCCGAAGCCGTCCGCCGCCCAGCGGGCGAAGTCGGCGACGACCGCTTCCAGGTACGCCTCGTCGTGCGGGAACAGCGGTGCGAGCCCGGTGACCGCCGACGTGATGTCGGCGACCAGCGCCCGGGCGGACGCGTGCTCGGACGGCTCGATCGAACCGTCCTTGGCCTGCAACGGACGCAGGTCGGCGACGGCTTCCTTGAGCACGGGCCACAGCGGGTGATCTACGGCGGTACGGACGGCTACGCGGGTCATGTTCGACATGGAACCCTCTCAGGAGAAAGCAGGAACCACGGTCTGAAGAACCTATGTCAAAAGAATTTAACGCCGCAAGGGCGTTCCAAACGCAATCTTATCGTCCCTGGTACGTTTTGCCCGAATAAGTTGAGAATGCTACCGAGTCACCTTCCGAGGATCGACGCCGCGCTTGGAGGAAGCCACAAGATGTGGCCTGCCCGAACCGTCGACGCCTGTGCCTATTGACCGCCGATCCGGCCCGTCCCTACAGTCTCGTTCTGATCAACGGAATATTGATTCCGCATAGCGAAATATTCGGCAGGGGAACGCCCCGGATCCGCATCCACTCCCACTGCCCGATCCTGCGATCCAGTACGTCCAATGGGCCGGGCCGTCCTACGACGGCACCCGATGTGGAGGCGCCGATCATGGGCTGGAGAACCACCAGGAAGACCGCGGGCGCGGCGGGATCGCCGGGCGACGCCGCCGGGGCGTCGCCGGGGACCGGAGCGTCGCCGGGGGCCGGAGCGTCGCCGGGGGCCGGGCCGTCGCCCGTGCACCCCGTGGACGAGATGCTGCCGCCGGGGCGCATGCTGGCCGGCGCCCTGCAGCACGTGGCCACGATGTACGCCGGGGTCGCCGCGCCACCGCTGATCATCGGCGGCGCGCTGGGCCTGTCCACCTCCGAGCTGACCACGCTGCTGGGGGCGAGCCTGCTGATCGCCGGGCTCGCCACGCTGCTGCAGACGCTCGGCTTCTGGCGGATCGGCTCCCGACTGCCGTTCGTCAACGGCGTCACCTTCGCGGTGGTCTCGCCGATTCTGGCGGTGGCCGCGGCCAAGCAGGACGCGACACTGCCGGTGATCTTCGGCGCGACGATCGTCTCGGGCGTGTTCTGCTTCCTGCTCGCGCCGGTCTTCTGTCGACTGATCCGCTTCTTCCCGCCGGTGGTCAGCGGCACGGTGATCACCCTGATCGGGGTATCCCTGCTGCCGGTCGCCGGGAACTGGTCGCAGGGCGGCGACAGCAAGGCGGCCGACTACGGCTCGACGACCAACCTCGGGCTGGCCGCCGCCACGCTGGTCGCGATCCTGGTCCTGCACCGGGTGCTGACCGGCTTCCTGCAGCGCATCGCGATCCTGCTCGGCCTGCTCTTCGGCACCCTGCTGGCCATCCCGTTCGACAAGGTGGACGGCGGCGCCCTGCGCGACCTGGCCGTCTTCGAGGTCCCGCAGCCGTTCGCGTTCGGCGCGCCGCAGTTCGACGTGTCGGTGACCGTGTCCATGCTCGTGGTGATGATCGTCTGCATGACCGAGTCGACGGCCGACATCATCGCGCTGGGCGAGGTGGTGGACAAACCCGCCGACGACCGGACGATAGCCGGCGGCCTGCGCGCCGACGGCCTGGCCACCGCGCTCGGCGGGGTGTTCAACGGCTTCGCGTGTACGGCCTTCGCGCAGAACATCGGCCTGGTCGCGCTGACCCGGATCCGCAGCCGGTTCGTGGTCGCGGTGTGCGGCGGATTCCTGGTCCTGATGGGCCTGATGCCGATCGTCGGCGGCCTGGTCGCGCTCGTCCCGCAGCCGGTCCTCGGCGGCGCGGGCGTGGTGCTGTTCGGCACCGTGGCGGTGGCCGGCATCCGCACCCTGGCCAAGGCCGACCTCGACGCCGGCCCCAACGCGCTGATCGTGGCGGTGGCCATGGCCTTCGGCGTCTTCCCGATCGCGTTCCCGGACTTCTACCACGCGTTCCCGGACAAGGTCGCGATGATCGCCGAGTCCGGCATCTCGGCCGGCTCGATCATCGCGGTCGTCCTCAACCTGCTGCTCAACCACACCGGATCCGCGTCCCGCGAAGCCGCCGACGAACCGGCGATCCCCGCCCCCGCGCGGTCCGCCGAGCCCACCGAACTGCCCAGCCGGGCCTGATCGATCGAGGACGCGAACGGCAACACCGCGACACCCCGGCCCACTCCGCTCCCCCGCGACCGGACATGGGCGTGGGCCCCGCCGAAGTACTCGACGGGGCCCACGTGTTGCCGTTCGTGCGTCAGACGGCGAGCTTGGTGCCCACGCTGATCACGTTCGGGTTGTCACCGATGACACCCGAGTTGGCGGTGTACAGGGTCTGGTAGCCACCCTTGACGCCGAGCTTGGCGGCGACGGAGGAGAGCGTGTCACCGGCCTTGACGGTGTAGCTGCCGGAGCCCGAAGCCTGCTTGCTCGCGGCCGACTTCGACGCGTCCTGCGCGGCGACGTCCTGCTTCGGCTGCACCTGGACCTTCGGCGCGTTGGCGCCGGAGTTGCGCGGTGCGGTCTCGGTCGCCGACTCGGCCTTGGCCGCGGCCTTCGGCTCGTCGGCGGACTTGGTCTTGCCGCTGGTCGAGGACTCGGCCGTGGCGGACGCGTTGCCGCCCTTGGTCAGACCGGCCTTCTGCGAGCAGACCGGCCAGGCGCCGGGGCCCTGCGCGGCCAGGACGCGCTCGGCGACCGCGATCTGCTGGGCCTTGCTCGCCTGCGCGGCACTCGCCGCGTACTCGCTGCCGCCGAAGGCGTTCCAGGTGCTCGGGGTGAACTGCAGACCGCCGGAGAAGCCGTTGCCCGTGTTGATGCTCCAATTCCCGGTGCTCTCGCACTGCGCGACCGCGTCCCACGTGGACGAGGACGCCGCGTTCGCGCTGCCCGCCATGCCCACGAGGGGAAGGACGAGACCCGCACCGGCGGCGACGGCGATGCCGGCGCGACGGCCACGAGAGAGCGAGCGAACGGGAGCGGTGATGGCACGGAAGGTCATTGATTACCTCGTCGGGCGCCTACGAAGTTAGCTGTCGGGTTCGGACGATTGGCCCGGCCTCGCCTGAAACAGGCATGGCTTCACCCCAGACATCGACATTGCCGATGCCGGCACTCACTTGGTTCCCCCGCTCCTGCCGCCAGTCGATATCGACTGCTTCCCTCGGGCGGCGGCAGGATTCGGCGTACCGCCCGGGGAGTCCGCTTGTGCGAACAACCACGAAGCTACGCACCGCGCCGCCGGGTTGGCAAACATTTCGGGCGCTTTGTGAGGTGCCCCATAGGCTGGAATAACACCGATTTGCCCGATATGTCGCCGTCCTCGCAGGTCACGGCGCCGGCGTCCACGATGCGCGGCCGCGTGGTCACCCGTGCGTCACCGTCGGGCTATTCCGTCGCGGGCAGCTCCACAGGTACGACTACCCGCTCCTCGTCCCACAGGAACGTCGCGCCGCCGGTCGCGAAATTGGCGACGTCGGCCACCGTGGCCCGGCCCTCGGGCGAATCCAGGGTCGCCTCGATACCCGCGCGGGTCGGCGCGTACAAACCGACCACCAGGTAATAGGGCGGCTGCGCGCCGGAGGGGTCCGGATCGCACTTTCCGATGGTCCAGCCGGTCAGTCCCGGCATGGTGCGGGCGAGCGGGACGTGCTTCTCCCAGTAATAGGCGTCGAACGCCGCCGGGTCCTCGGGGTGGCCATACAGCACGGTCAGCTTGTACACACGCGACTCCTCGCGGTCGTGGTGGATGTGTCCTGCCGGTGGTGCCCTGTGCGCCCGGCGCCCGGCGCGGGACGCCGCGTGCGCCCCGCCGGTGCCGCCCCGCGTCCGGCACGTGGTGCCCGGATTCGTACGGCGCGGCGCCTACCGGGCTCCGATGCCCTTGAACGCCCGCGCCTGCTCGGTGATGGCGATCTCGGTCGGCAGCCGTTCCATGCTGGAGGCGCCGAAGAAGCCCACCACGCCGGTGGTGTGCGCCAGCACGTACGCGGCGTCCTCGGGCTCGGCGATCGGCCCGCCGTGGCACAGCACCAGCACGTCCGGGTTCACCTCCGCCGCCGCGTCGCGCATCAGCTGCACCCGCTCCACCGCCTGGTCGAGCGAGACCGCGGTGGTCGCGCCGATGTTGCCCTTGGTGGTCAGCCCCAGGTGCGGGACCAGGACGTCCGCGCCGGCCGCGGCCATCGCCCGGGCCTGCTCCGGGTCGAAGACGTAGGGCGCGGTGAGCAGGCCGCGCTCGGCGGCCAGCCGGATCATCTCCACCTCCAGGTCGTAGCCCATGCCGGTCTCCTCCAGGTTCTGCCGGAAGACACCGTCGAACAGGCCGACCGTGGGGAAGTTCTGCACGCCCGCGAAGCCCATCGCGGCGAGCTGGTCCAGGAAGTGCGGCATGATCCGGAACGGATCCGTGCCGCACACCCCGGCCAGCACCGGGGTACTCCGCACCACCGGCAGCACCTCGCCCGCCATCTCGACCACGATCGCGTTGGCGTCGCCGTACGGCAGCAGCCCGGCGAGCGAGCCGCGGCCGGCCATTCGGTAGCGGCCGGAGTTGTAGATGATGATCAGGTCCACGCCGCCGGCCTCGGCGCACTTGGCCGACAGTCCCGTGCCCGCGCCCGCGCCGATCACGACGCCGCCCTGCTCGACCGTCCTGTGCAGTCGGCCCCGCGCCTCGCGTCCGTCCATCTCAGTCCACACGTCCCTTCGTGATCATCTCGTGCAGTCGATCCGCCGCCGCCGTGGCGAACGCCGGATCGTTGATGTCCGTCGCCGCCTCGTGCAACTCCACGGCGCTGCCCGCGAGTCCGGACCGCAACTCGTCGAACAGCGCCTTGTCGGCGACGGAATCGTAGAAGGGCGCGCCCTCGACGTCGATCGCCGAGACCCCGCGCAGCGGCAGGTAGAGGGCGGTGGGACCGGTCGCGGCGATCAGCTTCGCGGCGATCCGCCGACCCAGCTCGGCGTTCTCCGCCGGCGTGGTGCGCATCAGCGTCACGGTCGGGTTGTGCACGTACAGCTTCCGCTCCTCGAACCGCTCCGGCACGGTGTCGCGCGGGCCGAAGTTGACCATGTCCAACGCACCCACGCTGACCACCTGCGGCAGCCCCATGCGCCCGGCCGCGGTCAGCCGCTCGGGGCCCGCGCTCAGCACCCCGCCGACCAGGTCGTCGGCCAGCTCGGTGGTGGTCAGGTCGAGGATCCCGGCCAGGAAGCCCGCCTCGGCCAGGTTCTCCATCGAGGTGCCACCGGCGCCGGTGGCGTGGAAGACCAGCACCTCGTAGCCCAGTTCGGTGAGCCGCTCGCGCGCGGCGTCCACGGCCGGCGTGGTCACCCCGAACATCGACGCGGCGACCAGCGGACGGCCCTCGCCGCTCACCCCCGCGACCGCCGCGCGATCCTCGGCGTAGCCGCCCGCCATGCCCGCGATCGCGTCCGCCGCGTTGCCCAGGATCCGCTCGGAGAGCCGGTTTATCCCGGCGATGTCCACGACGCTGTACATCATCGTGACGTCCACCGCTCCGACGTAGGGCGACACGTCGCCCGCGGCCATCGTGGAGACCAGCAGCTTGGGCACACCGACCGGCAGCGCGCGCATCGCGTGGGAGGCGATCGCCGACCCGCCCGAGCCGCCCATCGCGAGCACACCGTCCACCCGGCCCTGGTCGAACAGCTCGCGCAGGATCGACGCGGCGCCCTCGGCCATCGCGGTGGTGGCCGCGCCCCGGTCGGCGCGGGTGCGCAGGTCGGCCAGATCGGTGCCGGCCGCCGCCGCGACGTCCGCGGCCTGCACGTCGGCCTGGGCGAGCGACTCGCCCAGCACGCCCACGTTCATCAGGACCACCTCGGCCCCCCGGGCCCGCAGCCGGTACGCCAGCCACGCGTATTCGGATCCCTTGGTGTCGAGCGTTCCGATCAGTACGACGGTGGGCATCGGTGCCTCCGGTGGTGTCGGTACGGCTTGCCGGGTTGACTCTTCGGCGGCGAACGGCCGCGCACAGTAACCCAACCGGATGATCATGGCGATTGAAAGCACCGTGCGGTAGGACGGGGGGCGAGTTCCGAAGTTTTGGCACGTCACGGAGGTATCGATGGCGGAGGAACCGGACGCACGGGTCGCAATCGTCGCGGGAGCCGGCGACGGCATCGGGCGCGCCTGCGCGCTCGCCCTGGCCCGGGGCGGCGCGGATCTGGCGCTGGCCGCCCGACGACCCGAGCCGCTGGCGCGACTCGCCGAGGAGATCGGCGGGCTGACCGGCCGTCGGGTGCTCGCGATACCCACCGATCTGGCCGACCAGGCCGAGTGCCGGGCGCTGGTGGACACCGCGGCCCGGGAGTTGGGCCGGGTCGACGTGGTGGTCAACGTCGCCACCTACAACCCGTCGGGGCGGCTCGAAGACCTGGATCCGGCGGAATTCCGGCGGGCGTTCGAGATCAACGTGCTCGGCGTGCTGGCCGTCTCGCGTGCCGCGCTGCCGTACATGCGCGCGGTCGGCGGCGGCTCGATCGTGCAGATCAGCTCGGAGGCGCCGCGCGCGAAGCCGGCGAACCTGGGCGCGTACGCGGCGACCAAGGCCGCGATGGAGGTCGCTTCCGGCGTGCTGGCCAAGGAGGTCGGCCCGGACGGCGTACGGGTGAACGTGGTGGTCGCGGGCTACACCGAGAACGCCAAACTGGCCGCGTACATCGCCGACATCGCGGCGCGTCGACAGGTGCCCGAGGCCGAGGTGCGCGCGGAGATGACCAAGTCGTCGGCGCTGCGCCGGATCACCCTGCCCGAGGACATCGCGGAGGCGGTCGCGTTCCTGTCCTCGCCCGGAGCCAGGGCGATCACCGGCACGGTCACCCCGGTCACGTCGGGCGTGTCCTTCGGCTGACCCACCGCGGCGCACGCCGGCCCGTCACCGGCCCGCCCCCGGCCGGACACGGGCCCGCGCGGGCGCGTCGGCGGCGTGCCGCCCGCCCGTCCGCGGCGCTTCGCCGGCACTCGGCGGCGCGTCCCGGACCCGTTCAGCGCAGCTTGAGCGCCAGGAAGAAGTCCACCTTGTCCTCCAGCCGGGCCAACTGACGCCCGGTCAACTCCTCGATCCGGCCGATCCGATAGCGCAGCGTGTTCACATGTACGTGCAACCGCGCCGCGCACCGCGTCCAGGACCCGTCGCAGTCCAGGAACACCTCCAACGTGCCGACCAGATCGGCCTGATGGCTCGCGTCGTACGCGCGCAGCGGCTCCAGCAGGCGCCCGCGGAACGCCCGCCGCACGTCCTCCGGTACGGCCGCCAACAGCGCGACGTGCGAAGCGAGTTCGGCATGCCCGACCACCTCGACCCGACCGGACCTGGTGGCCGCGATCCGGCCCGCGTGCCAGGCCTCCTCCAGCGCGCCGCGCAGCCCGTCGGCGCGGGCCACCCGCGCGCTCACCCCGATGTGCACCCGCATACCGCTCGCGATGGGCCCCTCCAGCGCGGCCAGCCGCTCGCGCAGCAGCCGCGTGGTGGGGTCGGGTTCGCCGCCCTCCTGGTCCTGCGGAGGCTCGCCGGGGATCAGCGCCACCGCCCCCGGCCCGGTCGCCGACACCAGTGCGTCGCTCGGTTGATCCGCCAGCGCCTCCTCCAGCAGCACCCGGGCCAGCCGCCGCGCGTCGCGCGAGGGCAGGTCCGGGATGGTGGCGGTGGCGAACTGCCAGCAGGTCTCGCCGGAGTCGTCCGGTTCGGCGACCCGCAGCCGCGCGGCCACCTCGACCGGATCGGCTCCGGCCGCGAGCAGGTTGAGCACGTCCTCGGACAACCGCCGGGTGCGTCGACGCTGGTCCTCGACCCGCTCCCGGCCCACCGACACCAGCCGGACCAGCTCGCCCAGCAGCGTCTGGTGGCGGTCCGGCCAGTCGGTGACGTCGTCCTCGACCGCGAGGAACCAGTCGCCCCACGCGTCCGGGTCGGCCGAGCCGCCCGCCTCGGGCACCGGAAGCAGCGAGAACGAGCGCCCGTCCACGCGATAGCGGAACGGCACCCTGGCCCTGCGCTCGCGGGCGGCGAAGTGCGCGCGGGCCATCTTGACCCGCAGCCCCGGCGCCAGGTCCGGCCCGCCCGCGGCGGCCTGGCGCCCGGTCAGCGAGAGCACCCAGCAGTGGATGTCGATGTCGGCCGCGATCAGCCCGAGCACCCCGTCCAGCCCCGCGCCGCCGGCGGCGGCCTGGACCAGGCGCCGGTGCCGGTCGACCACCGCGGTCAGGTCGCCGGCCCGTTCGGCGGAGATCCGGCGGATCACGAACTCGGTCAGATGCGCGAAGGAGAGCTCCTCCTCGACCGCGAACAACGGCAGGTGGTGCCGCTCGCAGGCCTGCACCAGATCCGCCGGGATGTCGCCGATCTCGGCCTGCCCGGCGGCCAGCGCGGTGGCCCCGCCCCTGGTCAGCACCCGGACGAAGCGCTCCGAGTCCTCCGGAACCGAGCGCCAGCCCATGCCGGTCAGCACCAGCGCGCCGGCCGTCAGGTACCGGCTGGGGTCGTGCAGGTCGGTGGTCATCACGGCCCGCACCGCCCGGTCCAGCTCCCCCTGCCCCACCAACAGCCGGATCCCGGGTATGCCGGTACCGGCTATTCCGTCGCCGAGAAGCGCGCGCAATCGCATCGACGGCCCCCTCTCGATCGAGCCTGCGTGGCCTGAGCGCACGTGGCGGATCCGTCATACCGGTTCGACGTCCGGACGAACACTTGGAGAAAAGTACGGGAACAACGCCCGCTTGACACGCCTGGGTCATGTCTTTGGTGGGTACTCACAGTGACCCTCGTCTCGGTGTACTGGTGCGCACCCTCCGCTCCACACAACCCGAAGCGAAGCGCCCCCGCGACGGGTACAAGGACGGTAGGGCCATACGCAAGGCAGAAGGAGACACCCGTCATGGAATTCCTGCGGCCCGCGACGTGGGAGGAGGCGCTCGCCGTCAAGGCGCAGCACCCGTCCGCGGTCCCGATCGCCGGTGGCACCGACGTGATGGTCGAACTGAACTTCGATCGGCATCGTCCACAAGCCCTCTTGGATCTCAACCGTATCCACGAGCTGCACACCTGGCAGATCGAGGACGACGACACCGTGCGTCTCGGTGCCTCCGTGCCGTACGCGAAGATCATCGACTCGCTGCACGACCGGCTTCCGGGCCTGTCGCTGGGCGCGCGCACGGTCGGGTCACCACAGATCCGCAACCGGGGCTCGGTCGGCGGCAACCTCGGCGGCGCCTCGCCCGCGGGCGACGCGCACCCGCCGCTGCTCGCGTCGGGGGCGACCGTCGAGGCGGCCTCGGTGCGCGGCACCCGGCTGATCCCGATCGACGACTTCTATCTCGGGGTCAAGCGCAACGCGCTGGAGCCGGACGAGCTGATCCGGGCGATCCACATCCCGTCCGCGACCGGACCGCAGCAGTTCGCCAAGATCGGCACCCGCAACGCGATGGTGATCGCGGTCTGCTCGTTCGCGGTCGCGCTGCACCCGCGAGCCCGCGACGTGCGCACCGGGATCGGCTCGGCCGCACCCACCCCGCGGCGGGCGACCGAGGCCGAGGCGTTCATCCGCGCCGAGCTCGAGGACACCGGTCTGTGGACCTCCGGCGCCGAGCTGCCCGTGGCCACCGCCAAGCGCTTCGGCGAACTGGTCGCACAGGCCGCGGCGCCGATCGACGACGTGCGCGGTTCCGCCGCCTATCGGCGACACGCGCTGGCCGTGATGGCCCGGCGCACCCTGATCTGGACCTGGAACGACCACCGCACCACCGGGAGGGCCGCCGCATGAAGGTCACATTCACCGTGAACGGCCGCCCGACCGAGGCGGACGACGTATGGGAGGGCGAGAGCCTGCTGTACGTGCTGCGCGAACGGGTCGGCCTGCCCGGTTCGAAGAACGCCTGCGAACAGGGCGAGTGCGGCTCCTGCACGGTCTACCTCGACGGCGACCCGGTCTGTGCGTGTCTGGTCGCGGCCGGTCAGGTGCAGGACCGCGAGGTGGGCACGGTCGAGGGCCTGGCCGACGGCGACACCCTGGACCCGGTCCAGCAGGCGTTCGTGGACGCGGGCGCCGTGCAGTGCGGGTTCTGTACGCCGGGGCTGCTGGTGCAGACGCACGACCTGCTGAACCGGGCGCACCACCCCTCCGACGCGGAGATCCGCGAGGCGCTCTCGGGCAACCTGTGCCGCTGTACGGGCTACGAGAAGATCATGGACGCGGTCCGCCTCGCCGCCGCCCGCAAGGCCGACGCCCGCGAAACGGCCTCGGCCGTACCGGAGGACTGAGCCATGGCCGGTGTGACCAAGCCGAAGAACCTCCAGGACGTGACCGCGCCCGGCCGGGACGGCATCGGCGCCTCGCCGCTGCGCCCGGACGGCATCCTCAAGGTCAAGGGCGACTTCGCCTACTCCTCGGACCTGTGGCACGAGGACATGTTGTGGGGCATGGCCCTGCGCAGTCCGCACGCCCGGGCCCGGATCCTGTCGGTGGACGTGTCCGGCGCACTCGCCCAGCCGGGTGTGTACGCGGTGCTCACGCACGAGGACATCCCCGGCGCCAAGTACTACGGCCTGGAGATCCAGGACCAGCCCGTGCTGGCGATCGACGAGGTGCGCTTCCACGGCGAGCCGATCGTGATCGTCGCGGCCGACCACCCCGAGACCGCGCGCCGCGCGGTCGCCAAGATCGTGGTCGAGTACGACGTGCTGCCCTCGATCGGCCCCATCGAGGCGCTGGATCCGGAACGGTTCGGCTATGTTCACGCACCGGCCGACTACAAGGCGCACGCCTTCGGCAACATCGTGCACAGCCAGCACATCCACCACGGCGACGGCGATTCGGCGCGGGTGCGCGCGCTCGCGGACGTGATCGTGCGCGGCGAGTACGAGGTCGGCATGCAGGACCAGGCGTTCCTGGGTCCGGAGTCCGGTCTCGCGGTGCCCGCCGAGGACGGTGGCATCGACCTGTACATCGCCACCCAGTGGCTGCACGTGGACCAGCAGCAGATGTGCCCGGTGCTGGGCCTGCCGCCGGAGAAGGTCCGGCTCACCCTGGCCGGCGTCGGCGGCGCGTTCGGCGGGCGCGAGGACATCTCGATGCAGGTGCACGCGTGCCTGCTCGCGCAGCACACCGGCAAGCCGGTCAAGATCGTGTACAACCGCGAGGAGTCCTTCTTCGGCCACGTGCACCGCCATCCCGCGACGATGGTGTTCGAGCACGGCGCCACCCGGGACGGCAGGCTGGTCTTCGTCAAGGCCGAGATCGTCCTGGACGGCGGCGCCTACGCGTCCGCCTCGCCCGCCGTGGTCGGCAACGCGGCCTCGCTGGGCATCGGGCCGTACGTGATCCCCAACGCGGTGGTCGACTCGATGGCGGTGTACACCAACAACCCGCCGTGTGGCGCGATGCGCGGTTTCGGCGCGGTGCAGATGTGCTTCGGCTACGAGACGCAGATGGACCGGCTGGCCGAGGAACTGGGCCTGGATCCGGTCGAGTTGCGTCGGATGAACGCGATGGAGCAGGGCTCGGTGCTGCCCACCGGGCAGGCCGTGGACGCTCCGGCGCCGGTCGCCGAGCTGCTCCGGCGGGTCAAGGAGATGCCGCTGCCGAAGGTGGAGAACTGGCGTACGGCCGACGGCCCGGACGTGCGCGAGCTGCCCGGCGGGCTGTCCAACACCACCCACGGCGAGGGCGTGGTGCGCGGGGTCGGCTACGCGGTCGGCATCAAGAACGTCGGCTTCTCCGAGGGTTTCGACGACTACTCGACGGCCCGGGTCCGGCTGGAGGTGATCAACGGCGCGCCGGTCGCGCTGGTGCACACCGCGATGGCCGAGGTCGGCCAGGGCGGGGTCACCGTGCACGCGCAGATCGTGCGTACCGAGTTGGGCGTGGACCAGGTGACCATCGCGCCGGCGGACACCCGGGTGGGCTCGGCGGGTTCGACGTCCGCGTCCCGGCAGACGTACATGACCGGTGGCGCGGTCAAGCTGGCCGCCGAAACGGTGCGCGCCGCGGTGCTCGCCCGCGGTCGGGCTCGGTACGGCTGGGCGCCCGCGTCCACCGCGGGCCTGCGGCTGTCCGGCGGCAAGGTGGTCAACGCCGCCGGCGAGGTCGTCGCCGACCTGGTCGAACTGCTCGGCGACGAGCCGGTGGACGAGACCACCGAGTTCCACCACCGCCCGACCGAGGCGTTCGACAAGGTCACCGGGCAGGGCTTCGGGCACGTCCAGTACACCTTCTGCGCGCACCGCGCGGTGGTGGACGTGGACGTGGAACTGGGTCTGGTCAAGGTGATCGAGCTGGCCGCGGCGCAGGACGTCGGCAAGGCGATCAACCCGCTCGCCGTGGTCGGCCAGATCCACGGCGGCAGCACCCAGGGATTGGGCCTGGCGGTGATGGAGGAGATCATCGTCAGGGACGGCAAGGTCCGGAACCCCTCGTTCACGGACTATCTGATCCCCACCATTCTCGACACCCCGCCGATGCCGGTGGACGTGCTCGAACTGGCCGACCCCAACGCGCCGTACGGGCTGCGCGGGGCCGGCGAGGCACCCACCCTCTCCTCGACTCCGGCAATCGTCGCGGCGATCCGCGCGGCGACCGGCCTCGCGCTGAACCGGGTACCGGTTCGGCCGGAACATCTCACCGGGACCTGAGACACCGTCAGTTCTGGTTTCAAGACCGTAGTACGGTCCCGGCGGCGGCGCAGACGCCTCCCCCGGGGCCGGACCGGCCCGACTCCGCACGGCCGATCGCCGTGTCGTCGAACGGACGCGCCCCCACGCAGGAAAGTCGTCGCACTCGCCTGCCCGAAGCATTCGGGCAGCCCCGACGCGGCGACCGGCTCCACCCCAACAACACCTAAGACACTTGGGAGTGGGAAGTGGCTCAGACCTCGGTTCCGACGGAACCCGGCGAAAATCCCCCGCATCCGCCTCACGGATCCGGGGCGACCCTCACCGGAGACCCGTCGCCCCCGCCCGGCTCGGCCGGCTCGGGCGCCTTGGACAAGTACTTCAGGATCAGCGCGCGCGGCAGCTCGGTGGGCCGCGAACTGCGCGGCGGCCTCACCACGTTCATGGCGATGGCGTACATCCTGCTGCTCAACCCGATCCTGCTCGGCGGCAAGGACGTCAAGGGGCATCAACTCGACCCCGCGCAGATCACCACGATGACCGCGCTGGCGGCCTTCATCACCACAGTCGCGATGGGCCTGATCGGCAACGTGCCGCTCGCGCTCGCCGCGGGCCTGTCGGTGGCCGGCGTGGTGGGCAACCAGGTGGCCGCCGAGATGACCTGGCCGCAGGCGATGGGCCTGTGCGTCATCTACGGCCTGATCATCATGTTGATGGTCGTCTCGGGTCTGCGCGAGCGGATCATGAACGCCATCCCGATGGCGCTCAAGCACGCGATCACCATCGGCATCGGGCTGTTCATCGCGATGATCGGCCTGAACAAGGCCGGCGTGGTGACCGAGAACGCCGCGCCGGGCGGACCGCCGGTCACCCTCGGCCCGGCCGGTGAGCTGGCCGGCTGGCCGGTGCTGATCTTCGCGGTCACGGTGATCAGCATCTTCCTGCTGATGGCCCGCAACATCCGCGGCGCGATCCTGATCGGCCTGGTGTTCGGCACGCTGCTGGCGATGGTGGTCAACGCGGTCGTCGACATATCCGACAAGACCTGGGGCGGTGGCGTCCCGAACCTGCCGGACAAGGTGGTCGACGCGCCCGACTTCGGGCTGTTCGGTGACGTGAGCGTGTTCGGCGGCTTCGCCGAGGCCGGCGGGATCACCGCCTCCGTCCTGGTGTTCACCCTGGTGTTCGCGGGCTTCTTCGACGCGATGGCGACCATCATCGGGATCGGCAACGAGGCCAAGCTCGTGGACGACAAGGGTCGGATGCCCGGCCTGTCCAAGGCCCTGGCCATCGATGGCGCGGGGGGCGTCATCGGTGGTGTGACCAGCTCGTCCGGTCAGACGGTGTTCATCGAGTCGGCCACCGGCGTCGGCGACGGCGCGCGCACGGGTCTGTCCAGCGTGGTCACCGGCAGCATCTTCGGCCTGATGTTGTTCTTCACGCCGATCGCCGGCGTGGTCCCGGACCAGGTCGCGGCCGCGGCCCTCGTGGTGATCGGCTCGATGATGATCACCCAGGTCAAGCACATCGACTGGGACGACAAGGCGGCGGCGATCCCGGCGTTCCTGACCATCGTGCTGATGCCGTTCACGTACTCGATCACCGCGGGCGTCGGCGCCGGCGTGATCGTCTACACCCTGATCAAGGCCGCCCAGGGCAAGTTCCGCGACATCGGCCCGCTGATGTGGGTCCTCACCCTGGCGTTCCTCGTGTTCTTCGCCCTGCATCCGATCAAGGAGTGGTTGGGCGTCAGCTGACGTGCCGACCGCGCCACCCACACCCCAGGAGACGTCGATGCTCGACCTCGGGACCGAAATCGCGGCATGGCGACGTGCGGGAACGCCATACGCCCTGGCCACCGTGGTCGGCGTCAGCGGGAGCGCGCCCCGCCCCCCGGGTGCGGCGCTCGCGGTGGCCGCCGACGGCACGGTCGTCGGCAGCGTCTCGGGCGGGTGTGTGGAGGGTGCGGTGTACGAGCTGTGCCGCGAGGCGCTGGAGAGCGGGACCCCGGTGCTCCAGCGCTTCGGCTACAGCGACGAGGACGCCTTCGCCGTGGGGCTCACCTGCGGCGGGGTGCTGGACGTGTTCGTTCGACCCGGCGGCGACGCCGCCGTGGAGGCGGCGTTGGCCGCGGCGGAGCGGGACGTCCCGGTCGCCGCGGCCCAGGTCGTGGCCGGGCCGGCCGAGCTGCTCGGCGCGGTGATCACGGTGATCGCCGACACGGAGGTGATCGGTACGTACGGCGCCGATCCCGCGCTGGACGCGTCGGTGATCGACACGGCCCGGGCCATGCTGAACGCGGGCCGCACCGGCTCGCTGACGCTGCGTCCGGACGGCCGTCCGTGCCCGGAGGCGGCTCCCGAGGACATCACCGTCTTCGTCGAGAGCCGCACCCCGCCGCCCCGTCTCCTGGTCTACGGCGCGATCGACTTCGCGGCGGCGGTGGCCCGGATGGGCAAGCTGCTCGGCTACCACGTGACGGTGTGCGACGCCCGCGAGGTGTTCGCGACGCGACGGCGCTTCCCGGAGGCGGACGAGGTCGTCGTCGACTGGCCGCACCGCCACCTGGCCTCGATCGCTCCGTCCCTGGACCGCCGCACGGTGGTCACGGTGCTCACCCACGACCCGAAGTTCGACATCCCCCTCCTGGACCTCGCGCTGCGCCTGGACCTGGCCTACGTCGGCGCGATGGGCTCCCGCCGCACCCACGAGGCCCGCCTCACCCGCCTTCGCGAAACCACGCTCACCGACCACGAGTTGGCCGCCCTCCACTCCCCCATCGGCCTGGACCTGGGCGCCCGAACCCCGGAAGAGACAGCCCTGTCGATCTTCGCCGAGGTCATAGCCACCCACCACGCCGCCACCGGCCTCCCCCTACGCAAAGCCACAGGCCCCATCCACCCCAAAGCCGCCTGATCCCCACCCCGCCCCCAACCGCCCCTCAAGACCACCACCCCACCCGCCATTCGGGCCAACTTCCAGCCCAACCAGGCACCTCAACAGCCCGATCGGCGCTTGAGGCCACCCTTCAGCCCCACCAAGCACCCCAGCCCGGCCAACGCTGGAGGCCACTTCAGCCCAACCAGGCCCCCCAGCCCGGCCGGCGTTTGAGGCCACCTTCCAGCCCGGCCGGCGTTTGAGGCCACCTTCCAGCCCGGCCGGCGTTTGAGGCCACTTCTCAGCCCGGCCCGCGCTTGAGGCCAACCAAGCCACGCAACAGCCCGCCGGCGAATGAGGCGCCCAATTCCGCTGTTGACCGCGCGAGCCGCGCAACTCTCGGAATAGTGGAACCAGCCGGGCCAACACAACCGTTGCCCGGCCGTCCACCCTTGCGTCAGGAGCCCCATGGCCGCGCCCCCACCACAGCCACCGCCCCCACCACCCCCACCACTCCGCGTCGCGATCGCGTCCCATTCCGCCGCGAGCTTCGCCCGACTCCACGCGATCTGCGCCGCCGCCGGCCACCACCCCGTCACCTACGTGCGCGCCCGCTCGCTCCGCCCCCGTCGCGCCGCCGGCCCCCGCACTCCGGCCAAGGTCGCGGAGATCGTCGAACGCCTGCCCGCCGACGTGGATCTCGCGCTGCCCCGCGACGGCGCGGGGGTGACCCGGTTACTGGCCGGCGCCGACCTCGACCTGATCCTGGTACACGGCTTCCCGTGGCGCGTCCCGGCGAGCGCGTTGCGGCTCCCGCGCCTCGGCGCGATCAACATCCACTCCTCGCTGCTGCCTCGGCACCGGGGTCCGTGCCCCATCCACTGGGCCATTCGGGCCGGGGACACCACGACCGGCGTCACCATCCACCGGATGACCGAGGACTTCGACACCGGTCCCGTCCTGGCCCGCGCCGGCGGCATCGAACTCGCCGACGACATCGACCCGGACGCCCTGTTCGCCGAGATCGACGCGACGATCGAACGCCTGCTCCCCGAGGCCCTGGCCCTGGTCGCGGCCCGCGCCCCGGGCACGCCCCAGGACGACACCGAGGCCACCACCGCCGGCTGGGTTCCCGAGGAGGATCGGCTCGTGGACTGGTCCCGCCCCGCCCGCGACATCCACAACGACGTACGGATGTTCCATTTCTTCGTCGACCGCGCCGCGATCGCCACCGTGGCGGGTCGCCGCCTGCTCGTACACCGCACCTCCCCGACCCCGGTGCCCGGTGCCGTCCGGGTCGAGTGCGGGGACGGGCCGCTGTGGATCGTGGAAAGCCAGGAGATCCCGACGTAGGCCGGGAGATCCCGATATAAGCCGGGAAATCTCGATGCAACGGCTCAGTCGCCGAGGATCCGCGCCTGTCGCTCCCTCAGTCGCGATGCCCGCGCGTCGTCGTAGCGGCCCAGAATCCCCACCGCCTCGCGCCGCGCCGCCGCGCCCGCGTCGTGCTCCCCGGAGCACGACCGGGCCTCGGCGAGATCTGTCAGGACGACCGCGAGCCGCCGCCCGTCGTCGAGTTCGCGGAAGACCGCCGCGGCCGTCAGGTGGAAGTCGGCGGCCTCGCGATACCGGCCCAGCGCCTGATACGCGACACCGGTCAGATGCCAGGCCCTCGCCTCACGCACACGATCGCCGAGGCCGTGTTGGAGGGCGGCCGAGCGCCGATAGGAGGCCAGTGCCTCGTCGATGTCGCCGCAGGCCTGTTGGGCACGGCCGAGGGTGGACAACCAATGGCCCTCCCAGACCCGGTTGTGCCGGCTCGTGGCCAGGTCCACGGCCGCCGCGGCCGCCGCGCGTGCGGACTCGGCATCCCCGAGCCCGAGCCGCGCCGCACTCAGCACATTCAGCGCATTGCCCCGATGACCGGCCGAAGCCGGCTCCCGCAACTTTGGCAGCACCTCGCTCACGAGCGCGACGGCAGAGGCGAACTCCTCGGCCTCACAATATGCTTCGGCGAGATTCACCCGAGAGATCCGGGCCCAATGCCACTCGCCGATCGCCTCGAATGCCTCGGCCGCGCGCCGAGCCCACAACACCCCCGCCGCGGAATCGAGAGTGCGCAACCCGAGCACGGCGAGATTGTTCAGCGCGAACGCCACTCCCCGCCGGTCCACCAATTCCTGACGGATCGTCAGGCAATTCCGATGGAAGTCGGCCGCCTCGACCGCCTGCCCTCGCTGCGCGTACGCCATCCCGAGACTTTCCAGAACTTCCGCCTCGGCCGCACGATCCCCCGAGCGTCGAGCCGCCACCAGGCCGGCGTCGGCGATCGCGATCCATTCGTCGAAGGGCTGGAGGCGCATGTGGATGGCCCGGAGTACCACCGCCAATTGCCATGCCGGCCGGTCGAGTCCCGCGCCGACCGCCGCGAGGACTATCGCCGGCAGTCCGGCGCGTTCGGCCTCGTACCACGCGACCGCCTCGTCGTGGCCGGAGAAGACCAGCGGCACGACGCCCTCTTCCGGCGCGTCGAGTTCGACATGCGGCTCGTGTGGATTGATCCAGGTCTGTGCCGCGTCCGCGGTGTGCCCGTACCAGTTCAGGACTCGACGGAGCAGCCCGTTCCGCAGCTCCGGGGCCTCCTCGTGGCAGGCCTGGTCCTTGGCGTAGGTCCGCAGCAAGTCGTGGAAGTGGTAGCGGTCCGCCTCGTGTTGCTCGATGAGGTGGGCACCGATGAGCACGTCGAGCAGGGTCCGCGCCCGCGCGAGACTCACCCCGGCGAGTGTCGCCGCGACAGCCGCCCCGAAATCGGGCCCCGGGTGCAGGCCGAGGAGTCGGAACAGCCGAGCCTCCTCGGGCGGCAACGCGCGGTACGACCACGCGAAGACGGTGCGTACGGCGTCCGCCTCCTCGCCGTCGTCCACCGTCAGCGCGTCCCACAACACCGACTCGTCGCGCAGATCGCGGATCAGGTCGGTGAGCCGCATCCAGGGGCGGGCCGCCGCACGCTCGGCGGCGATCCGCAGTGCCAGCGGCAGGTGCGCGCACAGCCGGGCCAGTTCGGCCAGCGCGGCCGGTTCGTCGTCCGAGCGCTGTCCCGCGGTGACCTCACGCACCAGCCGCACCGCCTCGTCCTCGGACAGCACGTCCAGGGTGATCCGGCGCGCACCCTCCCTGGCGGCCAGTCCGGACAACCGACTCCGGCTCGTCACGAGCACCTGACAACCGCCCGAGCCGGGCAACAACGGGCGAACCTGGGACACGCCCGCGGCGTTGTCCAGCACCACCAGAATGCGCCGTCCGGCCAGCAGGGACCGGTAGGCGGCGGCCTTGTCGGGCAACTTCCGGGGGATCGCCCTCGGCGGTACGTCGAGCGCTTCCAGGAAGCAGTCGAGCGCATGTTGGGGGGTCACCGGCTTGCCCGGGTCGTACCCCCTGAGGTTGACGTACAACTGGCCATCGGGAAACCGATGCTGTTCGCGATGCGCCCAACGCAGCGCCAGCGACGTCTTGCCCACCCCGGCGGTGCCGGCGATGACCGCGAGGGCCGTGACGCCCGGTTCCGTGCAATCGGCGGCGGTGATCTCGTCCAGGCGTTCGAGGTCCCGGGTTCGGTTGACGAATCCGCGCACGTCACCCGGAAGCTGACGAGGCACCGGCCGTCGGGGCGCTCCGTCCTGATGGAAGTGCACCCCGCCGGAGACCTCACGCGC
This sequence comes from Embleya sp. NPDC001921, assembly GCF_053594475.1. Lineage (NCBI taxonomy): Bacteria > Bacillati > Actinomycetota > Actinomycetes > Kitasatosporales > Streptomycetaceae > Embleya > Embleya sp. NPDC001921. The sequence continues at coordinate 109,039 of NZ_JBSFEO010000001.1, forward strand.
CTGGACGACATTGCCCGCGGCCCCGGACAACTCGGAATGCGTCGACCCGGGCGCGGCGCCCGACGGAGCCGCCGACCCGAATTCACTTCCGCCGGCGGGAGTGGGCATCCTGATCGGCTCCTATTCGAGTTTCGGCGGTGGCAGATGGGTCACGCGGCGCTCGAAGAAGCTTTCGATCTCCTCGCCGTCCCGATAAAGCCCCTCGGCCAATTGCGTGACTTTGGCGACACTTTCCGGATCGGTGATACGAATACCGCCGTCCAGCACGCCGTCGTCGGTGTAGATGATTTTGTAAAGCGTATGCGAACCCAGGGTGATCAATTCGGGCAGCGCGGCGATTCGTTCACGATCGGCAATCTTCTCGGGCCCGATGACCCTGATTTTCTCGCCGACCTCGGCGCGAACCCGCAGAAGATTGAGCTCCCATTGCAGATAGGGTGTGATCGGCTCTTCCACCACGCGCACCCGATACAAGGTGTTCCGCTGCGCGTCGACCGTGGCCTGATACGCGGCGAGAGCACCCCGGCGCCGCTCCGAGAGCCGCAGCGCCTCGCTCCAGTCCCCGCGCGCGAACGCCTCCCAGCTCTCGTTGCCGGGTTCCCTGAAGACCTGCCGACGCTCCAGCTTCCAGGACGCCTCGCCCCGGCCCGCGGCCTCGCGCGCCGCGAAGTCGTCCCGGTAGTCCGCAAGTGCGAGGAACTCGCCCGAAGCCTCGTCGAAGAGGTCGGGATCAGGCATCCGGAATATCCTTCTTGGCGGCGACGAGCATGGTGCGCGGAATGATCACCATGCGCTCGTCGGCGGCGATGGTCACGCCCCCGGGCAAATGCGGCGCGTAGGCGTCGGTCAGATCACGACCGATGATCGCAATGTCACCGTTGTCCAATTCCCAGATATCGGGACAACCCTCACGCCCCTCGCTCTGCCCCTGTTCCGCGGCCGATGTGCCCAGTCGCCGAGACAGCGCGGCGGACGGGTCGGCTTCCCAACGTCGATTCACGACTCCCCCAAGTCTCGAACTCGCCATTGATCACCCAGTGTAAGCGCACCCCCACCGACCGGACAACGCGTATAGGCATACCGATAATCGGTGGGATGAAATGATCACCTTTTATCGATGCCTTGATCGAGAAAATTCCCGCTCGCCCCGCTCAACCTGCTCGACTTGCTCGACCCGCTCGACCCGAACGATTTCCCTCCGATCCCAACCCCGGAGCCCCGTGCCGCCGCGTCCCCGGTGGTGTCCGGCGGCGGAACGCTCCGAGGCCCCCGGCTGGTGCCGGGGGCCTCGGGGGGCTTGCGAGGGTGGGGTCAGTCGCGTTTGAGGGAGCCCTTGATCTTGTTGATCGCCTCGTTGGCCTTGTCCTTGGCGCTCGTGACGGCTTCCTTGGCCTTGGCCGAACCCTGGTCCTGCTGACCCTCGTCGCGCAGATCCTCGTTTCCGGTCGCCTCGCCGACCTTCTCCTTGGCCTGGCCGCCGACATCCTGGGCCTTGTTGCGGATGTTGTCGTCGATGCCCATGTCTCGGGTCTCCTGTCACGATCGACCGCGCGCGTCCGTTGTTCGCGCGACGTCCAGCCCGACCTATAACCGGAAACGACCCGTTCGACACAATTTCGTGACCCTCGTGACCTTTGTCACCCGACTCGGGAGATCTCCACGTTCTCCAGGACGCCGAGCGCGTCGGGCACCAGGACCGCCGCCGAGTAGTACGCCGTGACCAGGTAGGAGATCAGCGCCTGCTCGTTGATGCCCATGAATCGCACGGACAGGCCGGGCTGGTACTCGTCCGGCAGGCCGGTCTGGTGCAGGCCCACCACACCCTGGTCGTCCTCACCCGTACGCAGTACCAGGATCGAGCTCGTGCGCGCCTCGGAGATCGGAATCTTGTTGCACGGGAAGATCGGCACACCGCGCCAGGCCGGGATCTGGTTTCCGCCCACGTCGACCGTGGTCGGGTACAGGCCGAGCCGGCTGCATTCGCGGCCGAACGCGGCGATCGTGCGCGGGTGGGCCAGGAACAACCGGGAGCCGCGCCGCCGGCTGAGCAGCTCGTCCATGTCGTCCGGCGTCGGTGGGCCCGCCTGGGCCTGGATCCGCTGTTCGTAGTCCGCGTTGTGCAGCAGGCCGAACTCGCGGTTGTTGATCAGCTCGTGTTCCTGCCGCTCGCGCAGCGCCTCGATGGTCAGTCGCAACTGCTGCTCGATCTGGTCCATCGGCTGGTTGTACAGATCGGCCACCCGGCTGTGCACCCGCAGCACGGTCTGCGCGGCGCTCAACTCGTATTCGCGTGGCTTGAGTTCGTAGTCCACGAAGCTGCCCGGCAGCACCGCCTCGCCGTGGTGGCCGGCGGACATCGGGATCTCCGCCTCACCCTTCGCGTTCTGTGGCCGGTCGCTGCCCGCGACGTAGTCCGCGAGATGCTCGCGCAGCGTGTCGGCGTGCACCCCCTCGAACGTGTCCCGCGGCATCTCGAGCACGATCACCGAGGTGACCGCCGTGGCCGTGTATTCCCAGGTCGACTCCCGGTCGACGAGCATCTTCTCGCCGAAGTGGTCCCCGTCGCCGTGCAGTCCGAGCGAGGTGCGGTCGCCGTACGGCCCCACCCCGAACCTGCCGACCTTGCCGTGCACGACCAGGAACACCCGGTCGTTCGGCTCGCCGAGCGTGGCGAGCGTCTCCCCCGCCGCGAACTCGCGCCGCACGAAGCGGTCCGCCAGCGCGCGCAGCACCTCCTCGTCCTCGAACCCGCGCAGCGGAGCCAGTTCGCTCAACTCCGCCGGAATCACCCGGACTTCCGATCCGGTCTGAACGAACTGCACCCGCCCGTCGCCCACCCGGTAACTCAACCGCCGGTTGACCCGGTACGTACCACCCGACACCTGGACCCACGGCAACATCTTCAGCAGCCACCGAGACGTGATGTCCTGCATCTGCGGGACGGTCTTGGTCGTGGTCGCGAGATTTCGCGCCGCCGCCGTCGCAAGACTCGAACGAGCCTGCGTGTCCTGGGCCTCACTGTTCGTTTCGGCCCCAGCATCGATCGACAACGATTCCGCCTCCCCTGGATGAACCGGTCTTCGCGGTCAATCGTTGCCGCTGCGAGGGCAGCCGGCCATTACCCGAACGGGTGAGACTGGAGAGGCGTCGAAGTGGCTATGTAACTACGGTTGCCACGGGTTTCCGGGCCGCACGGCCCCACACGGCATGCCGCCGAACGGCCTAACGGCCCAATGGCCCAACAGCCGAACGCGCGCCCGGACGTCCGAGGACATCCGGGCGCGCGTCGACCCGACCCGATCGGGCTTCGGGTGGCTCTCGTCCGGGGGCGGATCCGTCGGCCCCCGGGGGTCAGACGTCCCGGATCGCCGCGACCGCCCGCTTCACGCGCGTTCCGTACTCCGGATCCGCCGCGTGGAAGTGCTGGAGCACCCGATCCACGATGTCGTCCCGGGTGACCTGGCCCAGGCTGCCCGCGATGTTCTCGACCAGCCGGGCCCGTTCCGCGTCGGACATCAACCGGTACAGCTCGCCCGCCTGGAAGAAGTCGTCGTCCTTCGCGTGCGCCGGCGCCTCGTGCGCACCGGTGTGGCCGGTCACCGCGAGCGGAGCGGACAGCGGCTCGCCGCTCTCGTACGGACCGCCGAAGCTGTTCGGCTCGTAGTTCCTGGCCCGCCCACCGGTGTTGGTCGCCATCGCGCCGTCCCGCCCGTGGTTGAGCGCCACGGTCGCCTTGGGCGCGTTCACCGCGAGTTGCGTGTGGTTGACGCCCAGGCGGTAGCGGTGCGCGTCGGCGTACGCGAACAGCCGTCCCTGGAGCATCTTGTCCGGGCTCGGCCCGATCCCCGGCACGAAGTTGTTCGGGCTGAACGCGACCTGTTCCACGTCCGCGAACACGTTCTCCGGGTTGCGGTCCAGGGTCAGTCGGCCGACCTTGATCAGCGGGTGGTCGGCGTGCGGCCACACCTTGGTCAGGTCGAACGGGTTGAACCGGTAGCGCGGCGCCTCGGCGACCGGCATCACCTGGACGTACAGCGTCCAGGACGGGAACACGCCCCGGTCGATCGCCTGGTGCAGGTCGCGCTGGTGCGAATCCGGGTCCTCGCCCGCCAGTTCGGCGCCCTCGGCGCTGGTGAGGGTGCGGATGCCCTGGTTCGTCGTGAAGTGGTACTTCACCCAGAACGCCTCCCCCGCGGCGTTGACCCACTGGTAGGTGTGCGAGCCGAAACCGTTCATGTGCCGGTAGGACGCCGGGATGCCCCGGTCGCCGAACAGCCACGTGACCTGGTGGGTGGCCTCCGGCGAGTGCGACCAGAAGTCCCAGACGTTGTCCGGCTCGGTCACGCCCGTGTACGGGTCGCGCTTCTGCGAGTGGATGAAGTCCGGGAACTTCAGCGGGTCCTTGATGAAGAACACCGGCGTGTTGTTGCCGACGAGGTCGTAATTGCCCTCCTCGGTGTAGAACTTCAGCGCGAACCCGCGCGGATCGCGCACCGCGTCGCCCGCGCCCAGGTTTCCCGCCACGGTCGAGAAGCGCTGGAACACCTCGGTACGGCGCCCGACCGCGCCGAGGAAGTGCGCGCGCGTGTAGCGGGTGACGTCCTCGGTCACCTCGAACACGCCGTACGCGCCGGACCCGCGCGCGTGCACCACCCGCTCCGGGATGCGCTCGCGGTTGAATCGGGCCAGCTTCTCGATCAGGTACTGGTCCTGGAGCAGCAGCGGGCCGCCGGCCCCGGCCGCCGCGCTGTTCTGGTTGTCGGAGACGGGCGCACCGGCCTCCGTCGTCAGTATCGGCTTGCTCATAGCAGAGTTGACTCCCTGTCAGCTATTCCGCGGGATGGCGGCGCCGGTCGTTCCGAGGGTGGGGGCACCCGGGGTGGGCGCACCCGGGGTGGGGTGCGCCGAGGGCCGGCTGTCGCGGGCCCTCGGAGCGTGCGAACGTCCGCTACCGCTCGGAAGGTTCGAAGCGGTTGCGCAGGGCCGTCAGACCGGCCTCGGTCAGCCGTCCGGGCAGACGCAGTCGGGCCACCCCGCCGTCCGGGAAGACCTCGATGCGCACGTGCGTGACGGGCGGTACGTCGGTGAGCCGGAACCGGTGCCGGGTGTCCGGCTGCACCCGTGTGCGCGGCAGCAGTTCGAACCAGGCGTCCGGGTCCGCGCTCGCGTCGCTGCCCACCAGGGCGACCCAACCCGGCGCGTTGCCGAGGTAGTTGTCGATGTCGATCTCGGCGGCCAGGATCTGCGCCTGCTCGACCAGGCGCACCCGCACCCAGTCGTGTCCGTCGTCCCGTCGGCGCCGGGTCTCCCAGCCCTCGCCCATCACCCGCGAGCGCCCCGGCGCGTTGAGGTTGTGCGGCGAGGAGAAGTAGCGGTCGCTGGCCGCCTCGGCCACCGCGCCGTACTCCTGTGCCGCCAGGTCCACCGTGAGCCCGTCCAGCCAGGCCGGATCCGGCACCGCCTCGCCGTACACGCGCAGCCGGGCCACCCCGCCGTCGGGGAAGATGTTCAGCCGCACATGGGTGAACCGCTGCCCGGAGGTGACGGTGAACGGGTGTGCCGTGTCGCCCTCGAGGTCGGTGCGCGCGACGATGGTGGTCCACCGAACCGCCGGGTCGAGCAGTTCCTCGACCGAGGGTGTGCCGGGTACGGACGCGGCCTCCACCGAGCCGCTCGGCGGGTAGTTGCCGGTGAAGAACGCGGTGTCCAGCACGATCCCGCGCAGCACACCGGGCACGCCGAGCCGGACGATCGCCCAGTCGTGCGCGTCCGGTTCGGGATGCGGGTGCTCGGCCGAGGGGCCGCGCCGGCGGCGGGTCTCCCAGCCGTCCATGATCTGGCCCTTGGGGCCGAACGTGTGCGGTACGAAGACCGGCGGCTCGGCCTTGAGCAGGTTCTCCTTCTCGGCGAACCACTCGTCGTTGGCGGCCACCACGCCCGCCCCGAGGGCGCGCGAGGCGAGGTTGACGTATTCGGTGAAATCGGCGGTCATCGGCTGATCTCCTCGTCCGGAAAGGGAGTCGACGGCTACTCGGCTACAACTCGGGACGAGGGGGCGGGCCGTGGCCGCGCAACCGGCGCATTCCCGGGGTGATCACGTGGCGGTCTCCGTCCGGTCCAGGAGCCGCCCGCGCGGGCTTCCGTGCACGTCCACCGGCGCGCCCGCGAGCCACGTGGTGCGCACCGTGCCGGTGAGCGCGCGGCCCGCGTACGGGGTGACCGGGTTGCGGTGGTGCAGCCCGGCCGGGTCCACGGTGAACACCGCGTCCGGGTCGAACGCGACCAGGTCGGCGTCGTATCCCGGTGCGATCGCGCCCTTGCGGGCCAGGCCCACCAACCGGGCCGGGCCGGCCGCCATCAGCGCGACCACGTCGGCCAGTTCGAAGCCGCGCGCCCTGGCCTCGGTCCAGACCGTGGCCAGGCCCAGTTGCAGCGACGCGATCCCGCCCCACGCGGCGGCGAAGTCGCCCACGTCCAGCCGTTTGAGATCGGCGGTGCACGGCGAGTGGTCGGAGACCACGGCGGCGAACGAGCCCGCCTCGATCCCGCGCCACAGCGCGTCGCGGTTGTCCTCGGAACGGATCGGCGGGCAACACTTGAACGCGGTGTCCCCCGCCGGAACACCCTCGGCGACCAGGGTCAGATAGTGCGGGCAGGTCTCGGCGGTGACCGCGATCCCGGCCGCGCGGGCGGCGTCCAGCAGCGGCAACACCCGCGCCGAGGACACGTGCAGGACGTGCACGCGGGCGCCGGTGCGCTTGGCGGTGTCGAGCAACTGCTCGACGGCGACCGTCTCCGCCGCGTCCGGCCGGGACGCGAGGAAGTCGGCGTACTTCCGGCCGGGCACCTGCGGCGCCGCGTCCAGCACGTGCGGCGCCTCGGCGTGGATGATCGCCAGCGCGTCCAGCCGCGCCTGTTCGGTCAGCGCCTCGGCCAACTCGGCCGCGTTCACGTGCGGGAACTCGTCCACGCCGGAGGGTGCGAGGAAGCTCTTGAACCCGTACACGCCCGCCCGGTACAGCGGTTCCAGCTCGTCGGTGTTGCCCGGGATCGCGCCGCCCCAGAAGCCCACGTCCACGTACACCCGACCGCGCGCGACCTCCTGCTTGACCCGCAGCGCGTCGAGCGTGACGGTGGCCGGGATCGAGTTCAGCGGCATGTCGATCAAGGTGGTGACGCCACCGGCCGCCGCCGCCCGGGTCGCGCTCGTGAAGCCCTCCCACGCGGTGCGGCCCGGCTCGTTGATGTGTACGTGGGTATCCACCAGGCCCGGCAGCAGCGCGAGTTCGCCCAGATCCTCGACCGGGGCGCCGGTGGCGCCGCGATAGGGCGCCACGTCGGCGATCCGGCCGCCGGCCACGACCACGTCGGCCGGGATCTCGCCGGCCGGGGTGAACACGCGGCGCGAGCGCAGTACGAGAGTGGGGGTGTGGGTCACGACGCGTCCTCCGAGTCCACGGGATGGGCCGAGCCGATCCGGTCGATCGAACCGGGCCGGTCGGGTGAATCGGTCGGGTCCGACGAGTCGGTCGGGTCGACCGACGCCGACCGGCCGGCCGCGTCGACCCCCTCGTCCCGGCCCGTGAGCAGGTCTCGGGCCAGGCGTTCGCCCGCGTCCTCGGCCAGTTCGCCGGCGCGGGTCATGCTGTCGGCGCCGAGGTCCTCCAGCGCGTAGGCCGCCACGATGCCGGCCGCGTCGAGTTGAACCCCGCTCAACTCGACGCGGCCGCACACCACCGCCACGGGTACACCCCGTTCCCGGGCGGCGACCGCGACCCCGGCCGGTGCCTTGCCGTGCAGGGTCTGCCGGTCCAGGCTGCCCTCTCCGGTGACCACGAGCCGCGCCCCGTCGAGCAGTTCGTCGAAGCCCAGGAGTTCGAGCAGCAGGCCGATGCCGGGCCGGATGCTCGCGCCGAGCAGCGCCAGCGCGCCGAATCCGGCCCCGCCCGCGGCACCCGCCCCGGGCACCTCGGCCAGTTCGGGCGCGACCACCTCGGCCCAGCGCGCGAGCGCCGAGTCCAGGAGCCGCACCTGCTCCGGCGAGGCGCCCTTCTGCGGCCCGTACACCGCCGCGGCCCCCTGGGGACCGAGCAGCGGATTGTCCACGTCCGAGGCGATCACCACCTCGACGCCGGCCAGCCGGGACGCCAGGTCGCCGCGCTCGATCCGGTCCAGCCGCAGCAGCGCGGCCCCGCCCCGGGGCAGTTCCTCCCCCGCCGCGTCCAGCAGCCGTACGCCCAGCGCGCGAGCCAGCCCGGAGCCGCCGTCGGTGGAGGCGCTGCCGCCCAGGCCGAGCACGATCCGGGTACAACCCAGCTCCAGCGCCCGGCCGATCAGCTCGCCCACCCCGGTGGTGTCCGCCGTCAGCGGCGCGGGCCCGTCCGGGAGCAGCGCGAGCCCCGAGGACTCGGCCAGCTCGACCACGGCGGTCCGGCCGCGCACGGCGAGCGCCGCGCCCACCGGCCGCCCGGTCGGGCCGGTGACCCGTACCGGGATGCGCGCGAAGCCGGCGGCCACCGCGGCGTCCACGGTGCCCTCGCCGCCGTCCGCGATCGGCAACATGCGCACGTCCGCGTCCGGACGGGCCCGCCGGATCCCGGCACCGATCCTGACCGCGGCCTGCACGGCGGTCAGGGTCCCCTTGAACTTGTCGGGGGCCAGGACGACGACCGGTCCCATGCGCTGCTCCTTCGGGTGGGCTGCCGGAGGCAATGTCCGGGGTCGGCGCGGAGCCGACTGGTCGGACACCGTGCCGAGGCACAGTCAACTACGTGGCTGCCGCTCTCGGGGAGATCGACAGGGGTGGCGACGCTCCGAAGCGAACACGACACCACGCGTGCGGACGGTCCGACACGGGCACGACGCGGCGCGTGCGATCGAGGTGGCCACGGTCCGACGCGGACACCGACGCGACGGGTGAGATCGGGCCGGCAACCGCCCGGTGACGCGGGCGCGACACCACAAGTGGGATCAGCGTCACCGGGCGGAGTCGAGGGGAGCGGGGCGGGCCCCTGGGAGGGTCCGGCGACTCGGCCCGCCCCGCTCCGGACCTGACGAGCGGGTACACCCCGCCCGGTCACCCGCGGCCGGCCGCGCGGCCGGCCACGGGGGTCGCGGACCGGCTACGGAACCGGTTCGAACTCCTTGACCGCGTCGATCGCCGGCCCGTGCGGCGTGTTCGCCTCGCGCTCGATCATGATCTCCACCAGGACCGGGCGTGACGTGCGCTGCGCCTCCTTGCGGGCCCATTCGATGGTGGACCGGATGTCGTCCGGTTCCACCACCCGCTTGCCCGAGCAGCCGTACGCCTCCATCAACTTGACGTTGTCGGTGCCGACCTCGTCGTAGTGGATGTCGACCTGGAAGTTCATGTCGTACGGGATCGACGCCTGGCGGATCAGCCCGAGGTACTCGTTGTTGATCATGATGAGCACGAACGGCACGTTGTACTGCGCCGCCACCGCGAGTTCCTCGACCAGGTACTGGAAGCCGTAGTCGCCGACGATGCCGACCACCTCGGCGTCCGGGTCGCTGTGCTTGAGCGCCTTCTTGACGCCGATCGCCGCCGGGATCTCCCAGCCGAGCGGGCCGGCCTGGCCGCAGACCTGGTAATGGCGCGGCTTGTAGGCCTTCTGGTGCTGGCCGCCCCAGATCTGGTAGAGGCCGATCGCGGTGACGAAGTAGGTGTCCTCGTCGAAGACCTCGTTGATCTCCTTGTACACCCGCGGCGCCTTGATCGGCACGCTGTCGAAGTCCTCACGCCGGGTCAGCGTCGCGCGCAGTTCCTGGATCCGGGCCACCCACGCGCCCGCCTCGCGGCGGATGCCCCGCTCCTTCGCGGTGGCCAGGATCGCCTGGAGGAAGTGCCGGGTGTCCGAGACGATGCCCAGGTCCGGTTCGAAGACCTTGCCGATCTGGGTCGGCTCGATGTCCACGTGGATGAACTTGCGAGTGCCTCGGTAGACGTCCAGCGTGCCGGTGTGCCGGTCGCCGAAGCGCGCGCCGAGCGCGAGCACCAGATCGGACTCCAGGAACGACGCGTTCCCGTAGCGCTGCGAGGTCTGCACGCCGGTCATCCCGCTGTAGAGCGCGTGGTTCTCGTCGATCGAGCCCTTGCCCATCAGGGTGACCTGCACCGGGATCTGGAGCAGTTCGGCCAGCTCGACGAGCTCTTCGTGCGCCTCGCCGATGATCACGCCGCCACCGGAGAGCAGCAGCGGACGCTCGGCGGCGAGCAGCAGGTCCAAGGCGGCGTCCACGCGCGGCTGGTGCGGGAGCACCTCGCTGACCGGCAGCGGCGCGTCCACCTCGGAGTCCCACCAGATCTCCTGCTTCTGCACGTCCAGCGGCAGGTCGATCAGCACCGGGCCGGGCCGGCCGGAACGGGCCAGCCGGAACGCCTCGCGGAAGATCCACGGCGCCTGTGCGGCCTCCTTGACCTGCACGGACCACTTGGTCACCGGCTTGGCGATCTCGACGATGTCGACCGCCTGGAACGCCTCCTGGTGCAGCTTGCTGGAGACGGCCTGGCCGGTGATGCACACGATCGGGATGGAGTCGGCGAGCGCGGTGTACAGGCCGGTGATCATGTTGGTGCCGGCCGGACCGGAGGTGCCGATCGCGACGCCGACCCCGCCGTTCGTACGGGCCCAGCCGTCCGCCATGTGGGTCGCGCCCTCTTCGTGCCGGACGATCAGGTGCTCGATGCCGCCGACCGTTTCCAGGGCCTGGTACAGCGGCAGGATCGCCGCGCCGGGACAGCCGAACGCGGTGTCCACGCCTTCGGATTTGAGCACCTCGACGACGGCGTTCATGACCGGGACTCGACGGGGTGCCATCAGTTGTCTCCCTGCTTCGAACTGTCTTGCCCGGAACTGCCTTGCTCGGCACCGCCCTGCCCGGAACCGCCCTGCCCGGAACCGCCCCGCGCGGGACCGCCGTTGAGCCTTTCCAGGCCGAGCAGCAGACCGGAGTGGTCCAGCCCGCCGCCGCCCTGGGCGCGCAGCGACGCGACGAGTTGCGCGGTCAGGCCGGCGAGCGGCAGCACGAGGTCGAACTCGCGGGCCGACTCGGTGACGATGCCCATGTCCTTGTGGTGCAGGTCGATCCGGAACCCGGGCTTGAAGTCGCGGTCGCGCATCACCCGGGCCTTGCGGTCCAGGACGGTGCTGCCGGCCAGGCCGCCGGCGAGGACCTTCAGGCCCGCCTCGGTGTCCACCCCGGCGCGTTCGAGGAACAGCAGTGCCTCGGCGACGAGTTGGATGTTGCCCGCGACGATGAGCTGGTTGGCCGCCTTGACCGTCTGGCCCGCGCCGTGCGGGCCGACGTGCACGATGGTCTTGCCGAGCACCTCGAACAGGGGCAGCGCGGCGGCGAAGTCCGCCGCCTCACCGCCGACCATGATGGAAAGCACCGCCTCGACCGCGCCCGCCTCGCCGCCGCTGACCGGGGCGTCCAGCACCCGCAGCTTGTGCTCGGCGCCGGCCTTGGCCACCGCGATCGAGGTGCCGGGCTTGATCGAACTCATGTCGATCACCAGGGTGCCGGGCTTGACCGTGTCCAACACGCCGCCGTCGCCGAACATCACCTTCTCGACGTGCGGGTCGGCCGGGACCATGGTGATCACCACGTCCGCGTCGCGCACCGCCTCGGCGATGTTCGCCGCGCCCTTGCCGCCGGCCGCGATCAGCCGGTCGATGGCGTCCCGTTCCAGGTTGAACGCGGTCACCTCGTGGCCGGCCCGGACCAGGTGGGCGGCCATCGGACCGCCCATGATGCCGAGACCGACGAAACCGATCCTCTTGCTTGCGCCGGTCATCCGGCCCCTCCCTTGGTGTCGCGCAGCTCGCGCGGAAGCCAGCCGAAGCTGTCCGCACTCGGGCCGACGGGCTTGTATTCGAGGCCGACGCGCCCGGTGTACCCGGCGGCGACGAGTCGGCGGAACAGGTCGTCGAAGTCCAGCCCGCCGGTGCCCGGTTGCCCCCGTCCGGGAGTGTCGGCGATCTGTACGTGGCCGAACCGGTCGGCATACGTGTCGATCACGGCGGTGAGGTCCTCGCCGTTGCGGTCGAGGTGGTACAGGTCGCACAGGAAGGTCGCGTTGCCCAGGCCGGTCTCGGCGTTGACCTTGTCCGCCACCGCCACCGCTTCGGCGGCGGTGGTCAGCGGATAGCGCGGATTCTCCGGTGTGTTGAGCGCCTCGATCAGCACGATCGCGCCGATGCCGTGCGCGGCGTGGGCGGCCAGGGCCAGGTTCTCCAGGGCGAGTTCGTCCTGGGCCCGCGGGTCCACGCCGTCCTCGCGGTTGCCGTACAGCGCGTTCAGCGCGCGGCAGCCCAGGCTCTCGGCGAAGCCGGTCGCCGCGGCGATGTTGTCCCGGAAGCGCGCCGATTCGGCCGGCCGGGACAGCAGGCCGCGGTCGCCGGCGGGCATGTCGCCCGCGTCGAAGTTCAGGCCGACCAGGTCGACGCCGGCGTCGCGGATCGCTCGGGCAAGCGCGTCCGACTCGGCGTCGGCGGGGGTCGGGCCGCCGAAGGGCCACCACAGCTCGATCTCGGCGAAGCCGGCCTCGGCGGCGGCAGCGGGCCGCTCGAGGAGCGGGAGTTCGGTGAAGAGGATCGAGAGATTGATGTCGAAGCGCGGATCACGAGCGCTCACGGGATCACCTCTTCCACGTCGGTTCCACAATGCGGAAGTAAGATTCTGCTCACCGGAATGATGCCACGTGCCTTCAACAGTTTGTCAAGGGTGGCCGCCGCAGTCTGACCCACGCGCGCCGCCGGCCGACCCCCGCCCCGCCCCGTCCCCGCCGAGTTCCGCCGGTCGGGCCCCGGCGCGGGGCACCCACCGCACACCCGCACCCCGCGCGAAGGACCACCGGCCCGCGGCGCGGGCCCCGCGAGGTTCCGGAGCCGGGCGCTAGGGTTCGAGCGTGCGATTGCGGATTGAGTTCTCGACCGAGCCGTTCGACCTGGACGGCGTGCCGGCCCACGCCCTGGAGGCCCGCCGGGTCCTCGACGAAGCGGGCCTCGACGTGGAGGTCGGCCCCTTCGGCACGACCGCCGAGGGCGAGGCCGACGTGGTCCTCGCCGCGCTCGACAAGGTCTACCGAGGCGCGCTCGACGTCGGCGCGACTCGGATCTCGGTACAGGTCACCACCGTGCCGACGGCGCCGGGAGGCCCCGCGTGAGCCCCGCCGAACACCCGCTGGCCGCCGCGATCAAGCCGCTGGTGACCGCGATAGGCGCGCAATTCGTCACCCCGGACGAGGCCGGCCCCGAGGACGTCGTGCTGGACTGGGAGGGTGCACCGGTCGTCGCAGTCCGCCTCCCCGGCCTCGGCACCGCCCTCGACCGCCTCCTCGGCGACGCGGAACGCCAGTACGGCCCGCTGGCCGACCTCGACCGCGAGGCCAAGCAGCGCGTGGTCCGCACCCTGGAGCAACGCGGCGCCTTCACCATCCGCCACGGCGTCGAGACCGTGGCCGCGGCCCTGGGCGTGAGCCGCTTCACCGTCTACAACTACCTCAACCGCGAATCCCGAGGCTGAACCCGGTCCCCTCGGCCCACCCCGCCCCGGCGCCGACTTGTGCGAGGGCGAGCGTCGCCGTGCCCCGAAACGAACCGCCTCCCCCATGCGAGCACTTCGGCGGGCCGCGTTTCCGGCGGGTCACGTCGTGTGCACCACGGTGATCGACTTCAACAAACTGTTGACGCGGGAGATTCGGAGCGCCTAGCGTTCCGGCCATCGCCGCGTCGGGGTATTCGCTCGGACGCGGCGCACGGCTCTGGACGGGCACGCCCGCCGAGTGAGGAGGTTCCTGACATGTCATCAGCGCCAGGACTCGACAGATTCGACACCGCGTCCGCCGAAGAGGCGATCCGACTGCTCGGTGAGGTCTGCGCGAGCCGTGCCTGGATCGGCGCGCTGCTCGCGGCCCGGCCCTACGGCGACCCGGAGAAGTTGTACGCGAGATCCGACGAGGCGGTGGCGATCCTGACCGCCGACGATCTCCGGGAGGCGATCGACGGTCATGCCGTGATCGGCCGCCCGCGCCACGACGATCCGCAGTCGACGCGCGAGCAGTCCGGGGTGCACCGGGCGGGTGACGCGGTGTTGGCGGACCTGCGGGCCGGGAACATCGCGTACGAACAGCGGTTCGGCCGGGTCTTCCTGATCTGCGCGAGCGGTCGCAGCGCCGCGGAGATGCTCGCCGAACTGCGGCACCGACTCGACAACGACCCGGCGTCCGAGTGGGAGGTCACCCGCGAGGAGCTGCGGAAGATCAACCGCCTGCGCCTGGAAGGGCTGATCTCCGCGTGATCTCCACCCACATCCTGGACACCAGCGAGGGCCGGCCGGCGCCGGACGTGCCGGTCGAGTTGTCCCGACGCGCGGCCGACGGGACGTGGACCGTACTGGGCGGTTCGGCGACCGACGCCGACGGACGCTGCCCGGATCTGCCGCCGCTGGGCGTGGATCCCGCCGCCGGCCCGGTCGACGTACGACTGGTCTTCGACGTCGCCGCGTACCGCCGCGCCCGCGGCGAGACGCCGTTCTTCCCCGAGGTCCAGGTGGTCTTCACCGCCGACCCCGCGGCGCATTACCACGTACCGCTTTTGCTCAACCCGTACGGATATTCCGTCTATCGAGGGAGCTGACAGGCATGCCGATGGTGCTCGGCCAGAATCAGTACGGAAAGGCGGAGACCCGCGTGGTCCGGGTCCGCCGCGACACCGAACGGCACGAGGTCAAGGACCTCAACGTCAGCGTCGCGCTGTCGGGCGAGTTGTCCGACACCCACTTCACCGGCGGCAACGGCAACGTGCTGCCCACGGACACCATGAAGAACACCGTGTTCGCGTTCGCGCGAGAGCACGGCATCGACTCGGCCGAGGCCTACGGCATACGCCTGGCCCGGCACTTCGTCGAGTCGCAGCCCTCGATCACCCGGGCCCGGGTGCGGATCGAGGAGTATCCCTGGAACCGCATCCCCGCCGCCGAGGCGCGCAATCGCTTCGTCGGCGCGGACGAGATCCACCACTCGTTCGTCCGGGACGGCGGCGAGACCCGGACCACCGAGATCGTCTGGGAGCACGGCCGGGTCCGGGTGATCTCCGGACTCAAGGACCTGGTCGTGATGAACACGACGGCCTCCGAGTTCTGGGGCTACATCAAGGATCGGTACACCACCCTCCAGGAGGCGTACGACCGGATCCTGGCCACCCAGGTCACCGCGCTCTGGCGGTTCTCCTTCGACGCGGCCGACGGCGCGAGCGAGCCGAACTGGGAGCGCTCGTACGCCCAGGTGCGCCGGCACCTGCTGGAGGCCTTCGCCGAGACGTACTCCTACTCGCTCCAGCAGTCGCTGTACGCGATGGCGAACCGGGTGCTGACCCATCGACACGAGGTGGACGAGGTTCGGCTGTCGCTGCCGAACAAGCACCACTTCCAGGTCGACATGGACCCGATGGGCGTCAAGAACGAGAAGGAGGTGTACTACGCCGCCGACCGGCCCTACGGTTTGATCGAGGGCACCGTGCACCGCGAGGGTGTCGTTCCGCTGATTCCGGTGGACTGACCTCGATCGTCGGGCATAACCCCCGGAGGATTCTTCATCCGCCGTCCCGCCTCCGGGGCCCGCACGCAGGACCAGACGGCGGTTCGTTCGCACATTGGACCGCTGCCGCAAGGGACTGCCCATGTCTGTAGGAAACTCCGCGCACGACCCCGCCGGCTCCGCCCCCTCCGCGGCGGGCTCCGCCCGCGCCGCCGGTTCCGGGCGCGTCGTGATCGAGAACTGCGCGATCGCGACCGTCGACGCGCGGGACACCGAGTACGCCTCGGGCCACGTCGTGGTCGCGGGCAACCGGATCGAGTCGGTCGGCGCGGGCGCCGCCCCGGCCGGCCTGGAACACGTCGTCCGCCGGATCGACGGCACGGGCCACCTGGTCACCCCGGGGCTGGTCAACACGCACCACCACTTCTACCAGTGGATCACCCGCGGCCTGGCCCAGGAATGCAACCTCTTCGACTGGCTCGTGGCGCTCTACCCCACCTGGGCGAAGATCGACGACGAGATGTGTTACGCCGCCGCGCAGGGCTCGGCCGCCGCGCTGCTGCGCTCGGGGTGCACCACCTCCACCGACCACGCGTACGTCTTTCCCAAGGACGGCGGCGACATCCTGGGCGCGGAGATCCGCGCGCTGGCCGAACTGGGCATGCGCTTCCAGCCCACCCGGGGCTCGATGGACCTGGGCGAGTCGCGGGGCGGGCTGCCGCCGGACGCGTGCGTCGAGGACACCGACGCCGCGCTGGCCGCGACCGCCGAGGCGATCGACACCTGGCACGACCCGTCCTTCGACTCGATGGTGCGGATCACCGCCGCGCCCTGCTCGCCCTTCTCCGTCACTCCCGAACTCCTGCGTGGCGCGGCCGAGTTGGCCCGCGCCAAGGGCGTGCGACTGCACACTCACGGCTCGGAGACGGTGGAGGAGGAGGACTTCTGCCACGAGAAGTTCGGCCTGGGCCCCACCGACTACCTGGAAAGCGTCGGCTGGTTGGGCGAGGACGTGTGGATGGCGCACTGCGTACACATGAACGACTCGGACATCACCAAGTTCGCCGCCACCGGCACCGGCGTGGCGCACTGCCCGTCCTCCAACGCGCGCCTCGGCGCGGGCATCGCACGCGTTCCGGAGATGCTGGCCGCCGGCGTCCCGGTCGGCCTGGGTGTCGACGGCACCGCCTCCAACGAGTCGGGCGAGCTGGGTACCGAGCTGCGCAACGCGCTGCTGATCGCCCGACTGCGCCGCGGCCCGGCGGCGATGACGGCCCGCCAGTCGTTGCGGCTGGGCACGATGGGCGGCGCGAAGGTACTCGGCCGCGAACGCGAGATCGGCTCGCTGGAGCCCGGCAAGCTCGCCGACCTGGCCATGTGGCGCGTGGACGACGTCCTGCACGCGGGCATCGCCGACCCGGTCGCGGCCCTGGTCCTGGGCGCGGCGGCACCGTTGACGCTGCTGCTGGTGAACGGCCGCGAGGTGGTCGAACAGGGTCACCTGTCCCGGGTCGACGAGGAGCGGATCGCCCGCAACGTGGCCCACGCGGCGGCCCGCCTGCGCGCCGAGTAGCCGACGCAGTCCCTGACACGCCGTCACGCGGCCGAAGGTCCACCGGACTTCGGCCGCGTTTCGGCATGTCCGGGCCATCGGCCGGTCCGGGTCGATCCGCCGTGCTCCCGGTCCCGGGCGTCGCCGTCAGTCGCGCGTCGTGGTGGCCTTGGCGACCAGGGCCAGCGGTACGGTCGCGCACCGGGTGGCGGAGGCCACCGTCATGGTGCGCACCCCGGTGCGCCCGGCGATGTCGACCAGGCGCGCCGCGTCGCACAGGTGGGCCCGCGCGTGCGGGACGTCCCGGGCGCACGTGGCCGCGTCCACGAAGGCGGGCAGCCACGGTCGCCCGTCCTGCCCGTGGATGAAGACCACCGACTCGTCCTCGTCGATCGGGACCACCACGCCGCCGGCCACGATCGCGGCGAGCAGGTCGGCGGGGTCGGCGGAGTCGGTCCCGCCCTCGTCGGCGCGGTCGAGGAGGGCGGCCAGGGCCGGGTTCGCGGCAGTCATGCCATGATCATATGGGCCCCGATTGTCGGGATTCGGCACCCCGACCGACCGGGCTCCCGACGCACGCGAAGCGGGCGGGTCCGACCTGGATCGGACCCGCCCGCCATCTGCCACCCGCCGTCCCGACCCCTCGGGCGCCGGGACCGCTACGCGTCGCGCCCCAGCGTCCGCAGATACGCCCGCCAGCCGCCGAACTCGGTGATCTCCTTGTGCCCGCCCGACTCCGACTCGCCGCGGCGCAGGATCATCGAGAAGCAGGCCGAGCCGTCCTCGAGCTTGATGATCCCGAATTCCAGCTCGGCCGGCTCGGTGGGCAGCAGGTTGTCGCGCAGCACCTCGTCCGGGACCTCGTACACCTCGCCCGCGATCTGCGCCTGGCTCGCCGGATCGGGCAGCAGGCCCGGGCAGCGGTCGCCGATCGAGAAGAAGCGATAGCCGGGCGCGGTACGGGTCTTGGCGACCAGCGGCGCACCCTCCAAATGGTGGTGGAACGGACCACCCTCCATCGCCTGGCCGTTGAGGAACATCCGTGCCATGTGCTGCCTCCTGTTCGATGCCCGCGCGAGAACCGTCGGCGGCGCTCGGCGCCGCGGACGCGGGCGACGAGGTTTCGCCGTCGCCGAGGTGTCGCGAGAAGAAGATGACGAGGATGCGGAACGACCGGGCCCGCCCGATTGGACGCGCCCCACGACCGCCGGGGTGGGCCCGGCCGTTCCGCGCTTGTGGGGGATGTGCGAACGGCTCGACTCAGTCGAGGAGTTCACATCCGGGCAGGGTGAGGAAATCGACGAACTCGTCGGCGAGAGCCACCTTGAGGAACAGGTCGCGCGCGTCCGTCCAGCGGCCCGCCTCGAACCTGTCGTCGTCGATGTCCTCGCGCAGCGCGCCCAGTTCCTCGACGACCAGGCGGCGGACCAGGTCCGAGGTCACCTTGTCGCCGGTATCCGCGAGCACCACGCCGTTGTTGATCCACTGCCATACCTGGGACCGGGAGATCTCCGCGGTCGCCACGTCCTCCATCAGGCCGAAGACGGCGACCGCGCCGTATCCGCGCAGCCACGCCTCCAGGTAGCGCAGCCCGACGCCGACCGCCGCGTGCAGCCCGGCGTTGGTCGGCGACCCGTTCGCGGAGGCCACGTCCAAGAGCTGATCCGCCGTCACCTCGACGTCGTCCCGGGTGCGTTCGATCTGGTTCGGTCGGTCGCCGAGCACCGCGTCGAACGCCTCGCGGCAGACCGGCACCAGGTCCGGGTGGGCCACCCACGATCCGTCGAAGCCGTCCCCGGCCTCGCGGTCCTTGTCGTCGCGCACCTTCGCCAGCGCCGCCGCGTTGGCCGCCGCGTCGCGTCGGGAGGGGATCACCGCGGCCATCCCGCCGATCGCGTGCGCGCCGCGCCGGTGGCATGTACGCACCAGCAGGTCGGTGTACGCGCGCATGAACGGCGCGGTCATGGTGACCGCGTTGCGGTCCGGCAGCACGAACGCGTCGCCCGCGTCGCGGAAGTTCTTCACGATGCTGAACAGGTAGTCCCAGCGGCCCGCGTTCAGGCCCGACGCGTGCTCGCGCAGTTCGTAGAGGATCTCGTCCATCTCGAAGGCGGCCGTGATCGTCTCGATCAGCACGGTCGCGCGGATCGTGCCGCGCGGGATGTCCAGCAGGTCCTGCGCGTGTCGGAACACGTCGTTCCACAGCCGGGCTTCGAGGTGGCTCTCGATCTTGGGCAGGTAGAAGTAGGGGCCCAGGCCGCGGTCGAGCAGGCGGGCCGCGTTGTGGAAGAAGTAGAGCCCGAAGTCGACCAGCGCGCCGGCCGCCGGGACGCCGTCGACCAGGATGTGCCGCTCGTCCAGGTGCCAGCCGCGCGGGCGCATCACCACGGTGGCCAACTCGTCGTCGGGGCGCAGCGCGTACGTCTTGCCCTCGGCGGTGGAGAAGTCGATCCGCCGGTCGTAGGCGTCGATCAGGTTGAGCTGGTGGGCGACGACGTTGTGCCAGGTCGGCGCCGAGGCGTCCTCGAAGTCGGCGAGCCAGATCTTCGCGCCGGAGTTGAGCGCGTTGATCGTCATCTTGCGGTCGGCCGGACCGGTGATCTCCACCCGTCGGTCGCGCAGCGCGGGCGGCGCCTCGGCCACCCGCCAGTCGGCGGCGCGTACGTCGGCGGTCTCCGGCGGGAAGTCGAGCCGGCCGGTGCGGGCGATCTCCTCGCGTCGGGTCCGGCGCAGCTTCAGCAGTGCGTCGCGACGGCCGCCGAACCGGCGTTGCAGGCTCGCCACGAAGCGCAGCGCGTCGGTGGTGAGCACTTCGTCCGCTCGCGGCACGGAGCCGCCGGTCACTGTGCTGTGCTTGACCACGATGGCCGGTGCACTCATGGGTGGCTCTCCTTCGCCGTCGACGCTCTTTTGTAGAGTGGACATTAGTTTCCGGGAAACGGAAGTTCAACAACTTGTTGAATAAATTCTCGACGGAGGATCACGCCGTGGCCGCAGTCAACTCGAGCACCAACGGCACAGCCAACGGCGCGAGCGGTGGTGTCCAGTCGCTGGAACGCGCGTTCGACCTCCTCGAACTGCTCGCCGACGCCGGCGGGGTGCTGACGCTCAGCGAGCTCGCCGCGCGTTCAGGATTGCCCATGCCCACGATCCACCGCCTCGTACGCACGCTCGTCTCGCTGGGTTATCTGCGCCAGGACGCGTCGCGGCGATACACGCTCGGCCCGCGGCTGATCCGGCTGGGCGAGACCGCGGGCCGGCTGCTCGGCAGTTGGGCCCGGCCGTACCTGGCCGAACTGATGGAGACCACCGGCGAGACCGCCAACCTCGCGGTGCTGGAGGCGGGCGAGGTGGTCTACGTCGGCCAGGTGCCCAGCCGGCACTCGATGCGGATGTTCACCGAGGTCGGCCGCCGGGTCCAGCCGCACTGCACCGCGGTCGGCAAGGTCCTGCTCGCCCAACTGCCCGAGGCGGACGCCGCACGTGTCCTGGGCGGTCGGCCGCTGGCCTCGCACACCGAGCACACGGTCACCGATCCGGCCGCGCTGCTCGCCCAGTTCCCGCTGATCCGGGCGCGGGGCTACGCGGTCGACGACCAGGAGCAGGAACTGGGCGTGCGCTGTGTCGCCGTGGTGGTGCCGGGCGCGCCGACCGCGACCGCGCTGTCCGTGTCCGGACCCGAGGGCCGGATCCGGGCGATGGAGGAGCACTGGATGACCACCCGGATGCAGGAGATCGCGTCCCGCCTGGGTCAACGCCTGGGCGGCACCGAGCCGGACCCCGAGGCGACGCCCGCGCACTGAGCTGCCCGCGACGCCGAACCGGGCCGACCCGGGCCGCACGGGGCCCGCGCCCGGCCGTACCCGGGCACGCCCGACGGCGCCCGACCGCCGGGCCGCGCCTTCGGACGAATCCACCACGCCGCGCGCGGCGTCGCCGGCCGCCTCTCGTACGTTCCGCCCGTGGACCGTGGGCGGCGCGAACGGCTCTACTGACGGGCATGTCCCACCCCATCGCGCCGCCCGCTCCGCTGCTCGACCGGTTCGGTCGCGCGCACACCGACCTGCGTGTGTCCCTGACCGACCGGTGCAACCTGCGCTGCACGTACTGCATGCCCGCCGAGGGCCTGCCCTGGCTGCCCGCCGGCGAGTTGCTCACCCGGGCGGAGACCACCCGCCTGGTCCGGATCGCGGTGGACCGCCTCGGCATCCGCACCGTCCGGCTCACCGGCGGCGAGCCGCTGCTGCGGCCGGACCTGCCCGCGCTGATCGCCGACCTGGCCGGCCTGGACCGGGCCCCCGAGTTGTCGCTGACCACCAACGGCATCCGGCTGGCCGCACTGGCGCCCGCGCTGCGCGCGGCGGGACTGCGCCGGGTCAACGTCAGCCTGGACACCCTGCGGCCCGAACGGTTCGCGCTGCTCACCCGCCGGGACCGGATCCAGGACGTGTTCGCCGGACTGCGCGCGGCGCGCGCGGCCGGCCTCGCGCCGGTCAAGGTCAACACGGTGCCGGTGCGCGGGATCAACGACGACGAGATCGTGCCGATGCTCGAGTGGGCGATCGAGCACGGCTATCGGTTGCGCTTCATCGAGCAGATGCCGCTGGACCCGCAGGGCGCGTGGGATCGCGACCTGATGGTCACCGCGGCCGAGGTATTGGAGCGGCTGGCCGCGCGGTTCACACTGACCGCCGTCGCGCGCGAGGACGCGTCCGCGCCGGCCGAGGAGTGGCATGTCGACGGCACCGCCGCCACCGTCGGGGTGATCGCGAGCGTGACCCGGCCGTTCTGCGGCGCGTGCGACCGGGTCCGGCTCACCTCCGACGGACAGTTGCGCACGTGCCTGTTCGCTCGCGACGAGTCCGATCTGCGCACCCTGCTGCGCTCGGGCGCGGACGACGCCGAGATCGCCTCGGCGTGGCGGATCGCGCTGTTCGGCAAGGGCCCGGGACACGGCATCGACACGCCCGGCTTCCTCGCCCCGGACCGCCCGATGTCCGCGATCGGCGGCTGAACCGATGACCGCCGAAGCCGTACGCCGGCCGTCCTCGACCGCACCGGCCGCGCCGATCGTGCGCCTGTGCGCGATCCGCGACACCGCGCCGAGCCTCGACGAGGTGCTCGCCGCGGTCGCCCACCCGGCGGCCGGCGGCACCTCGGTGTTCGTCGGCACGGTGCGCGACCACGACGCGGGCCGCGCCGTGCGCGCGCTGTCCTACTCCGCCCATCCGCTGGCCGTCGACCGGCTCCGCGAGGCGGCCGAGCGCCTCGCCGCCGAGGACCCGGACATCCTGGCCGTCGCCGCGCTGCACCGGGTCGGCGACCTCGTGGTCGGGGACACCGCGATCGCCGTGGCGGTGGCCACCGCGCACCGCGCGCAGGCGTTCGCCGCGTGCCGTGACCTGGTCGAGCGGATCAAGCACGAGGTACCGATCTGGAAGCGGCAGACCTACGCCGACGGCGCTCGGGGCTGGGTCAACTGCGAGCACTGACCGGCCGGTTCGGCTACCCGACCGGATCCAGTCCGAGCACCGCGCCGGCCACCGCCGCCAGGGTGGGCGCCACCCCGGCGGTGTCCCGCAGATGTCGCGTGCGGGCCACGTCGTTGATCGCGGTCAGCGCCGCGTGCACCCGGATCCGGGCCTGCGCCGCGCCGTACTCCGGTCGTACCGCGCACAGCAGGTGCGCCCACTCCATGAGGTAGTCCGCCTGCGCCTGCCGGGCCCGATGCCGAGCCTGCGTCGGCAGGTGCGACACCTCCGCGAGGAGCAGGGTGACCAGGTCGCCGTAGTCGGCCGCGAACCGGATGTAGGACCACAGCAGCACGCGCAGCGCGCCCTCGTCGTCCTCGGCGCCGGCCAGCGCGCGGGTCATGTCCATCGACAACCACTCGATGCCCCGGGTCACCGCCGCCGAGAGCAGGTCCGCCTTGCTCTCGAAGTGGTTGTACACGCTGGGGCCGGCGATCCCCGCCGCCGCGCCGATGTCCTCGATGGCCACCCCGGCATACCCCTGCTCGGCGAACATCCGTACGGCCGCGCCCAACAGCGCCTCGCGCCGGGAGCGCAGCGCGATCCCGGCCGGCCGCGCCGCCGAGCGCGCGATCGGCACCAGTTCGGCGGGCCGCGCGTCGACCGCGGCCCGGCCCAACTCCACGAGCAGCCGCACGTACTCCGGACGGGGTAGCTCGATCCGGTGAAAGGAGGGGCTGAGCAGTACCCCCAAGCCGCACCACGCGAGCAGTTCGGCCTGCTCGGCCGACAACTCCGGGCGGGCGTCCCGGATCAGCTCGGCGACCACCGCGGTGACCGCGCGGATCTCGTGCCGGACCTCGGCCCGCTCGGCCGCGGGCAGCAACCGGCCCTCGCGCTGCCACAACACGCCGACCTCGCGGTGGTCGAGGGTGGCCGCGACCACCGCGCGCAGCACCGTGTCCGGGTCCTCGACCGCGCTGCGGGCCAGCGCGTCGCGCACCGGCGCGACCCCGTCGAGCACGACCCGCATGAGCAGGTGCTGCTTGCTGCGGAAGTGCCGGTACAGCGCGGAGGGCCCCATGCCCACGGCGTCGGCGATGTCGCTCATGCCCACGTCGGCATAACCCCGGCGGTAGAACAGGTCGGCCGCGGCGGCCAGGATCAGCGCGCGACGATTGCGCGGTCGCGTCCCCCGGGCGGGCGGCACGTGTCCACCGACCTTGCGCACCGCAGCCGCCATCGCGTACTTCCTTCCGGGATCCGCCCCGCGCCATTGTTCCAGCCGGCCGGTTCCCGGGGGCGTGCCTTCGACACGCCCCCGCATGGCCCGCGCGCCCCGCCGTGCCCGGCGCGTCCCCGATCGGGCCCCGATCGGGCCCCGCGTCGCGTCGGCCGGTGCACGGGGGCGCCGGCCGGCATGAGCCCGGTTACTACGCTGGGTGGCATGACGACCTCACTGATCACAGGTGCCACCTCGGGCCTCGGCGCCGCGTTCGCCCGACGGCTCGCCCACGAAGGGCACGCCCTCGTCCTGGTCGCGCGGGACGAGGAGCGATTGGCGCAGAGCGCCCGCGATCTGCGCGAGGAACACGGCGTCACGGTGGAGGTGTTGGCCGCGGATCTGTCCCTGGACGAGGGGATCGCGGCCGTCGAGGCGCGGCTGGCCGATCGGGTCACGCCGGTGGACGTGCTGGTCAACAACGCCGGCTTCGGCAACCGGGGCGGTTTCCTGGACGCCTCCACGGCGGACGAGGTGCGGATGCTCAAGGTGCACTGCGAGGCGGTGCTGCGGCTGACCACCGCGGCGAGTGCGGCGATGCGCGAGCGCGGTCGCGGCTGGGTGGTCAACGTGGCGTCCGTCGCGGCCTTCCTGCCCCGCGGCACCTACGGCGCGAGCAAGGCCTGGGTGGTCAGCTTCACCGAGGGCGCCGCCCGCGAACTGGCGGGCAGCGGTGTGCGGTTGATGGCCCTGTGTCCGGGCTTCGTACGCACCGAGTTCCACCTGCGGGCCGGGATGGGCACATCCAACATCCCCAACTGGATGTGGTTGGACGCCGATCGGGTGGTGGCCGCCGCGATCCGCGACCTCGCGGTGGGCAAGACCGTCAGCGTGCCGGATCTGCGCTACAAGGCGGTGGTCGGGCTGGCCAAGCTCACCCCGCGCGGCCTGTTCGGCAGCGTGTCCACCAGGACCGGTCGGGTGTACGGGCCGACCCGCCCGTAGCCGGCGAGCCACGCCGACCCGCCCACGACCGGCGCTCCCGCCCGGCCCGGCGCCGACCCGATCGACGCACCTCGGTGCGCGGATCACGCCGAAGGCCCCGTCGACACGGGGTCGACGGGGCCTACGGGCGCGCACCGGGCGGGGCGGTGTCACCGTCACGCCCCTCCCCCGGGCTTCCGCGAGGTTCGCTGCTCGGCGTCCGGGGACGCCGTGCCGTCAGCGCCTCGGGCGGCCCTTGGGCCGGTCGCTCTTGCCGCGACGGGCGGCCTTGGAGGGCTCGAGGGTGTCCGTCGCCTCCGCTGCCGGCGCCGCTGCGGAGTCCGCACGCTCGGCTTCGACGAACAGCGAGTTCTTGTTCTGCAGATGGGGTTTCGACTTCTGCTTGGCCATGGCCGTTTCCTCCTACGGAGAACCGATGGTCGGTCTCGTCCACTCTCACACCGTTCGTGACGGTGCGCATGTCGAGCGTCACATGCCGTGATGGCCGGGCGTCACACGCCGTGATGATCGAATTCGAATGGCAGCTCGAGATTGCTTCTACGATGCCGGAATGCTCCTTGACCAACCCGAGCGCCCACCTCGGTCCCGGCCCCGCCGTGTCAAACGGCGGATCGCCGGCCTGCTGGCCGGCCTGGGCATCGTGTTCGGCTGCGCACAGTGCCTGGCCCCGGCGGACGTCCACGACGCCACCGCGAAGTCCTCGCTCTCCAGCAGCGCGCTCAGGGCCCCCGAGCCGCCCCAGGCCGCCGCCGCGCACCCGCCGTCGGAGACGCTGGACACCCGGCGGGGCACGTCGCCGATCGACGGGCGCAGCTATATGCGCGCCCCCGGCACCCGGATCACCGTGTTCGCGCACCGGGGCGCGCCGACGGTGGCACCGGAGAACACGATGCCCTCACAGGAGGCGGCCCGGAGCGCGGGCGCGGACTGGATCGAGAACGACGTACAGCCCAGCACGGACGGCGTGCCGCACATCATGCACGACGCCACCGTGGATCGAACCACCAACGGCAAGGGCGCGATCCGCGATCTGACGTCGTCTCACCTGGCCACGCTGGACGCCGGGGCCTGGTTCAAGCCGGAGTTCGCCGGCACCCGGGTGATGACGCTGCACGAGCAGCTCACGGACCTGCGCACGCGCGGCGGGCGACTGCTCCTGGAGATCAAGAATCCGCACTCCCGCGACGAGATCGCCCGGATCGTCCAGGAGGTACGCACCGCCGGGATGGCCGGTCGCGTGTTCGTACAGAGCTTCGACCAGGAGTCGTTGCGGCTGACCCGCGAGCTCGCCCCCGAGCTGCCGCTGGGCCTGCTCAGCGATCAGCTCGACGACGATCCGGTCGCACTGGCCAAGGAGTTGCGGCTGACCTCGTACAACCCGTCGTACCACGGCCTGGCCCAACGCCCGAACGTGGTGCACGAGTTGCACGCGGCCGGGATCGCGGTGCTGGCCTGGACATCGGACGACCCGAGGGATTGGGCCGCGCTGAACGACGCGGGGGTGGACGGGATCATCACGAACCGGACGGCCGACCTGGTCGCCTGGAACGCCGCGCACACCACCAAGGACGGCGCCCGCCCCTGACCCGCCCCGCCGAAAACGGCCCGCGACCGACCCGAGGTGCCATCCCGGAGCGGTCACGGGCCTCTTCGTGGACGGGCTCGTACGTGGACGGGCCTGTACGTGGAGAGGCGTGCACGCAGAGAGGCCTGTGCTTGGACGGGCCTGTGCGTAGACGGGCCCGCGTGTGGGCCGGCTCTGCGCCGCTGGGCCTCTGCGGCAACGGACCGAACCGGCCCGGCCCGGTGTTCGCGCGGAACCCGATCGCACGTGCGCCGATCGGCTCCGGCTGTCCACGGAACCGCACCGGCAAACCCTTTACCTTGTGAGGGCAATGTGACATTTTACTGATGTGAGCGAACTCCGTCCCAGTGATGTCGTCGTCATCGGCGCGGGCGTGGTCGGCGCCGCGTGCGCCCACTACGCCGCGCGTGCCGGGCTGTCGGTCACCGTGCTCGATCGCGGCCCGGTCGCGGGCGGGACCACCGGCGCGGGCGAGGGAAACCTGCTGGTCTCGGACAAGCATCCCGGCCCGGAGCTGTCCCTGGCCCTGCTCTCGCTCCGCCTGTGGGCCGAGCTGGCAAAGGAGGGGCACGACTTCGAGTACCAGGCCAAGGGCGGCCTGATCGTCGCGCGCACCGAGGCCGAAGCGGTCGCGATGACCGCCGCGGCCGAGGCGCAACGCGCCTGCGAGGTCACCGCCCACGCCGTCGACGCCAAGGAACTGCACTCCTACGAGCCGCACTTGGCCCCAGGCCTGGCCGGCGGCACGCACTACCCGCAGGACGCGCAGGTGCAACCAGCCTTGGCTGCCGCCGCGTTGCTGCGCTCGGGCGTACGCCTGCACACCGGCGTCACGGTGACCGGCTTCCGGCGCGGGCGCGGCGATCGGGTGCTCGGCGTACGCACGTCGCACGGCGACATCGCGGCCGGTGCGGTGGTGAACGCGGCCGGCACCTGGTCCGGTGCGGTCGCCGAGCTCGCCGGGGTATCCCTGCCGATCCTGCCGCGCCGGGGATTCGTACTGGTCACCGAGCCGCTCCCGCCGATCGTGCGACACAAGGTGTACGCGGCGGCCTACACCGGGGACGTGGCCAGTGACGACGCGGACCTGGCCTCCTCGGCCGTGGTCGAGGGCACCCCGTCCGGCACCGTGCTGATCGGCGCGAGCCGCGAACGGGTGGGCTTCGACCGCTCGTTCCCGGTGCCGGTGCTGCGCCGGCTGGCCGCCCAGGCGATCGAGCTGTTCCCGATCCTGGCCGGAGTCTCGGTGCTGCGCGCCTATCGCGGGTTCCGGCCGTACTGCCCCGACCATCTGCCGGTCGTCGGCCCGGACCCGCGCGCGCCCGGCCTGCTGCACGCGTGCGGCCACGAGGGCGCGGGCGTGGGCCTGGCGCCCGCGACCGGCCTGCTCATCGCCCGAGCCCTGACCGGCGACGACTCCGAGCCCGATCCCGGAGTCGACCCCGCCCCGTTCGCCCCGACCCGCTTCGCGGAGGTGTCCTCGTGACCGGCGCATCCCGACCCACCCCGGTCCATCCGCCCGACGGGGAGCACTTCCGGCTGCGTGTGGACGGCCGGAGCATCCCGGTCGAGGCCGGTCAGACCGTCGGCGCCGCGATGCTCGCCGCCGGGATCCGGTCCTGGCGCACCACCCGGTTCGCGGGCACGCCGCGCGGGCTGTTCTGCGGCATCGGCGTGTGCTTCGACTGCCTGGTCACGGTCAACGGCACGCCGTCCCTGCGGGCCTGCCTGGTCACCGCCCGGCCCGACGACGAGGTGACCACGACATGATCCACGACCTGGTCGTCGTCGGCGCCGGCCCGGCCGGCCTGACCGCCGCCGTCACCGCCGCCCGATTCGGGCTGCGCGTCGCGGTCCTGGACGCCAACTCCCGTGCGGGCGGCCAATATCACCGACACCGCGCGGGCCGGCCGCCGGCCTGGCCGCCGCTCGCGCGCCTGCACACCGTCGAGCACCTGGCCGAACATCGCGTCTGGGCGGTGGAACGCTCGGCCGAGGGCTTCACGGTGCACGCCGTGGCCGGCGAGCGGGACACCACCCCGGTCACGGTCCTCGGCCGCCGACTGCTGCTGGCCACCGGCGCGTACGACCGGCAACTGCCCTTCCCCGGCTGGGACCTGCCCGGGGTGTTCACCGCCGGCGGCACCCAGGCCCTGATCAAGGGCAACGGCGTGGCGCCCGGTCGGCGTGCGGTGGTCGCGGGCACCGGGCCGTTCCTGCTGCCGGTCGCGGTCGCGCTGGCCGACGCGGGCGTCCGGGTGCGGGCCGTCCTGGAGGCGTCCCGGCCCACGCCGCGCGCCGCCGCGCTCGCGCCGCACAGCCCGGCCCGTGTGGTCGAGGCCGCCCGCTACGCCGCCGCGCTGGCCCGGCGGCGGATCCCCTATCGCACCGGCCGGGCCGTGATCGCCGCGCACGGCGACCGCACCGGGCTGACCTCGGTCACCGTGGCCCGGCTCGACGCGGACTGGCGCGCGCGGCCCGGCACCTCGACCGAACTGGCCTGCGACACGCTCGCGGTCGGCTACGGCTTCACCCCGCAGCTCGAATTGGCCGGCCAACTCGGCTGTGCGAGCACGCCGGAGGGTTTCGTCGCGGTGGACGCGCGGCAGACCACCGACATACCGGGCCTGTTCGCCGCCGGTGAGAGCACCGGCATCGGCGGAGTGCATCTCGCTGCGGTCGAGGGCGAGTTGGCAGCCCACGCGATGGTCGGCCGGACGCCGCCGCGCGCGCTGCTGCGCCGCCGGGCCGCGCTCACGCGCTTCGCCGCCGGGCTGCGCGCGCTCTATCCGGTCCGGCCGGGATGGTTGTCCTGGTCCAACGCGCACACCCCGATCTGCCGCTGCGAGGAGGTGCCCCGGGGCCGGATCGAGGACGCGGCCCGCCGAGGAGCCGACGACGTGCGCTCGGTCAAGCTGCTCACCCGCGCGGGAATGGGCTGGTGCCAGGGCCGGATGTGCGCCGAGGCCACCGCGTGCGTGTTGTCCGACGTGCTGGACCGACCGGTCGCCGCGCCCCCGCCCACCCGTCCGATCGGTGTGCCCATCCGTCTCGGAGACCTAGCCCAAGGAGCCCCATGAGCCCACACCCCACCACCTCGCCCCACTCCGCCCCGGACCCGGCCGACCGCAAGCCGTGGCACGGCATCGTGGTGGCCACCGCGCTGCCGCTGCGCGAGGACCTGTCCGTGGACTTCGACGCGTACGCCGAACACGTGCGGTGGCTCGTGGATTCGGGCTGCGACGGAGTCTGCCCGAACGGCTCGCTGGGCGAGTACCAATCGCTCACTCCGGACGAGCGGGCCCTTGTGGTGCGCGTCGCGGTCGAGGCGGTGGGCGGCGACCGGGTACTGCCCGGCGTCGCGGCCTACGGCGCGGCCGAGTCGCTGCGCTGGACCGAGCAGGCCGCCGAGGCGGGCGCCCGAGCGGTGATGCTGCTCCCGCCCAACAGCTACCGCGCGGACACCCGCACGGTGCTCGACCACTACCGCACCGTGGCCGGCGCCGGCCTGCCGATCGTCGCCTACAACAACCCGTTCGACACGAAGGTCGACCTGACCCCGCGACTGCTCGCGGACCTGTACGAGGAAGGCCTCGTGGTCGGCGTCAAGGAGTTCACCGGGGACGTGCGCCGGGCCTACGAGGTGGCCGAACTCGCCCCGGGTCTGGACGTGTTGATCGGCAGCGACGACGTCGCGCTGGAGTTCGGCCTGGCCGGCGCGGTGGGCTGGATCGCCGGCTACGCGAACGTCTTCCCGCGCGCGAGCGTCGAGTTGTACCGCGCGGCCGTCGGCGGCGACGTGCGCGCGGTGTTGCCGCTGTACCGACTGCTGCATCCGCTGCTTCGGCTGGACTCGCGCACCGAATTTGTGCAGTCCATCAAGTTGTCGATGGACCTCGCCGGCCTCCGGGGCGGCCCGTGCCGCCCGCCGCGGCTCCCACTACTGGCCGAACAGGAGGCCTCGGTGCGCGAGTTCACCGAGAAGGCACTCGCGGAGGGACTGACCTGATGCGCTCACGACACGTCTTCCACGCGGTCGACTCGCACACCGAGGGCATGCCGACCCGGGTGATCACCGGCGGCGTCGGGGTGATCCCCGGCGCCACGATGGCCGAGCGACGCGTGCACTTCATGGCCTATCTGGACCACCTGCGCACGCTGTTGATGTACGAGCCGCGCGGGCACGGCGCGATGAGCGGCGCGATCCTGCAACCGCCGACCCGCCCGGACGCGGACTACGGCGTGCTGTTCATCGAGGTGTCGGGCTGTCTGCCGATGTGCGGGCACGGCACGATCGGGGTGGCCACCGTGCTCGTCGAGACCGGCATGGTCGAGGTGGTCGAACCGGTCACCACGGTGCGCCTGGACACGCCCGCCGGTCTGGTGGTCGCCGAGGTCGAGGTACGCGACGGCGCGGCCCGTTCGGTGACCCTGCGCAACGTCCCCTCCTACGCGCACACCCTCGACGCGACCGTGGACGTGCCCGGGCTCGGCGCCGTCGGCTACGACATGGCGTACGGCGGCAACTTCTACGCGATCCTGCCCATCGAGAAGGTCGGTCTGCCGTTCGACCGGGCCGAGGCCGGACGCATCCTGGACACCGGGTTGGCCATCATGGCCGCGATCAACGAACAGGCCCGGCCGGTGCACCCGGAGGATCCCGAGATCGCGGGCTGCCACCACGTGCAGTTCCTCGCCCCGGGCTCGGACGCCACGCTGTCGCGCAACGCGATGGCGATCCACCCGGGTTGGTTCGACCGCTCGCCGTGCGGTACCGGAACCAGCGCGCGGATGGCCCAGTTGGCCGCGCGCGGCGAGTTGGCGGTGGGACAGCAGTTCGTCAACGAGTCGTTCATCGGGACCCGCTTCCACGGACGGATCGTGGACCGGACCGAGGTGGCCGGGTATCCGGCCGTGCTGCCGCTGATCACGGGACGGGCCTGGATCACCGCGACGGCGCAGTATCTGCTCGATCCGGAGGACCCGTTCCCGGCCGGGTTCCGCCTTTGACGAACCGGGCGAGGCCGGGCGGGACCGGGCGGGCCGGGCGGGGCTCCGGCCGGGCTCCCGCAGGGCCGGACGGAGACCCGGCGGGACCGGGCCGGCCCGGGCTGGGACCCGGGCGATGATCCTCACGCAGCGTGGTCGTCCGTACGCACAGTTCCGATCCCACCCCCAGGGTGACTGACCGTCAGTAGCATGGCGGGAGGAGGCACCATGGACACGGGACACGGAGCGCTCGCGCTGCCGTCCTTCGACGATCGGCCGATCCTGCGGGATCGGGTGGCACGAGAGCTGCGCGCGGCGTTGATCGCGGGCGAGATGCGGCCCGGCGTGGTCTATTCCGCGCCCGCGCTGGCCGCGCAGTTCGGCGTGTCACCGACGCCGGTGCGCGAGGCGATGCTCGACCTCGCCAACGAGGGACTGGTCGAGGCCGTACGCAACAAGGGCTTTCGGGTCACCGAACTCTCCGACCGCGAGTTGGACGAGTTCACCGAGGTCCGCGCGTTGATCGAGATTCCGGTGGTGGCCCGACTCGCGGGCGTGGTCACCCCGGCCCAACTGGCCGCGCTGCGCCCGGTCGCCGAGGAGATCGTCGCGGCGGCCGAGGTGAGCGATCTGATCCGGTACGTGGAGGCGGACCGTCGCTTCCACCTGTCGCTGCTCGCGCTCGCGGGCAACGAACACCTGGTGCGGGTGGTCGGCGATCTGCGCAAACGCTCGCGTCTGTACGGTCTGTCCCGACTCGCGGAGAACGGCCGACTCGTCGCGTCCGCCGCGGAACACCTCGAACTCCTGGACGCGCTCGCCACCGGCGACCCGGCCCGGGCCGAGGGTGTGATGGCGCGGCACATCGGCCATGTCCGCAACCTGTGGGCGGACCCGAACCAGCCTGGCTGAGGTCGGGACCGGGCCGAGGCCGGCTTCCCGTCCCGTGCCCGGCTCCGGCATCGGCGCCCGAGTCCTCGGACTTCGGGCGCCGAGCGCTGCCGGTCGGGGATGGGGCCGGCAACGGGTGGAAGCAGGTCAGATCTTGCCGGCGACCATGTCCATCAGCCGGTCCAGGACCGCGCCGCCGGACGCGTACGAGCCGTCGTGCTCCCACTCGTTGGTGACCCACGCGCGTACGTTGGCCACCTCGCGCGCGGTCTCCAGGGACAGGTCCGCGTCCACGTACATATCGTCGAAGTAGACCGCCGCCGCGACCGGTACCGGATTCGTCCGCAGCCGCTCGACGTCGTACAGGACCGGCCAGTCGTCGTGTCGGGCGAGCAGGTCGGCCGCCTCGCGGAACGGGCGCAGCGCGGCGATCTCCTCGAACATCCAGGGGTACATCATCTCGCCGGTGAACAGCAGCCGGTCGGCGCTCTCGGCGAACTCCGGCAATCCCGCCCGCACCTTCTCCGCGGCCCAACCGGTGGCGACCTTGCCCTGGCCGTAGATCGGCTCCTGGAGCACGGCCCACAGGGGGTTGTCGGTGAGCGCGGTGGCGTGCATCACCGCGGCGCGGAAGGTGTCCGAGACCTGGTCGCCGTCCCACGCCTCGTCCAGCATCCAGTGCACGCGCTCGTAGCCGTCGCCCATCCCGAACACGTTGCCGAGGAACTGGAGCCGGCGCGGGGTCAGTCGGTCGCCGTCGGGCAGCCGGACGTCGTGCGCGGCGAGATGGTCGGCGAGCCGACGCACCTGTTCGACGTCGTCCGGGTAGCGGGCGTAGTACTCGGCGTTCTTGTCCCGTACCCGGGGATAGGTGCGTCGATAGACGTCCTCCGCGGTCACGTCCAGGCCGATCAGCCCACCGGTGACATAACAGGACTTCAGCCCCTCGGGCGCCGTGGAGAGGTAGGCGAGGGTGATGAAGCCGCCGTAGCTCTGCCCGAGCGTCTCCCACGGCTCGTCGCCGCACAACCGCCTGCGGATCAGCTCGGCGTCGGCGACGATCGAGTCGGCGCGCATGTGCCGCAGCAGCGAGGCGAGTTCCTCGGGCGCGGTACGGGCGGCCAGGCTCGGCGTGATCGGCGTGCTGCGGCCGGTGCCGCGCTGGTCGAGGAGCAGGACGCGGTGCGTGCGCAGCGCGCGCTGGAGCCAGCCGGCGGGGCGATTGGGCCGGGCCGATTTGCCGCCCGGGCCGCCTTGGAGGAAGCACAACCACGGCCGCTTCTTGTCGACGGCGGTGGGATCGACCACCTCGCGTGCGAAGACCTCGATGGTGGGCCCGTCCGGACGGGAGTGGTCGAGCGGGACGGTGAAGGTGTGATCGGTGAGGGCCATCCCCGGGATCCGGGTGATGCGGGTCATGCGGATTCCTCTCCAGCCTCTTGTCCGTGTCGTATGCGATGCGGAGCACTTTAGTGCCGTGTGACATTTCACAGGAGGGATGGGGTTCTTGTCTCGCTTCCCGGCGAGGCAATGTGCGGCACGATCCCGGGCCGGGCGTACACGGGTGGGTCTGCCCCGATGTCGGGCGGTCGACTCGTTCGGTACGTTCGGACGGTTCGGCTTGTTCGGCGGGCTCGGCCTCTTCGATGGGTGCCTCTTCGATGGGTACCTCTTCGATGGTTCGGGCCGTTCGGGTCGCTCGGCCGGTTCGGCTCTTCCGCGTGCTCGCTCGGTGCGGGATCGTTCGTCATCGGGTCCGCGCGAGGATTCTCCGTTCGGCGAGGCGAAAGGTGGCAGTCGTGGCCGATGGTCCCAACGTTGCCGGTGGTCCGTTTTCCGCGTTCCGGGACTCGATCTACCTCGACGGCCTGTTGACCGGGGAGACCCCCGCGTACCCGATCGACGCGTCCGAGCTCGAGGCCGCCGCCGGGGAGCGGCTCGAACCGGGTCCGCGCGGATACGTCCTGGGCGGTGCCGGCGGCGGGGCGACGATGCGGGCCAACCGGGCGGCGTTCGAGCGGCGTCGGATCGTCCCGCGCATGCTGCGCGACGTGGGTGGGCGTGACCTGTCCCGCTCCGTGCTGGGCACCGACCTGCCCGCTCCGGTACTGCTCGGACCGGTCGGCGTGCAGTCCATCGTGCACCCGGAGGGCGAGTTGGCGACCGCGCGCGCGGCCGCCGGGCTGGGGCTGCCGATGGTGGCGAGTACCGCGTCGTCGTACACGCTGGAGGAGATCGCCGCCGCCTCCGGTCCGGGTCCGCGCTGGTTCCAGCTCTACTGGCCGCGCGACAACGACGTGACCGTCAGCCTGCTCGCCCGAGCCCGGGCGGCCGGGTACACCACGCTCGTGGTCACCCTGGACACGTGGTTCCTGGGCTGGCGGCCGAGCGACCTGGACCGGGCGTACCTGCCCTTCCTGCGGCAGGTCGGGATCGCGAACTACCTGAGCGATCCGGCCTTCCTGGCCGGTCTCAGCAAGCCGATCGCCGAGGATCCGACGGCGGCGATCGCGCACTGGGCGGGGATGTTCTCCGACCCGACCAAGACCTGGGACGACCTGGCGTTCCTGCGCGAGAACTGGATCGGTCCGATCGTGCTCAAGGGCATCCTGCATCCGGACGACGCGCGCCGAGCCCGCGACACCGGCCTGGACGGGATCGTGGTGAGCAATCACGGCGGACGCCAACTCGACGGCGCCATCGGCGCGTTGGATGCGCTGCCGGGTGTGGCCGAGGCGGTCGACGGGGAGCTGACGGTGCTCTTCGACAGCGGGGTGCGTACCGGCGCCGACGTACTCAAGGCCCTTGCCCTCGGTGCCCGCTCGGTCCTGGTCGGTCGGCCGTACGTGTACGGCCTGGCGCTGGGCGGCGAGGCGGGCGTCCGGCACGTACTGCGCTGCCTGCTGGCCGAGTTCGATCTGTCCATGGCGCTGTCCGGGCACGCGGGGCTGGACGGGCTGGACGCGTCGGCGCTGGCCTCGGATTGACCTCGGGCCGCCCCGGGCGGGCCGAGGACCGGCGCCGACGAACCCCGGACCGGCTTCGGGCCGACCCCGGCGGCCGGGTCGGTCGCATTCGCGCTGACGGCTGCTCGATATGGTCCTGTTTGCCTGGTTGATTCGGATACTCTCCGCGCATGATCACGCCCGGAACGAGAGGACCCACCTCGTGAGCGATCCCGCGCGTCCCGCCGCCGGCCCGCACGCCATCCTGCGCCGGATGGCCTCGCGCGACACGACGGAGCCGCACCGCGCGTCGACCCCGCTCGAGTTGTTCTTCGATCTGACCTTCGTGGTCGCGGTGGCCCAGGCCGGCAGTCGGCTCGTGCACTCGCTGGCCGACGGGCACCCCGGACACGGGATCCTCGGATACCTGTTCGTGTTCTTCGCGATCTGGTGGGCGTGGGTCAACTTCACCTGGTTCGCTTCCGCGTACGACTGCGACGACCCGCTGTACCGGGTCGCCACACTCGTACAGATCACCGGCGTCCTGGTCCTGGCCGCCGGAGTGCCGCGCGCGTTCGACGACAGCGACTACACGGTCGCCATCGTCGGGTACCTGATCATGCGCGTCGCGCTGACCTTCCAGTGGCTGCGGGCGGCCCACGACGAGACCGACCCGGCGGCCCGACGCACCGCGCTGCGCTACGCGGCGGGGCTGGTGCTGGTGCAGATCGGCTGGGTGGTGCTGCTGCTGCTCCCGGACGCCGCGTGGAAGTGGGGCTTCGTGCCGCTGGCGATCGCCGAGCCGGCGGTACCGGCGATCGCCGAACGCGACCACACCACCACCTGGCATCCGCATCACATCGCCGAGCGCTACGGGCTGTTCACCATCATCATGCTCGGCGAGAGCGTCTCCGCCGCGACCATCGCGATCCAGACGGCGCTCGACGACGAGGCCGCGCTGGACGAACTGCTGCCGATCGCCGCCGGCGGGCTGCTGATCGTGTTCGCGGCGTACTGGATCTACTTCGCGGTGCCGATCCACGACTTCCTCGCGTCCAATCGCCAGGCCTTCCTGTGGGGGTACGGCCACTACGTGATCTTCGGTTCGGCGGCGTCGATCGGCGCGGGCCTGGAGGTCGCGGTCGAACAGGCGGTGGGCGAGGCGCACATCTCCCGGATGGCCGCGTCGGCGAGTGTGACGATCCCGACCGCGCTGTTCCTGCTGGCCACGTACGCGCTGCATTCGCGCCATCACAAGAACGGCCTCGCCCAGCAGTCGCTGCTGCCGACGGCCGCCGTGCTGGTCCTGCTCTGCACGTTCCTGGGCGCGGCGGCGGTACCGACGGCCGGTGCGGTGGCGGCCTTGACCGTGGCGATGGGGATCGTGCTGTCGGCGCGGCAGGGCGAGGCGGACGTACGGCCGAGCACCGGGCGCCAGGGCGAGGGGTGAGGCGGCCCCCGGCGGGTGGCGGGTGCGGCCGGGTCAGCCGGCCGTCAGGCGCCGGGCGGGGCCCTGGGGTTCGGGTGGGAGGAGCGGGCCGCCCCGCCATTGTTGGAATATCAGCATGGTGTGCACCTGGGTCACCTCGGTGCGTGCGGTGAAGCCGTCCACCACCAGCCGTTGCAGTCCGGTCGCGTCGGCGACCGCGACGTGCACGAGGAAGTCGTCGGGTCCGGCCAGGTGGTAGAGCGCGCGGGTCTCCGGCAGCTTCAGCACGTGCCCCACGAACGGGTTGAGCACCACCCGGTGGTGCGGCCGTACTCGAACCGCGAGCATCGCCTGCAACGGCCGACCGAGCGCCGCCGCGTCGACCTCCACCGTCGCTCCCTTCACCACCCCGGCCGAGCGCAGCCGGGCAACCCGGTCCAGGCACGTCGACGGCGCGATCCCGACCTCGGCGGCGAGCGCCTTGTTACTGATCCGGGCATCGTTCTGGAGAGACCGGAGAATTCCGAGATCGATCGGATCGAGGGCGATGGATTGGCTCATCGGGCGATCATAATTCGGGCCATCGGCTTGCTCGCCGGGGGTCGGCGCACGATGGCGGGCATGGATGACCTCCGTGTGGATCTTGAGGCAGTGGGTGGGACGACGGGCGCCGGCGGCGGGCTCGGCGTGGGCGGGATGGGTTCCGTGGACGGGGTGCGTCCCGTGGACGGCGTGGGCGGCGTGCGTCCCGTGGACGGCGTGGGCGGCGTGCGTCCCGTGGACGGCGTGGACGGCCACGGCGTGCACGGCGTGGGGCGGATGTTCGAGACGCGGGCGGTGCACGCGGGTCGCGACGACCTCGCCGCCCTCGGTACGCACGCCGTGCCGATCGATCTGTCCACCACCTACCCGCTCCCGGACCTGCCGGCCGCGGCACTCGCCCTGGACGCGTACGCGGAGGGCGCGCTGCCGGAGGGCTCGCCGATCTACGGCAGGTTGACGAATCCGACGGTGCGCCGCTTCGAGGTCGCACTGGCCGAGTTGGAGGGGTGCGCCGACGCGGTCGCGTTCGCGAGCGGCATGGCGGCGGTCACCGCGTGTCTGCTCGCCGCCGCCGCGCGGGGCCGCCGGCACGTGGTGGCGGTCCGCCCGCTGTACGGCACCACGGACCACCTGCTCACGAGCGGCCTGCTCGGTACCGAGGTCACGTGGGTCGAACCGGACGGGGTGGCCCGGGCGTTGCGACCGGACACCGGTCTGGTGATGGTCGAGACACCGGCCAATCCGACTTTGGCCGAGCTGGACCTGGCCGACCTCGCCGCGCAGGCGGGGGATGTACCGCTGTTGGTGGACAACACGTTCGCGACGCCGGTGCTGCAACAGCCGGCCAGGGCGGGCGCGCGGATGGTGCTGCACAGCGCGACCAAGTTCCTCGGCGGGCACGGCGACGTGATGGGCGGCGTGGTCGCGTGCGATGCGCAATCGGCCGATGTGCTCCGCCAAATCCGGTTCGCCACGGGCGCCTTGCTGCATCCGTTGGCGGGCTACCTGCTGCTGCGCGGCCTCTCGACGCTGCCGATCCGGGTCGCGAAGGCGTCCGCGTCGGCCGCGATCCTGGCCGAACGACTGGCCACCCACCCGGCGGTCGAGCGGGTGCACTACCCGAGCATCGGCGGCGCGCTGGTGGCCTTCGAGCCGGCAGGCGACCCGATGGAGCTGGTGGCGGCACTCCGGCTGATCACGCCCGCGGTCAGCCTCGGCGGCACGGACACGCTGATCCAGCACCCGGCTTCGCTGACCCACCGGGTGATCGACGACGCGGCGCGGGACGAGGGCGCGATCGGACCGAAGTTGCTGCGTTTGTCGGTGGGGCTGGAGCACGAGGACGATCTGTGGGGGGACTTGTCGGCGGCCTTGGAGCGGAGCTCGGGTGCTTCGGCCTCCGCTTCGGCCACGGCCTCCGCTCCGGCTCCGGCTTCGGATTCGGATTCGGATTCGGATTCGGATTCCACCTTGGCTTCCGCTTCGGTTTCGGTCTCGGTCGTGATGCTTCATCAGGAGACGTCTCCGGCGCACGTTTGAGTGACCCGGTCGGGGTCGAGCCGGGCGGGCTCGCTCCGGACGTCGTGACGACCGACCGCCGGTCCGGAGCCGCGCGCCTTGCGGCCGGAACAGCGCTCAGCGGTACGTCAGACCGGAGAGGCGCAGCGCAAGGTCGCGGCGTACGGCGGGGATTCGGGTGATCGCGCGCAGCACGACGTTGCGCAGCGGGCGCAGCGCCGGGGTGATCGTGGCGATGCGGGTCATCCGGTCGGCGAGCTGCACGATCTGCTCGGCGATCGGACGGCGGGTGGCGCCGTACGCGTCGAGGGCCGAGGTCGGGCCGCCGTCGAGAACCGAGCCGAGCGCGTCGGCCAGTGCCACGGCGTCGAGGATGCCGGCGTTCATGCCTTGGCCACCGGCCGGGCTGTGTACGTGTGCGGCGTCACCGGCCAGCAGGATCCGCCCGGCCCGGTAGGTGTCGGCGACGCGGTGGTGGACCCGGAACCGCGATCCCCACACGACCTCCTCGACCACCACCCGGTCGGTCGACGGGCCGCGCTCGTCGAGGAGTTCCTGTACGAAGGCGAGCGACGGCTCGTGCGGCGCGTCGGCGACCGGCGCGACGATGCGGTGCCGACCGCCCGGGAGCGGAGCGACCACCGCGAGGCCGGCGGGCGCGAAGTACAGGATCACCTCGTCGGCCGAGACGGCACCACCGAGCCGCACGTCGGCCAACACGAACGACTCGCCGTACGTACCGCCCTGAAAGCCGATGCCGGCCTGCTCGCGCACCGTGCTGTGCATGCCGTCGGCGCCGACCACCCAAACGGCACGCACTCGTTCGCCGTGCTCGAAGGTCGCGGTCACGCCGTCGGCGTCCTGGTCGAGCGTGGTCACCGAGTACGGCCGCAGCACGGTGCCGCCAAGCTCGGTCAACCGAGCCGACAGGGTCGCCTCGGTGGTGGCCTGGGACACCATCAGCGAGTACGGGTAGTCGGTGGGCAGGCCGTCGAAGTCGATGCGGACGACCACCCGGTCCCGGTCGCGAATGGTGAACGTCGGTGACTGGATGCCGAGTTCGACCAGCGGCCCGGCCACGCCGAGTGGGGCGAGCACCTCCAGGGTGCGGGCGTGTACGACGGCGGCCCGCGAGGTGTGCTCGGCGGCCGCGTGTGCGTCGACGACGGTGACGTCGCGCCCCTGGGCGGCCAGGGCGAGGGCGAGGGTCAGCCCGGCGGGGCCGGCGCCGACGACCAGGACGTCGGTGGTGGCGGGC
This sequence comes from Embleya sp. NPDC001921, assembly GCF_053594475.1. NCBI lineage: Bacteria > Bacillati > Actinomycetota > Actinomycetes > Kitasatosporales > Streptomycetaceae > Embleya > Embleya sp. NPDC001921. Next base: position 149,006 of record NZ_JBSFEO010000001.1, read on the forward strand.
AGTCGCGGGGGCGAGGAGGGCTGCGGAGAAGGCTGCGGGGTGGTCGGGGTGGCGGGATTGGTCGGGGTGGCGGACGTGGTCGGGGGCTGCGAGGTCATGACGGCTCCTTCGGTGCGATCGGGTGCGGTCGGGTGCAATCGGGTGCGACGGGCTGCGGTGGTGCGAGCCGGCCCGGTGGTGCGGGCGGCGCGAGATCCGGTGCGGAGGTCGGTCGCATCGGCCGACTTCTGCCTGTCAACACTTGTTGGCCAACGGTTGTTGACATAACCATGACGCGACCGTCTCCTGATGTCAACAGGCGTTGGCCTACAATCGTTGACATGAGTACTCCGCGAAGGTCGTCCACCGAGACCAAGGCCGTGATCCTGGCCGCCGCACGCGAGCGATTCGGGTCGGACGGCTACGAGCGCGCGACGATCCGGGCGATCGCCGCCGACGCCGCGATCGATCCGGCGATGGTCATGCGCTACTTCGGCAACAAGGAGAAGTTGTTCGCCGCCGCCGCCGATGTGGACCTGCGCCTGCCCGATCTCGATTCGGTCCCCCGCTCACGACTCGGAGCAGTGCTCTCGGCCCATTTCCTGGACCGCTGGGAGGACGACGAGGCGATGATGATCCTGCTGCGCACGGGCGTCACCAACGAGGAAGCCGCCGAACGCATGCGCGCGGTCTTCGCCGGCCAACTCGCACCCCTCGTGCGCCGCGCCTGCCCGAACCCCGACGAGGCCCCCCGCCGCGCCGGCCTGGCCGCCACCCAGGTTCTCGGCCTCGCCCTGTGCCGCTACGTCCTACGCCTTCCACCGATCGTGGCCATGACGCACGCCGAGGTCGTCGGCTGGCTCGGCCCCCAGCTCCAGCGCTGCCTGACCGGCGACCTCGGCGCTCCCGAAGAAGCCCCCGAGGAAGCCGACCGGGAGGCCCACGGATAACCCGCGGGCGCCCGCGGAATCGGGGGGATTCCCCCCAGTGGCCGCCGAGTTCGTTCCGGTAGCGTCCCGATCAGGCCCGAACCGGCCGAGCCGAGCGGTGTCCGCGCCGCCACCGGAGGTGATGCGTCATGTCCGCGCACGCAGTTCCACCGCACCGCACGGCCCGGCGCCCGCTCCGGCGCCCGGATCACCGGTCCCACCGCCGTCCCGAGCCCCGCTACCCGTTCGGGCGGCCCACCTCGGGTCGGCCGCCGCACGGCATGCGCGCCGTCACGCCGGCGCTGGCGCTGTTGGCGGCCCTGATCGTGCTGGCGGCCTGTACATCGTCGACCTCCACCCGGAGTCCGGCTGCCGTACCCGTCGGCCCCGCGCCGCCCGCGGCCCTGCCGGGCGGAACCGCGCCCGGTGCGACCAACGACCCCTCCGCCGCCTCGTGCGGCAATCCGACCGCGAGCCTGCGTCCCAAGTCGGGGCCGCCGCGTGCCGCCGACTACGCGACCGACGGCTCGCTCGCGCGCATCCTCAGCCAGGGCTACCTGACCGTCGGGATAGACCAGAGCGCCTACCCGTTCAGCTACGCGGACGTGGCCGACCACAACAGGCTCAAGGGCTTCGACATCGATCTCGTCCGGGAGATAGCCGCCGACCTGTTCGGCGACCCCGACCCGAACCGACTGCGCTTCCGAGTCGTGCCCAACAGCATCCGCGAACAGGCCGTCGCGCGCGGCCAGGTGGACATCGTCGCGAAGTCGGTCACGGTCAACTGCCGGCGCCGGACCGTGGTCGACTTCAGCTCGATCTACTACGAGTCGGGACAGCGCGTACTCGTCCTGCGGGACAGCCCCGCCGCGGCCGGCGACCACTCGAAGGGCCTGACCGGCCTACCGAGCGGAACCCGTGTCTGCACGGTCGCCGGCACCACCGCGGCCGACGCGGTGCGCGCCACCAAGTCCCTGATCCCCGTCACCGGCGACACCTGGGCCGACTGCCTCATCCACATCCAACAGGGCCAGGCCGACGGAGCGGTCGGCGACGACACCATCATGGTCGGCCTCCAGGCCCAGGACCGCTTCGTGGAACTGGTCGGCCCCAAACTCACCCGCGAGCCGTACGGCCTGGAAATCGCCAAGAACAACCCGGACTTGGTGCGATTCGTCAACGCGTCACTGGAACGCATCCGCCGCGATGGAACCTGGCTGCGGCTGTACGAAACCTACGTGGCCCGCTTCATCCCCGGCGCCGAGGCGGCGACGGCGCCGGAGGCGGTGTACCAGGACTGAGACCCGAGACGGCGTCAGAACCTGAAGGGACATCAGAACCGAGGGAGCACAGGCGCGTTGGAAGCAGCGACGCGGCCTGCGTCGCGGTGCCCTACGTCGGCGGCTGGTCGTCACCGGGCACGATCAGGCCCGACTCGTAGGCGATCACGACCAGTTGCGGCCGATCACGCGCATCGAGCTTGGCCATGATGCGGCTGACGTGCGTCTTCGCGGTGAGCGGGCTCAGCCCGAGCAGCGTGCCGATCTCCGCGTTGGTCAAACCCCGCCCGACCAGCGTGAGCACCTCGCGTTCGCGCGCCGACAGGTCCGCGACCCGAACCGAACCCGGTTCGCCCACCGTCGGCGTGCTCGGCATGCGCAGCACGCGCGAGATCAGCCGTGCCGTGGGGCCCGGTGACAGCAGTGCCTCGCCCGCCCCGATCGTACGGATCGCCGCCAGCAACTCGGCCGGGCGGGTGTCCTTGACCAGGAAGCCGCCGGCGCCCGCGCGCAACGCGGCCACCACGTTCTCGTCGTCCTCGTAGGTGGTCAACACCAGCACCCTGACCCGCGACAGCTCGGGATCCTCGGCGATCAGCCGAGTGGCCTCGATCCCGTCCAGGATGGGCATCCGGATGTCCATCACCACGACGTCCGGCTCGGTGCTGCGGGCGAGTTCGAGCGCGGCCCGCCCGTCGGCGGCCTCACCGACCACCTCCATGTCGGGGGCCGAGCTCACCAACATCGCGAACGCCGACCGCACCAGGTGCTGGTCGTCCGCGAGCAACACCCGCAACTTGCCGCCCGTCACGCGCTCCCCCACTCGCCCGACACCGCCACTGGCCGCCATTTCGTCCGAATCCGTCGCCCGAAAGGCATGACATCACGCGCGACGATCGGCCGCTCGCGCGCCCACGGCATCGCCACACCGGCCGCACCGGCATCGTCCTATCCGCCCGTACGCCCGCCGCTCGCGCCACCGCACCGCGCACGCGTCACCGCGCCCGGCCCGCGTCGCGCGCACGCCGCCGCAGGCCGTCGGGCCCGCACCGCACCTCGATCATCGCGTGTCCCCCGCCCGACCGGCGCAGTGCCCCACCCCGACGCTCGACACCTCCCCATCGGCGGGTCATCGCGCGCCCTCCCACTCGCCCATCGGCAACACGGCCTCCACCTCGAACCCGCCTCCCGCTCCGGGCTTCGGGCCCGCGGCCAGGGTCCCTCCCACGCTACGAGCCCGTTCGGTCATCCCGAGAATGCCGAACCCGCCCTCCTGCGCGACCTCGACGTCATTGGCACCCCCGCTCTCGCCCCTACTCCCGATCCCGATCCCGATCCCGCGACCGTCGTCGCGCACCGTGACCCGCAGGTTGCCATCCACGACGACGAGTTCGACCCGCGCGGAACGAGCCTGCGCATGCTTCACCACATTCGTCAGCGCCTCCTGCACGATCCGGTAGACGGCGACGCCGACCTCGGGCGCCGGCGGTGGCCCGTCGTGGCCGACGAGCGTGACCTCGATACCGGCGGAGCGGGCCGCGCTCACGAGCGGCACCAAACCATCCAGCCCGGCCAGGCCCGGCACCGCCTCGTACGAGGCGACCTCTTCGGCATCCCGCAACACGGACAGGGTGGCCCGGAGTTCGTGCCTGGTGTCCCGGCAGGTCTCGGCGATGGTGTCCAACGCACCGACCAACACCGCGCGTTCCACCGGCGGATCCTGGCCCGCGAGGTGCGCGGCCACGCCCGCCTGGACACCGATCAACGTGATGCTGTGCGCGAGCAGATCGTGCAGGTCGCGCGCGATCCGCAGCCGTTCCTCGGCCACCCGCCGCCGGGCCACCTCGTCCCGCGTACGTTCGGCCCGTTCGGCCCGATCGATGATCGCGCTCATGTGCGCGTGATGGATGCGCCACGCCTGCCCCGCGACCAACGCCGCGAACACCCAGCCGGCCATCCCGCAACGATCCCGCCACGATGGCGCGTCCTGGCCGCCGAAGGTCATCGCCACCACAACCACGGTCAACGCCACGAAAGCGAGCACGATCGCCTCCTCGCGCCGGATGTACGCCGCGTACGTCCCCAGCGCGAGCAGCGCCAACACGGCCGCGCCCTCGTGCAGGTACTCCCGGTTGTGGTATGGCACCGTCAGGATGAACGTCACCAACAGCACGGTTCCCGGCCGCGTCCGACGCCAGGCCAGCGGAATGGCCGCACCGACCAGCAGCGCCACGCCGATCGGGTCGATCGACCGGTCTCCCGGCCACATCCACGCCGAGCCGATCGCGAATGCCGCCAGCAGGAACGCGAGCAGGGCGTCCCAGAGGGACGCCCCGCCCCAAAACGATCGCTTCGTCACACCGTCATCTTCCGGGACGACGCGGGCGGTTCCACCGGCCGGGTCCCCGCCGACTCGGACGCGGGCCGCCGAGACAGCGGACCCGGCCACCAGATCCGCCGATCCAGCGCCACGCTCGCGGCGGTGACCAGGAACGTACGCACCAGGAACGTGTCGATCAACACGCCCATCGCGACCACGAATCCGATCTCCACCAGGGAGACCAGCGGCAGCAGCATGAGCACCGAGAACGTCGCCGCGAGCACGAACCCGGCGGACGCGATCACCCCGCCGGTGGTCTCCAGCGCGGCAGGCGCGGCAATCCTGACCGAGTCCCCGCGCAGCGACATCTCCCGCACCCGATGCATCAGGAAGATGCCGTAGTCCACCCCGAGCGCGACCAGGAACACGAAGGTCAGCAGCGGAGTTTGCGCGTCCACTCCCGCGTATCCGAAGCCGTGCTCGAAGATCAGCCCACCGATCCCCAGCGAGGCAGCCCACACCAACGCGACGGCGGCGACCAGGATCAGCGGCGCGACCAGACTCCGCAGCAGCACGATCAGCACCAGCAACACCGCGAGCAGCACGAGCGGGATGACGACCCGGCGATCCCGCGCCGTGGTGTGCGAAGTGTCCATCTGCTGCGCGGTGGACCCGCCGACGCGCGCGTCCGGCACGGTACGCAACCGTTCGATCGTGGCGTGCTCCCCGGCCGACTCCGGCCGATCCTTCGCGAAGGCCAGGATTTCCGTCCAGCCGCCCGCGGTTCGCGCCTGCCGAGCGTGGCCGACACCCTCCGTCGTGGAGACCGCCGCGAGTACGGCCGAGGCCCGTTCGGTACGCGCCATCACCGCGATCGGCGCACCCGACTGCTCCGGGAACGCCGCGCTCAGCGTCGCCTGCGCCGCGATCGACTCGGGCTTCGACGTGAAGCCGTCACCCTGCCGCAGCGGATCCGGCAGCACGAACGCGGTCAGCGCACCCGCCCCCAGCAGTACGACCCCCGCCACCAACACCGCGATCGGCCGCCGGGAGACCCCGGTCCCGATCCGCGCGTACGCCCCGCGACCACGCTTGGGCTCGCTGCCGAGGGCGGGCACGAACGGCCAGAACACCCGCCGTCCGAGCAGCACCAAAATCGCGGGCAACAGCGTCGTCATCACCGCGAGCGCGCACACCACGCCCATCGCGCCGACCGGCCCCATGCCCCGACTGCTGTTCAGATCCGCGGCGGTCAGGCACAACAGCCCCACCACGACCGTCCCCGACGAGGCCACAATCGCCGGTCCGCATCCGCGCAGCGCCGCGAGCATCGCGTCGAACGGACGCGCGTGGACCCGCAGTTCCTCGCGATACCGGGCCACCAGAAGCAGCGCGTAGTCGGTACCCGCACCGAACACGAGCACCGTCAACACACCCGAACTCTGTCCCGTGACGGTGATCCCGAACGCCCGCACCAACCCGTACACCGCCGCCGTCGCGACCGCCACCGCGACACCGGCGCACGCGAGCGGCACGAACCACAGGTACGGGCTGCGATAGGTCAGCATCAGCAACACCGCGACCACGAGCACGCTGGCCAACAACAGCGTCCCGTCGATCGAGTCGAACACCTCCCCCATGTCCGCCTCGATCCCGCCCGGCCCACCGAGCCGCACGCTGAGCCCGTCGGGATGCCGATCGAGCACCTTGCGAATGTCCGGAACGATCTCCTCCGGCTCGGCACCACGCCGATCGACGGACAACGCGTAGCGCAACGTCGCGTGGTCGACCGACTCCTCCGCCACCGGCCCCGGCCCGGCCACCAGCGGATGCCGAGTCACCACCTCGGCGACCTGACCGGCCGCCAACTCCCGGTCGGCGGCCGTCAATCCACCGTCCCGGTGATACACGAGCTGCACGTCCATCGCGTCACCGCCGGGCAACCCGGCCTGGACCTTCGCCACTTGGGTCGACTCGGCGTTCGCCGGCAGGTAATCCACGGCCTCGTTGCGCTGCACATCGGCGAGCTTGGACGCAAACATCCCGGCCACCAGGACGACAAGAATCCAGCCGCCCACGACGGCCCACGGCACCGCCCACAACCGCCCCCGACGGGCCGGCGCGGTCTCATCCTTCGAGAGTGTCTCCATGCCCTCAAGGCTCTCGGCCGCCCGGGTCGGGGGCGTCCGGCGGACGGCCGATGTCCGGGTTACTCCGGGCGGTGTCCCGGGGTGGCGATTAATCCCGTGGGAGTAATGGCCGGGAGTAGGCCGGGGGTGGGGTGGGTTCCGGACGCGCGCACCGTGCGTCCCGCGGCGCGCCACGCGCCACGCGCCACGCGGCGACCGACGCCCCCGTGAGCGCCGGTCACCAACGGCCACCTCAGTGGCGAGGAAGAGACCGGGGACTCTCTCGACTCCGAATCGAGACGCCCGCTCCCCTGGTTCGAGAACCTAGGCGAGGCGCGGCGGAACGGAATCAGTCACGGATAGGTAGTCGCGGGGAGCTGCGAATGGAGGCGGATGCTTGCGAATGGTGTGAATAGGTGTGGATGGGTGTGCATGGGTGTGAACAGCCGCGAACAGGTGCGTCTACGGGCGCTTGAACCGGTGGTACGGCCTGCGCGCCTTGAACGTGATGTCCAACTCCGGCGGCCGCAACGAGTCGTCGGGCGGCAGCTCGTTGGTGAGCGAACCGACCAGCGCCAAGTAGCCCTTGAGCACGTCGGGTTCACGGAGCCCACGGCCGGCGGCGTACGCGAATTCGGACGAGGCGGCGGCGAAGACGTCCCGGCTCCCGATCAGGAACGCGGTACGCGCGTACGTCACGGGCCGCAGCCACTCCCGCGTATCGCGATGCCCGCTCTGTCGCACCCACGCGGCGGCATCCCGTTCCGTACGCTCCTCGCGAGTCTCCACCGTAAGCGGCGTACCGGCCGTCAACCGACGCCTGACCTGCGGCCACGCACTCGGGCGCAGTCCGAGTGAATGATGCATCAGCACCAGGTCCACGCGACCACCGCTCGCGTCGATGAACGCCTCGTCGTCCATGCGCACACCACTGCGCAACGGAACGTGCACGACCGTACGCCGCGAATAGGCCGCGAACGAGAACAGGGCCGCCAACCGGGACAACCCGTCGTGGTCGCCGACCAGCACGCCGTACTCCCCCAGCGGATCGGCCAACGCGGTATGCCGCAGCGGCGACCGAGGTTGCACCACGCGATACTCCACCACGCCGACGCGCGGCCGGAACTGACGCAGCCTCAACCGCACGAACACCTACCCACGGACCCACCCATCCCGGCACCCTCCCGACCCCGCACCCTCCCGACCCGACACCCTCCCGACCCGACAGCACCGCCGACGCAACGAAATCCCGGACACGGGCGAAGGAAACAGAATCGCGCCCTCGGCCTCGGTGCCACCGGCTCGCCCAACCGGCGACCCACCCGGCTTCGACGCCCCGACCCCCGAACCGCCCACAAACTCGCCCGCGCCGACCGGACCGCCGGCCCCGTACGGCCAAGGCGTCCCCGGCCGACCAACAACCCCGACTGCCCACCCGCCAAAACCAATCTTGGCCCCGCCGGCCCCCTCAGCCGGCGGGGTCACGTCGTCCGGCCAGTCGAACCGCACCCCGTGTCGCCCCTTCGCCACCTACCCCACCAACACATCCAGGACCAGCACCAAGCCCCATCACACACGCGCGCCTCCACCCAGCGCTCACCACAAAGGCGCCTCCGCGCGGCTCACCGCAAGGGTTCGCTGCGCCAACTCCGCAAGTACGCAGGCCTCTTGGCCCGGCAGCCCGGTCCTGACCCGACTCGGCGCCATCGACGGCCAGCCCGCCTCCGCGCCGTACAGTGCCCCGGCGATCGAACCCGCCACCGGCGCGGTGGTCTGGATGTCCAATCCCCCACGCACCGTCAGGCCGATCTGCCGACACGGATCCCCATCACCCCAAAGCAACCCCGCCGCAACCAGGCAGGCGTTCCCGAGCACGTCCCCACGCGCGGCGCTGCCGTAGCGCCGATGCACCTCGGCCGCAGCCTGCTCCCAGGTCCGCCCACGCGTATACGCGACCAGAACACCCTGAATCGCACCCGACAACCGCGATTCGAGCGGCACATGCCGCAACGACACACCCACCGCCTGCGCCGCATCCCGCGCCGTGAACGCAGCCGCCGCAAGTGCCGCACTCCACATCGCGGCATACAGCCCCTCACCCGCATGCGACACAACCGCGTCCTTACGCGCCAGCCGCGCCGCCCGCCTGGGATCGCCCGGGGCCACGTACCCGTACAGGTCCGCTCGCGCCATCGCCTCATCGGTACCGCCGCCGGCACTCCCGGCGGAAGCCGTCGCCGGCGGCAACGCACCACCCAGCAAAGCCAGATACGCGGCCTGCTCCGCCGGACGCGGACGCAGGAACGGCAACGTCAACAACCACAACGCCCCGACCTGCGCACTCGTGAAGCCCGGCCCGTGCAACTCCAGCACCCGCAGACTCAGCACCGCCCGATCCATCGCGTCGCTACGGTCCTCCGCGCGAGCGGCATCCGGCACACCCGACCCACCCGGGATACGCGACGCCTCATGGGCACCAAGGCAACGTCCGATCCAGCCGCCATGGATGCGATCCAGCAACGCAGCACCGGGCGGCGGCGGATCGATGGCCCCGTCCGGGGGGAGCGCGTCGTCCAGGAACGGATCGCCGTCATCCGAGCGACCGTTGCGGCTCCGAGCGACTCGGGCCGGGGCATCCTGCGGCGATCGCCGCCGCTTCGGCTCACTCCGGAACGGCACACTTCGCGCAGGTTCGTTCTGATTCAGTTCATCTCGATTCGGTTTATCAAGATGCGATTTATTCAGATTTGTTTCGTCGCGGCCGGTTTCATCTCGCCCAAGACGCTGCCGTTCTAGACGGTCTCGGCCAAGACGACTTCGATCCACCCGATCTTGCGCAAGACGATCTTGAGCAAGACGATCTCGGTCGGCGCCGTCCGGATCAGCACCACCCAAGACAGCACCGTCTTGAGCAAGACGACCCGCGGAAGCACCATCCCGAACAACAACGTCTTGAGCAAGACCGTCTTGCATAAGACGGCCTTGAGCAAGACGGTCTTGCTCAAGACGACCTCCCACAAGACGCTCTCGATCAAGGCGGTCTTCCCCAAGAAGGTCTCGCCCCGGACGACCTTGATTCAGATGATCTCGGTCAAGACGATCTCGGCCGATGCGATCCCCCTCCAGACGGTCTCGGTCCCGACCATCCTGCGCCCGCCCACCGTGAACTCGGTCGCCCAAGGTCCCACTCCCGCCGGTTCGACCACCATCGATTCGTCGTTCTCGAGCCATACCATCGCCGCTCCAATCGTCTGCCGTCAGACGATCTCGCTCGCGATCATCTCGCGCCCCACCACCCTGATCTCGGTCGGTGCGCATCGCCCCGCCACCTGGAACTCGACCGCTGTCGGAGCGTTCACCTGGCTCCGCACGATCTCCCTCGCGAACGTCTCGTCGCCCATCATCGGGAGCCCAACGATCGCCGGTCGGATCGTCTTGCGGCAGACGATCTGGCGCCCGACGATCATCAGTCCGATCATCGGGCAGCCGCGAGCCACGGCGCCGGTCGTCTCCGGACCGACCATCGCCGAGCCGATCGTCTTGGGACAGACGATCTTGTCGCCGAGGAAATCGCGTTCGGTCGCCGAAAGCCGGACCGTCACGATCAACGCCGACCCGCACGCGATCACCCGGAGCTCCAGCACCACCTCGAACCACGACGCGGCGGCTCCGACCGTCACGATCCAAGTAACTCGTACCTAGTTCGACGCCGACCGCCGACGCGTCGCCGATGCCGCCGCCGACGCCGCGAGTTCCGCCCCGCCCGCTCCGGTCATCACCACGAGAATCGCTTACGGCGGGAGCGCCACTGCCCAAGCTTTTGTCCGCACGGCCGACCCCATTCCCGGCCCCGTCTGCGGCTGCGGCCTCGCCATCGCCCACCGCGCGATCCCGGCCCCGGTCACTCCCGCCCCGCCTTCGACCGCCCGGCCTTCGACCAATCAGCCTTCGACGGCCCGACCCGAAGTCGTCCGAATCTCGACCCCCGTCGCCCCGCGACACCAAGCGCGACGCCGGCAGCTCCCGCACCGGCTCCGCCACGCCCCGATCACCGCGGCCGTCCGCCGTCCCACCCACGCCACCGCCGGCACCCGCTCCACCATCCGCGGCATCCGGCACGCCCGACGGATCGGCCACGTCCGACACGCGCGGCACGCCCGAGTCCTCCGACGAAGCGCCCCCGTCCTGCCGTACCGCCCCCACCGCCCGCACGGCCCGCGCCTCCGCAACACCCTCCGCGTCCCGCGCCGCCGACCCTCCCCACCGCCCCCGCCGGATGCGAGCCCGCTCCCGATCCCCATCCCGATCGCGCGCCCGACCCAGTGCCTGCACCTGCACCTGCCGCCCTTCGCCGCGCCCGTCCTTCGCCTCTTGCGAGTCGTGCCGCACGTAGTCCTCCCCGACCGGGTGGGCAGGCCGGCACCGACCGGCGGGCGGCGCTGCCCGGGACGTTCACGACCTCGCCACCCGGCAGCCGATCGCGACTCCGGGTGACGAAGCCCGCTCGTACCGCATCATGCGCCGGCCGTTTGGCGAAAGGCCAGACGCCCGACACGGCGGATTCGACCCAAATATGACGCCCTATCACATGCCCTGCGCAGGCTACGGAACCACCCCGGCCGAGGCCATTGGCAAGGCTTGACGAAGTTCAGACGCGACCCGCTGAAATTCGTCACGACCCAGGGGGTTCGCAAGCGCCGCGAATCGCGTACCTTATCGGCCATGACCTCGGCTCGCGCCTATGACGGCGGCATCTACTCGCCGTATTCGGAGACCCCGATCTACGACCGGCTGGTGGCCGAACGGGGCCGGCCGGAGATCGGCCCCTTCAACCTCCCCATGCCGGACTTCGCCATGCACCCGCTCTTCGGCGAACGACCGGCGCTCCCCGCCCTCCCGGCCCTGCCGTCCTCGTACTCGTCGCCCGCTCCGGCGTACGGGTCCGCGTACGGCGCGTCGGCCCCGGGCTACGGCTACAACACGCCGGCCCCGATGCCCTCGCTGCCCGCCCCGCTGCCGGTACCGGCGCAATACGGCGGCGCCTCCCCGCAGTACGGCGGCGGCCAGTACAACAACGCGCACATGTCGGGCTACGCGTCGATGGCCCCGGCCGCGCCGCAGGCACCCCAGCAGGCCGTGCACCAGGCGCCGCAGCCCGGCGCCGGGCAGTACGCCGCGCAGTACGTACAACCGCCGCAGGTCCCGACGCCGCGCGTGCCGAACATGGGTGAGCCGGGCCAGTTCCCGCCTCGCTACTGATTCGCGCACCGGCCGTAGGACCCCGCCGGTTGGCTGCACAAGCCGTACGTACTCGACAACTCGTGCGGATCCGACCCGTCGCCACGTGCACGAGTCGGGATCGCGTCGGGCATCGAGTCGCTCCACCGCACGTCGTGTGGCACCTCCCGAGCAGGGCGGCGTCGCACCGATCCCCCGCCGGCCTCCCCGGACCGGCGTGAAGAAGTGAACGCATGTACCACCTCGCCTCCTTGCACGTGTATCCGATCAAGTCCGCACGCGGTATCGACCTCTCCGAGGCCGTGGTCGAACCCTGGGGTCTTGCCGACGACCGGCGTTGGATGCTCGTGGACGAGACCGGACGATTCGTCAGCCAGCGCAAGCAGCCACTGCTCGCGACCGTGACGGTACGTCAGGAGGCGGACGGGCGACTCGCCGTAAGCGCGCCCTCGATGGACGAACTGTGGATCGAGCCGACTGCCGAGGTCCGGCTCGCCCCGGTGACCGTCTGGAACGACGAACTCGAGGCCGCCCTCGGCCTGGATGACGCGCACACATGGTTCGGAAAGCTGCTGGGCATCGACGTTCGGCTGGTGCATCTCGACGACCCCACGCGACGAACGCCCGATCAGCGCTTCGCGGATGCGTCCGATCGGGTGAGTTTCGCGGACGGATTTCCGCTGCTGCTGACTACGACGGGTTCACTCGAATCGCTGAATTCCGTCATGGATTCGCCGCTGCCGATGAACCGCTTCCGCCCCAACGTCGTCATCGACGGACCCGAAGGCTGGGCCGAGGACGACTGGCGCCGAATCCGAATCGGTGACGTCACCTTCCGTGTCGTCAAGCCGTGTTCGCGTTGCGTGATCACCACGACCGACCAACGCACCGGCGAACGTGGCCCCGAACCACTCAAGTCCCTCGGAAAACACCGCCGATTCGGCAACAAGCTCATTTTCGGCCAGAACCTGATCCCCGAACTCTCCCCGAACACCAAGGCCATCCTCCACGTCGGCGCCCTCGTAGAGGTCCTCGAAAGCAACTGACCGACCCACGAGCACTCGACACCCGGCACGGAAACCCGAGACCCGAGACCGGAACCGTGCATCGACACGGATGGACCACCATCGCACACCGGCCCCGACTCGGCTTCCGCACGTCCGTTCGAGATCAGGCAAGACGCTGCTCGACGAAGTGAGCACGTACGGAGAGGCATTTCGCCGGTGGGACCGAGCCGCGCGCACCGTTGCCTGAAGGCGGCGGTAGGGCACCGTCGTTCGGGTTGCACCGACGGCAGCCGGCCGTTGGCACACCGCCGCGCCATGCACAACCGCCCCATCCGAGCCGACGCCGGCAGGAACGGCCGGAGCGTACGAAGGTTCGAGCACACGTGCCATCAGCCCTCGCGGCTTGGCCGACGGAGGGCAAGCGGCCCACGGCCGACGGCCCATGGCCGGGCAGCCGGGCGCCCGGCGGCGACGCAGCATTTCGCGCCGGGTAGCGCAACGCCCGTGGCTCAAGCGGATGGCGGCTCCTCAGCCCGGCAAGGCATCCGCACGACTTGGCCATCCGTCGGCGTGCCGGCGCGCGAAAGGTGGCTATTCGGCGCGCGCTGATCGGAAGTCGCCCCCACCGTACGGTCGTCCGTCCAGTTCGATCCCACGCCAGGCCTGGTGCCGATGGGCGCTCCTGTCGGCCGAGAGGTCTACGACGGAGGGCGGCCGACGCGCCGGGATCCGGCGAACGTCCCATCACCAGTGGATGCCACGCTTCGCCGCCGGCGGCGGAGCGGCACGCGCCGGGCTCCGGCCTGGCGGACGGACAGCAACCAACGGCGGCAGGCCACGAGGCGGCACGCAGCGGCACCCCCACGGCGACGCAAGCGAACCGTCATTCGGCGACCGGCACATCGACGACGCATGTGACACCCCGTCACTCCGAAGAGGCGCCGATGCACTCCCTTCACCCCCACCGGACCCGCCCGCCCAACCCCGCATCGGCATCAGCAGCGCCCGCCTGTTCGCTCGCTCAGGAGGGTTGAGCCCGAAACAATCCACGAGCACACCCCGGTCGAGCGGCAGCGGCCGGCTATCCATGCACGAGGCACCAGTACGCCCGCCCACCGAGCCATCACACGCCGCCACTCGACGCGGGGCTGACGTCCGGGCCGGTATCACGTGGCCATCCATCGGCGCCCGAAGGCGACTGTGCGGCAGAGCTGTTCGACGCGCGGGCGCCCGTCCGTCCCCGGCCTTCCGTCGCTCCGCCCCGCTCGTACCCTCGGCCATCACGCCCGGCGGCGGGAAACCGAACCGTCGTCGGACGAAGGCCGTCGGCCGGCCGGGGCACGTGGCCGGCCCGCCGACCGACGCATCGACCCAACCGTCCCCCTACCCACCCCGGTTCGGCGTCACGGGCACCGGTGCGCACGGCCCGGTGACGCCTCCCTCGTCCCGGCCCTTGCCGCACCGCAGTACCGCACCGCCACTTGGCGCACAGGCGTCACCCAGGCGGGTGGCTCCTCCCGCGCGCCCTTATCCAGCGCCGTACCGGGCCGCGCGGCACCGGGCACGCTGATTCCCCCACTACCTCGGACCGTCCGGCACGTTCCTGCCGGGTGAGGGGACACGACCACATGGCCACCGTCACGTTCGACCGCGCGACCCGCCGGTACACCAAGGGCGACAAGCCCGCCGTCGACAACCTCTCGCTCGACATCGGCGACGGGGAATTCCTGGTCCTGGTCGGCCCGTCCGGCTCCGGCAAAAGCACCGCTCTCCGCATGCTCGCGGGCCTGGAGGACGTGAACTCCGGCGCGATCCGGATCGGCGACCGCGACGTCACGAACCTCGAACCCAAAGAGCGTGACATCGCGATGGTGTTCCAGAACTACGCGCTCTACCCGCACATGACGGTGGCCGAGAACATGGCCTTCGCGCTCAAGATCGCACATCAGTCCAAGGACGAGATCGCCCGCCGAGTCACCGAGGCCGCGAAGATCCTCGACCTCACCGAGTACCTCGATCGCAAGCCGAAGGCCTTGTCCGGCGGCCAGCGCCAACGCGTCGCGATGGGCCGCGCGATCGTACGCGAGCCCCGCGTGTTCCTGATGGACGAACCCCTGTCCAACCTCGACGCCAAGCTCCGCGTCCAGACACGCATCCAAATTGCGGGTCTGCAAAGGCGGTTGGGTACGACGACGGTCTACGTGACGCACGATCAGGTCGAGGCGATGACCATGGGCGACCGCGTCGCCGTGCTGAAGGACGGCATCCTCCAGCAGGTCGCGACGCCGCGCCAGATGTATGAGCGCCCCATCAACGTATTCGTCGCCGGCTTCATCGGCTCACCCTCGATGAACCTGATCGACGCGGAACTGACCGAGGGCGGCATCCGTTTCGGCGACGTCCTGGTCCCGCTCACCCACGAGGCGCAGGCAACCGCCCGGACCGAGAACGCCGACCGAATCACGATCGGCATCCGTCCCGAACACCTTGAGGTCACCTCGGGCACGGACGCGCGCGGCCTGGCCATCACGGTCGACGTCGTCGAGGAACTCGGCTCCGACGCCTACGTATACGGCACTGCCCAGGTCGGCGGCACGCCCACCACATTGGTCGTCCGCGTCGCCGGCGCCAACGTTCCCCAGAAGGGCGAAACCCTTCGCCTCACCCCTCGCGCCGACGAGATCCACAAGTTCTCGAAGTCCACGGGCGAACGCCTGGCCGACTGACCCGACTTCCTCACCCTCCCCGCGCCTTTCCGCATCCGCCCGGCGCCTGCTCGCATCGGCCCGTCCGTCGCTCCGGACCCGCGTCCGAGCCGCCATCCCGCACGGCCCGGGCGGCGTCACGGATGTCGACTCAGCCCGCGGCCTCGCGCAACGCCTGCTGGAGATGGGTGGTTCGCAGACGAGTCGGGTCGGCGGCGACCGCGGCAGCGAGTGCGGGGCCGGCCGCGTGGACGATCGAGACGTGCTGTTCGCCTCGGGTGACGAGGGTGTACATGAGGGCTCGGGTGTAAGCGTCGGCACCCTCGGCGGGAAGTACGACGACCGCCGCCGGGCGGCGGACGCCAAGGGATTGACGCGCCGTCAAGGCCCAGCCATGACGCAGCTCGGCTCGCCGAACGGCTTCCGGGGCCGCCGTACCGAAGGCCACCACCACCCGGCCGTCGGGAAGCGCCTCGCGGACAATTCCCTGAACCACACCACCACTTGTGTCGGGCCTGGCCCGAATCACGCGGTCCCCGACGTCGATCGTGCCGATCCCACCGTCGCCGGACATGGCGGAACTCCCCACCCCAGGGCCCGTTTCGCGGCCCGGGTTGAGCCTGGCCTTGAGCGCGGCATTCAGCGCGGTCGCACCGGCGGGACCGGTCGCGAGGGGGGCGACCACGAGTACGTCCCGGGCCGCGATCCCGATCGCCCGCGGAATCGAGTCGGCGACCAACTGCGCGCACCGATGGGCGGCCTCCTCACCGCTGTGGGCGGGGATCAGTACGACGCGGCGTTCGGGATCCTGGATCGGAGGCAGCCGGCCGTCCCGAATGCCGTCGGCAAGCGCCGCCGGCGGATCGTCGGGAACCGTCGGAGCAACCAGCGCGCGGACCGCACCGGTGGCCGCCAGGTCGGTGAACACCCGTCCCGGACCCGTTGATTCGAGGCCGGCCGGGTCGCCGGCCAGCAGTAGCCTGGCGCCGTCCGGTACGGCCTCGAAGATCGCGGCGGCGGCGGTGACGTCGAGCAGCGTCGCGTCGGTGACGACGAGAAGGTCGAGTTCGAGGGTGCCGTCCGGGCCGCGCTCCATCGCGGCCAATTCCCGGAGTCCGACCGCACCTGCGCCGAGTCGGTCCCGGCCGTCGATGGTCGGTGCGACGACGGCCACCCGCAGTCCGGCGTTCCGAGCGTTCGCGGCGACGGTCAGGATCGCGGCCGGCGGTTCCTCGCCGGGGCCCGCGGCGTACAGGAGGACGCCGTTCGTACCCAACGCGCGATCGAGCTTGGTGTCGCCGGTCTCCGGCCACGGTTCGACCGTGGACATCAGCCGGACGACCGCTTCGGCAATGGCCTCCTCGGCGAGGGCGTAGTCGTCCAAGGCAAGCAAGACACCACCCACGGCGGCGAGTTCGTCGGGTTCTTCGAATCCTTCGTCGAAGTCCGCATCGAAGTCGTCCTCGGATTCGCCGATTTCGCCGATTGCGCCGAAGTCGCCGTCATCCTCCACAAGCCCCGCCGGCGCCGCGGGCGCTGCGGCAAAGGCCATCACGCGGCCCTCGGCGAGTATGGCCCGCAACGCGGTATCGGGGTCACCGACCTCGAAGTGCGCGAGCGCCGCCCGGGCGGCATCCGCCTCGATCGCGGTATCGCCCTGTCGAGCGGCCCGCCGCAGCAACCACAACACGATCGCGCGCACCCGCCGCGGATCGTCGGCGATCCATCCGGCGCCGAGCGCCCCGCGGGCAAACAGGTCGGCCTGCTGAGGGGCGATCCCGGGCACCGCGAGCAGTGCCCACGGATCGGCCGCCAACATCTCTGCGGCCTCGCTGCCCAGCGCCGTGGCCACCTGCGACGCCATCCGCTCGGGTGCCCCGGCTGCGACCAAGAGCCGGGCGACATCGGCGACGACGGCGGCGAAGGGCCGCCTGGCCGGGTCGGGCGGCGGTGTCGGCGCCGCTGTTGTCGCTGCACCTGCCGCGGATTCCGCAGCCGCAGCTACATCCGCTTCGCCCCCGATGCCGGGTCCTCCCCAACCGCCGGCGCCGACACTGTCGTCGCCACGCGAACTCGGCCGAGCAACTCCGCCCCCCGAAGCCGGTCCGGCCTCGACGTGCGCCTGCGCCCCACCCCCTGGGTGCCACCGCTCTCCACTCAGAGCACCGCTCTCCCGACCTGCCCCTCCTACACTGCCCGAGCCGTCGAGAGCGGTGCTCTCGGCTTCTCGATTCGGGATCGAACCGGTTTCGATCGAATCAGCGTGAGCACTGCTCTCGGCTTCCGAGATTGCCTCAGAGGCGGACGAGGCTTCGAGAGCGGTGCTCTCGGGAGCGGGGCTCGATCGCACTGCGGAGCGGTTTCCGTCGACGAGAGCGCTGCTCTCAGCATCCGGCTTCGGCTCACCGCGATCGGTCGCCGAATTACCGAGAGCAGTGCTCTCGGCGTGGCGGTCTTGGGCTGCCGAATTACCGAGAGCAGTGCTCTCGACGCTGCGGTCTTGGGCTTCGGCAGATTCGCCACCAGCAACCGAGGCCGATGTTGCACCAGCGATTTCCGACGAGGCGAGAGCAGTGCTCTCCGCGAGGGGGTCCCGCGCCCCACCCTGCCTGTCGCCGGCCGCCGGGGGCGACGGTGCGCTCAGGGCGTCCGAAGCAGCGAGAGCAGTGCTCTCCGCGAGGGGGCTCTGCGCCCCACCCGGCCCGTCGCCGGCAGCGGGGGACGGAGGTGGGCTTGCAGCGTCCGAAGTGGCAAAGGGAGTGGTCCCGGTTGCACTGGTCTGCACCTCACCGGATCCATTGCCGACAGGTGCGGCCAACGTTGCGTTCGCGGCATCAGAAGAGGCGAGAGCAGTGCTTTCGGCGTGGCCGCCATGCTCCTCATCCGGCTCGTCGGCGGCGGAAGGGGGCTGAGGTGCGCTCGCGGCGTCCGAAGTAGCGAGAGCAGTGCTCTGCGCGAGGGGGTCCCGCGCCCCACCCTGCCTGTCGCCGGCGGCCGGGTACGGCGGTGGGCTCACGGCGTCCGAAGCAGCGAGAGCGGTGCTCTCGGGGGATGCGTTTCGCCCGGTGCTCGGCTTGTCGTCGGCGGGTGGCGCTGCGGGTGGGTTTGCGATGTGTTCAGGGGCGAGAGCGGTGCTCTCGGTGGCGTGATTTGGCGCTGCGGTGGGGGTGTTGTCCGTGGTCGAGGCTGTGCGTGGAGGGTTGTGAGCGGTGCTCTCGGTGTGTGCGGTTGGTGGCAGTTCGACGTCGCGCAGCGGGCGGGTGTGGAGAGCGGTGCTCTTTTCGTTGGTCGACGATGCGCCGGTGGCGTTCTCCTCGCGCGCGGCGGCTTCGGCGGCGGCGAGGGCTGCGGCTGCGGCGGCTTCGGCGGCCAACGCGGTACGTCTGCGAGCGCGCTCGGCGCCGTCCCCGTGTGGGGTATCGATGTGGTCGACGCCGCCGACGACTGTCGGGGCTTCGCCGCGCGCCAGCCTTGCGAGTTGATCGCGTAGGAGGGCCACCGGGTCGGGCTTCGGACGGACCTCGGGGGCCTCGGTCGAGGCGGCCTCCGGGTTGGAGAGCGCGGACTCGACGGCCCGGGATGTCCCCTTGCCCCCGGATCGGCCTTCGGCGCCGCCCCGTTCGTCGGCCTTGGGTTCGACGGCGTCCTGCGGGCCGCTTTCCATGTCGCCGTCGTTCATGCCGACACCACCACCTGCACCACCAACGCCACCCGTACTCACGTCAACCACACCCGACCCAAACTCGTTCGCTCGAACGCCCCGAAATACCACCGGCCGCGCCGGCATCACCGACGCGCACCGGGATCGATGGTCCCAAACTGCCGTACCCCAATCTCCCGACGCTTCCCGCCGCACCGAAAACCCGCCTCAACTCATACGAATCCACCGGACGCTCGGCTACCGCCTCGATTGATCAAGACCGCTCAGGACCGCCGGCGCCCCAGCAACGTACCCACGGCCTACCTCACGCGCGGGACGCACCCGGCCTCCGCTCCAAGCGAGGCAGCCTTGTGTCGGCGGCCTCGATCCGCCGAGGGCAAACCCCGCGTCCCTGCCGACGGACCCTCACCGGACGGCGAACCAGGCCGCCCACCGCGCCGCCGCCTCGCGCCGACATCGCCGACGCTGGCGCTGGCGCCGGCACTGGCGAACCGGAAGCCCCGTGCAGCGTGCGCCGTCCGAAGCCCAGCCCCCGAACCCGGCCGACCCGCACCGCGTACATCGCCCAACGCGGCCCACCCCCACATGCCCGGCAGCCCCGCGCCGGCCTGCCTCGTCCGAGGCAGGCCGGCCCCGAACCGGGCGACCCGCACAAGCGCGCATCGCCCGACACACAGCCCAGCCCCGAACCAGCCACCCGCACCAGCGTGCGCCGCCCAACGCAGACCCGCCCCCATACCGGCCGAGCCGCACAAGCACGCATCGCCCGACACAGACCAGCCCCGAACCAGCCACCCGCACCAGCGCGCATCGCCCAACGCAGACCGGCCCCCATACGGGCCGAGCCGCGCCGGCGCGCGCCGCCCGACACGGACCAGTCCCGAACCAGCCGCCCGCACCGCTGCCCGACGCGGCACAGCTCCCATACCGGCCGCCCGCACCGGCGTCCGTCGCCCAACGCAGACCAGCCCCCATACCGGCCGACCGCGCCGGCCCGCGTGGTCCGAAGCGGCCCAGCCCCGAACCGGCCGACCCGTACCGGCGCGCGCCGCCCGACACGGACCGACGCTCGTACCAGGCAGCCTTGCGCCGGCGTGCCTCGTTCGAGGAGCCCAGCCCTGAACCAGCCCGCCCGTACCGGCGTGCGGCGTCCGACACAGCCCAGCCCCGAACCACCCGCCCGCGCCGGCGCACGTCATCCGATACGGCCCGGCCCGCCATACCGGTCGACCCGCGCCTGCGTGCGCCGCCCGACGCGACCCGGCCCCGTACCAGCCGCCCGCGCCGGCGTGCGCCGCGTGGCGCGAGCGCAGCCCCCATTCCCCACGACGCCGCGCCGGCCGGCGGCGATGGCGGCGGGTTAGGCCTGGCTCCAGGTGTGGTCCGGGTAGCCGGTCATGGGTTGGGAGACGTCTTCGAGGGCGGAGCGGATTTCGGTGGGCAGGACGACTGCTTCGGCGGCCAGGGAGGCGCGGAGTTGGGTGGCGTTGCGGGCGCCGACGATCGGGGCGACGACGCCGGGGCGGTCGCGGACCCAGGACAGGGCGACCTCGATGGGGGCGGCGCCCAGGCCGTCGGCGGCGGTGGCGAGGGCGTCGACGATGCGGCGGGAGTGGTCGTCGAGGTAGGGGGCGACGAAGGGGCCCATGTGGGCGGAGGCGCCTCGGGAGTCGGCGGGCATGGCGTGGCGGTATTTGCCGGTCAGGACGCCTCGGCCGAGGGGTGACCACGGGAGCAGGCCGACGCCCAGGTCGAGGGCGGCCGGCAGGACCTCGCGTTCGATGCCGCGTTGGAGCAGGGAGTACTCCATCTGGGTGCTGGCCACGACCACCCGGCCCGGGGCGGCGGACTGCCACGTGGCGGCCTTCGCGAGTTGCCAGCCGCAGAAGTTGGAGACGCCGACGTAGCGGGCCCGGCCGCTGGTGACCGCGAGGTCGAGCGCGTGCAGGGTCTCCTCGAGCGGCGTCGACGGGTCGTACGCGTGTAGCTGCCACAGGTCGACGTGGTCGGTGCCGAGGCGGGCCAGCGAGTGGTCGAGGGCTTGGAGCAGGTGTCCGCGCGAGCCGTCGAAGCGGCGTTCGCTGTACGGCACGCTCGCGGCCTTGGTTGCGATGACCAGCTCCGAGCGCGGGATGTACCCGTCCAGGAGCCGGCCGATCATGTACTCGGCCTCGCCGTCCGCGTACACGTCGGCGGTGTCCACGAGGTTGCCGCCGGCGTCCAGATATGCCTTCATCTGGTCGGCCGCGTCGTGCTCGTCCGTGTCTCGTCCCCACGTCATGGTGCCCAGGCCCATGCGGGAGACCCGCAGGCCGGTGCGGCCGAGATGTCGCTGCTCCATGGCACCGGAGACTAGCCGTTCCCTCCCCTGTGCCGCCGTTGGCGGGGCCGTTCGGCGGTATGCCGGCGGAGTAGGTTACCGGCTGGTAGCTCACGCGATATGGTCGGCCGAGGCGACCTGCTCGGCTTGCCCGGATCGTCCCGCTCGGCTTGCCCGGATCGTCCGGTGATTCGGGCGGTTGTTCGGGTGGCCATTGGCGGCGATTCGGGCGGTTGTTCGCCCCGAGGCCGGACGGTACGCCGACGCCGGACGGTACGCCGACGCCGCCTGGGCATGACTCGGGAAATGGTCGACAACAAGCCGTAACAGGTAGTAGTAGGTGGCAACAAGCAGTAACAAGCGGTAGCAGTACCAAGCGAACCGAGCGGCAACGAACACCGCGACGTCATACGAAAGCAACCGAACGCCGCCCAGGCGTGAGAGAGACGTCGGACAGACGTCGAACAGGGGGTCCGCGAATATGCGACTCGGTATCAACCTCGGCTACTTCGGTGCCGGCAACGACGCCGACAACCTGGCGGTGGCCCAGGAGGCCGACCGTCTCGACTACGCGGTCTGCTGGGCTGCGGAGGCCTACGGATCGGACGCGGCCACGGTGTTGTCCTGGGTCGCCGCGCAGACCACCAGGATCGACGTCGGCTCGGCGATCTTCCAGATCCCGGCCCGGACGCCCACCATGACCGCGATGACCGCCGCGACCCTGGACGTACTCTCCAACGGCCGGTTCCGGCTCGGGCTGGGCGTGTCCGGGCCGCAGGTGTCCGAGGGCTGGTACGGGGTCAAGTTCGACAAGCCGCTCGCGCGCACTCGCGAGTACGTCGAGGTGATCCGGAAGGCGATGCGCCGCGAGCGGGTCGACCACCAGGGCGCCAACTGGACGCTGCCGCTGCCCGGCGGCCCGGGCAAGCCGCTCAAGCTCACCGTGCACCCGGTACGCGAGCACATCCCGCTGTACATCGCGGCCGTGGGCCCGAAGAACCTCGAACTCAGCGGCGAGATCGCCGACGGCTGGCTCGGCGTCTTCTACGCGCCGGAGCACGCCGAGGAGTCGCTCAAGCACATCCGCGCGGGCCGGGAGAAGGCCGGCGCGTCGATGGCCGACTTCGACGTCGTACCCACCGTTCCGCTCGTGATCGGCGACGACCCGCGGCAGGCCGCCGACCAGGTACGCGGTTACGCCGCGCTGTATGTGGGCGGGATGGGCAGCCGGGACCAGAACTTCTACAACCGGCTCGCGGTCCGGATGGGCTACGAGGCCGAGGCCAAGGAGATCCAGGACAAGTTCCTGGCCAAGGACTACGCGGGCGCCGGCGCGGCCGTCCCGTACGACTTCATCGACAAGACCAGCCTGCTCGGCGGCAAGGAGCGGATCGCGGAGCGGATGCAGGCGTACGCCGACACGGGTGTCACGACGCTGACGATCGCGCCGAACGGCAACACCCTCGACGAGCGGATCGCGGCGCTGCGGCTCGCGGCGGAGGCGTTGGAGTTGTCGGGCACGGGGTCCTGAGGCGACCTACGGGTCCTGGGGACTCCAGGTGCCTCGGCTGTCTTGTACGTCTCGCGTGACTTGGATGTCCCGGACGTCCTGAGCGTCCCGGGCGCCCGGGGCGTCCTGGCTCCGCGCCTCGGCGGGGATGGCCGACCCGGTCGACGACATGGGCCGGTTCGAGTACGCCGGTCGGTTCGACTACTCCGGTCGGTTCGAGTCCGCAGGCGGCGGGTTCCGCGATGTGGGCCCGCCGCCTACCGGTGTGTCGTGCGCACTCGTCAGCGCGGGCCGGGTACGCGCGCCGCGATCACCTCGGCGAATTCCAGGAGGCGGCGGATCTGGCCCGGGCCGCCGTCCTCCAGCGACTTGCTGAACCGGTACGCCTCCTGCCGGAAGCGGCCGGTGGACGCGCCGTCCTCGCCGCGCACGGTGGCGATCTCCTGGAGGGTCGGCGTGGCCAGGAAGACGAACGCGCCGCGCAGTTGCCGCCGTCCGTCGTTGTCGGTGCCCACCAGGGTCCGTATCCCGACGTGCGACACCGAGCCGAGCGGAATCACCTGCACGGAGGAGTCCAGCACCGTGCCGCCGGGGGCGGACGGGTCGGTCATGTCCTCGCTGTGCCAGAGCACGAGCCGCCGGTCGTCGCAGACGGCGGCCTCCTGCCATACCGAGGTGCCGTTCGCGTTGATGTCCACGACCCGCTCGAGGGTGAAGCCGCGCACCGGGCGCCGGCCGAGCACCGAGCCCAGTGCCTCCATCGCCACGTCCGGGTGCAGCAGGTAGGACCGCACCGCGTCCTCGAGGTGGGTATGCGAGGACCAGTCGGCCCCGGCGGCCCCGGCCCCCGGAACCTGGGCCGGGCGCGTTCCCGATGTGCGCTGCCTGCCCGACTTGCCGAACATCCCCACCTGCTTCCGCCGCGTCTGTACAAGCAGAAGCCTACGAGAGTCCGGCGTGGGCGGCGCCAGGGTCCACCGCTTGATCGATCACAGAACGAAATCAGGCCGCGGCGGGGGAGTCCAGTGCGTCCCCGCCACGGCCGGTACAGAGGTCAACGACCGTACGCGGCAAAGGACACGAGCGATGGGCGCGGGGTGGCAAGGCGGGGCGACACGGAGCGGGAGAGCGGGGCGACACAGGGCGCTCCCCACCCGTCGCGGCACGTGCGTTGGCTGTGGCGCGCGTTGGCTGCGGCAGGTCGGCCGCGGCAGGTCCTCGGGGTGCTACAGCCATCCGCTCTTGCGGAACATCCGGTGCAGTACGAGGCATGAGGCCACCATCAGGGTGAGCGCGCCCGGATAGCCCCACACCGACTTGAGTTCCGGCATGTGATCGAAGTTCATGCCGTACACGCCGGCGATCATCGTCGGTACGGCGAAGATCGCCGCCCACGCGGAGATCTTGCGCATGTCCTCGTTCTGCCGGACGCCCACCTGCGCGAGGTGCGCGCCGAGTACGTCGGACAACAGGCGGTCGAAGGACTCGATCTGTTCGGTGACCCTGGTCACATGGTCGGCCACGTCCCGGAAGAACGGCCGGGTCTCGGGGGGTACGAAGGCGACCTCCACCGTGGCCAGTTTCCGTATCGGCTCGATCAACGGCAGCGCGGCGCGGCGGCACTCCAGGACCTCGCGCTTGAGCAGGTAGATGCGCTCGGCGTCGTTCTCGCGGCTGGGCGAGAAGACCCGCGCCTCCAGTTCCTCGAGGTCGGTCTCGAGTTCGCCGGCGATGGCGAGGTACGCGTCCACGACGGCGTCGGCAACCGCGTACATCACCGCACCCGGGCCGTGCTTGAGCAGTTCGGGCTGCTTCTCGACCCGGCGACGAACCGACTTCAGCTCGGCACCCGGCCCATGACGCACCGTCACCACGAACGAGTCGCCGACGAACATCATCAGTTCGCCGGTCTCCACCGAGGAGGTCTCGTCGTAGTAGTGCAGGGTCTTGAGCACGAGGAAGATCGAATCGTCGTACGTCTCCAGCTTGGGCCGCTGATGCGCGTGCAGCGCGTCCTCGACGGCGAGCGGGTGCAGCCCGAACTCGCTGGTCACCAGATCGAACTCGCTCGGCGTCGGCTCGTGCAACCCGATCCACAAGAACGAGTCACCGACCCGCCGAGCCTCGTCCAAGGCATCCGAGAAGTCGGCGGGGCCTTCGGTCCGGCGGCCGTTGGTGTAAATGGCGCAGTCGACGATCACTGGTGCATTTTAGTTGTGGCGGCCCCGGTGTCGGCTCACGAGGCCGGATTTTGTGGGGAGGGCTGGGTCGCGGGGGGTGGCGTGCCGAGAGGACGGGGTCGCGGGGGCGGCGTGCCGAGAGGGCCGGGTCGCGGAGAGCGGCCTCCCGCGAGAACCGGGTCGCGGAGAGAGCGGGCCGACGCGCCGGAGTCGTGTTCGGCGGCGTTGCTGCTTGTTGGGCGACTTCGTCGCCGGCTCGCGAGGGACCACCTTTTTTCTCTCCCCCGCAAGCTCCTCCGAGAAAAAAGGCGGCCCCTCGCTCGGGGCTTCGTGTCCCTCCGCTTCGCTCCGGGCCACGAAGCCCAAACCTGCGGCTCCGCCGCTCTCCGCGCTTCGCGCGTCGATCACGAGGTCTCGCCGGTGTCGTGGGCGCTGACGCGCCGAACCGCAGCCGGATTCGGCGGCCCGGGGGCGGCCCGCGGCGTGCTCGAAGCCGGTGTGCCCGGCGTCGGCCGGGCGTATCGGGGTGCTGTGTGGGCCTGCGGCGGCACGCGTCCCTCCTCCCCACTCGGTACACCCCACGCCCCCTCCGCACCTCGGGCCGCCCCGGACTCCGCCTCGCCGCTTCGACCCGACGCCCGGCCACGCCCGATCCGCCGCGTCGCGCATGAGCCCGCTCGCCCAACTCCGCCCCGCCGCTTCGACCCGACGCCGGCCATGCCCGCCCCCGCCTCGATCCATCCCGCCCTGCACCCGCGCCTCGGGCCGGCTCCCGCCACCCCGCCTCCCGCACCGGGCGCCCCCGCCCCCGATCCGCTCCTCGGCCCCGCTCCCGCGCCTCGGGGCCGTCGCCCCACTCCCGCGCCTCGGGGCCGCCGCCCCCGCACTCCCCGCCCCGCGCTCCCCGCCCGCGCGCCCGCCCCGAGCCCTCGCCACGCCCCCGGCCGGCGAAAGGGTGGGATTACGGGGGCGCATAGGGTTGGGGGTATGACGACGGTGCTCTTTGTTCGGCACGGGCGGACCACGGCGAACTCCTCTGGGGTGTTGGCCGGTTGGACGCCGGGGGTGTTCCTGGACGATCGGGGCGAGGAACAGGCCGCGGCGCTGGGGCTGCGGATTGCCGAGGTGCCGCTCGCGGCGGTGGTGACCAGTCCGTTGGAGCGGTGTCGGCAGACGTCCGAGGCGGTGTTGTCCGCCCGGGCCGGCACCAAGTTCGCGTTGGACGCCGGTGCGCAGGTGGACGAGCGGGTCGGCGAGTGTCGATACGGCGACTGGACCGGGCGGGAGCTGAGGAAGCTCGCCGAGGAACCGCTGTGGAAGACCGTGCAGATGCATCCGAGCGCGGTCACCTTCCCCGGCCCGGGCGGCGAGGCCCTGCGTACCACGCAGGCCCGGGCCGTGGACGCGGTCCGGGAGTGGAACGAGCGGGTCGCCGCCGAGCACGGGCCGGACGCGATGTACCTGGTCTGCTCGCACGGCGACGTGATCAAGGCCCTGGTCGCGGACGCGCTCGGGATGCACCTGGACCTGTTCCAGCGGATCCAGGTCGACCCGTGCTCGCTCACGGTGATCACGTACGGCGCACATCGACCGAGCGTCGGCCGGCTCAACGACACCGGCGGCTCGGTGGCCGGGCTGCTGCCGGCGCCCGACGGTCGGCACGCGCCCGCGTCGGGTGACGCGGTGGTGGGCGGCGGAGCCGGCGCGCCGTAGGGTGCTTGGGAGGGCGCACTCCCCCCGCGCGCCCTCGCCGACCCGGCCCCACCCCGCCGGGACGGGATCACCCGGGCAGGATCGAACCTGTGGGAACGGGCAAGATCATCCGGGAATACCACTTCGGATCCGACGGATATAACCGTGCGGGAGCCGGATCGGCCGGATGAACGGATACGACCGTGACGGATACGACCGTGTAGGGCCCCAGCCCGCGCCACACCGGCTCCACCGCTCGTCCCATCGACAGACCGCTATCGAGACAGAACACCACCGAGACAGACCGACCCCGAGACAGACCGCCCCCGAGACCGCCACCCACCCCGTCCCGCTCTCGACAGAAACACGGAGCAGCTCGTGCCCCGCCAGGTCTTCCTGTACGACCCCCCGGAGCGGTTCGTCGCCGGCACCGTAGGTGAGCCCGGCCAGCGAACCTTCTTCCTTCAGGCCTCCGCCGCCGGCCGCGTGACCAGCGTCGCCCTGGAGAAGACCCAGGTGTCCGTACTGGCCGAACGCGTCGACGAATTGCTCGACGAGCTGGTTCGCCGCACCGGCGGCGAGACCGCCGTGCCGGCCGTGACGCCGACCGAACTCGAGGACTCCGGACCGCTGTTGCCGCCGATCCTGGAGGAGTTCCGGGTCGGCACGATGGCGCTCGCGTGGGATGCCGACGACGAGCGTCTCGTGGTCGAGGCGCAGGCCCAGGTCCCCGACGACGACGCCCCCGAGGACACCCTGCTCGGCGATGACGACGACGAGGACGGCCCGCCGTTGTTGCGGGTCCGGCTCACCGGCGGTCAGGCCCGGGCGTTCGCCAAGCGCGCGCTGCTCGTGGTCGCGGCGGGCCGCCCGTCGTGCCCGTTCTGCGGGCTGCCGATGGATCCCGAAGGCCACATCTGCCCGCGCGCCAACGGATACCGGCGTTGACCACGGTCCTCGACGCCGCCGCCGTCCCGGAGTTGTTGCGCCGGGGCGAGTTGACGGTGCAGGCGCGCCTGGAGGACGCCTCCAACGCGACGCTGTACTGCGTGGCCACGCTCGAAGGAGTGTCGCTGCCCTGCGTGTGGAAGCCGGTCGCGGGCGAGCGGCCGCTGTGGGACTTCCCCGACGGCACGTTGGCGGGGCGCGAGATGGCCGCGTACGAGGTGTCCGAGGCGCTCGGCTGGAACATCGTGCCGACCACCGTGTTGCGCGAGGGTCCGTACGGCACGGGCATGTGCCAGATATGGATCGACCACAAGCCCGCCGACGACGAGCCGGAACCGGTGGCGATCCTGCCCGCGGTGGACCCGGGCCCGGCCTGGAAGCCGATCGCGCACGTGGTCGTCCCGGACGAACACGGCAAGGAGCAGCCCGCGCTGCTCGTGCACGCCGCCGCCGACGCGCTGCGCCGGATCGCCGTCTTCGACGCGGTGATCAACAACGCCGACCGCAAGGGCGGCCACCTGCTGCCCGGCCCCGACGGGCACGTGTACGGGATCGACCACGGCATCTGTTTCCACGTCGAGGACAAGCTGCGCACGCTGCTGTGGGGCTGGGCCGGCGAACCGCTGGCGGCCGACGCGCGCGCGGCGCTGACCTCGTTGTCGGCCGAGTTGGCGGGTCCGCTCGGTGCGCGCCTGGGTGAGTTGATTACGCCGGACGAGGTGGCCGCGACCCGCGAACGGGTGAGAGTTCTGCTCGCCGACGACCGCCTTCCGAAACCGGACGGTCGCCGGCACGTGATCCCGTGGCCGCCGATCTGAGCGTGATCGCCGATCCGACCGCAACCGGCTCAGGACTCGGTCTCGGACTCGGACTCGGCCCAGGCCCAGGCCCAGGCCCAGGCCTAGGCCTCGGACTCGGCTCCGGACTCGGACTCGGCCCAGGCCCCGGACTCGGATCCCGGTTCGGCGAAGACGTCCGAGGGGGCGACGGTCTCCGGGACGGCAACGAGGTCGCGGGGGCCGACAAGGTCCGAGGGCGCGGCGAGACGGCGTCCTCGACCCGAGCGTCGGCCGACGACGCGGTCCCCCGACCGATGCGTTGGGCGAAGACGCGGAAATTGGTCCGCCAACCCTGGAAGATCTTCCACCCCTACGGACGTTAGTCTCATACGTATGTATGCCTGGCCTGCACCCGAGCTCCCCGTTCTCCCTGGTCAGGGTGCGTCCCTGCGCGTGTACGACAGCTCCGTGCGCGATCATGTGACGATCACCCCGGGACCGGTCGCGCGGCTGTACGTGTGCGGCATCACCCCGTACGACGCGACCCACATGGGGCACGCCGCGACCTATGTCGCGTTCGACCTGCTCCAGCGCGTCTGGCGGGACGCCGGCCACGAGGTCGACTACGTGCAGAACGTCACCGACGTCGACGATCCGCTCCTGGAGCGGGCCGAGCGGGACGGGATCGACTGGGTCGAGCTGGCGCAGCGCGAGACCGCGCTGTTCCGTGAGGACATGACGTCGCTGCGGGTGCTCCCGCCCGCCAACTACATCGGCGTGGTCGAGGCGATCCCGCTGATCGTGCCGCTGATCGAGGATCTGGTCGCGAAGGACGCGGCCTACTCGGTGGACGGCGACATCTACTTCTCGATCGTGTCCGACCAACGCTTCGGC
Organism: Embleya sp. NPDC001921; assembly: GCF_053594475.1. Lineage (NCBI taxonomy): Bacteria > Bacillati > Actinomycetota > Actinomycetes > Kitasatosporales > Streptomycetaceae > Embleya > Embleya sp. NPDC001921. The sequence goes on from NZ_JBSFEO010000001.1 coordinate 178,577, forward strand.
GGAGTGTCCGGCTACACCGCCGCCCGAATGCTGGAGATCTTCGGCGAGCGCGGCGGCGACCCGGAGCGGGCGGGCAAGAAGGACCCGCTCGACCCGCTGCTGTGGCGCGCCGCCCGGCCCGGCGAGCCGTCCTGGGACGCGTCGTTCGGCGCGGGCCGGCCCGGTTGGCACATCGAGTGTGTGGCGATCGCGCTCAAGTACCTCGGCATGGGCTTCGACGTGCAGGGGGGCGGCAGCGATTTGATCTTCCCGCACCACGAGATGGGCGCGTCGCACGCGCACGTGGTCACCGGCGAAGTGCCGTACGCGAAGGCCTACGTACACGCCGGCATGGTCGCGCTCGACGGCGAGAAGATGTCCAAGTCGCGCGGCAACCTGGTGTTCGTCTCCAAGCTGCGCCGCGAGGGCGTGGACCCGATGGCGATCCGCCTGGTCCTGCTGGCCCACCACTACCGCAGCGACTGGGAGTGGACCGACGAGGTCCTGGCGGACGCCACCACCCGGCTCGCCACGTGGCGCGCGGCGGTCGGCCGTCCGGACGGGCCGGACACCACCGAACTGCTCGCCGGCATCCGCGAACGCATGGCCGACGACCTGGACGCGCCCGGCGCGCTGGCCGCGATGGACGCGTGGGCGGCCCGGCAACTCGCCGAGGGCGGCGACGACATGTCCGCCCCGGGTGTGGCCGCCCGCGCCTTGGACGCGATCCTCGGCGTGGCCCTCTGACCTTCGGGCCACCGACCCTCGGGTCACCCGCCCGAAGGCGACACGATCGCCGGACCCCGACGCTCGACCCCGAGGCCACGCCTCGGCCGACCATCGCCACGATCGCCCGCCGCCGTCCCCGGGCCGGCCGCTCCCGGCCCGACCACCGCACAACCGAAGGCCCGACCACGACACCAGGAAGGCCCCGACCGGCAGTGCCCGGTCGGGGCCTTCGTGTGCGGCGAGCCGGGTGATCCCGGCCTCGTCGCGGCGGACGTCGAACAGGTACCGCTCCGGCCGGCCACACCCCCGCGACGGCCGACCGGAACGGCTCCTCGTCCACGACCCCAGCAGATCACGCGGGCCGGTCCCGGCACTTCAGGGGAAGCCCTCACATTCCGGGGAGCGGGTGAGGGGTACCCGAGGGAGTCCGGGGCGTCGGCCGCGGGCCGGGGTCGAACCGGCGGCGCCCGATCGGGCTTGGTGACGCCGTCGACGACAGACGACAGACGACAGAGACGGACAACGGACGGAGGACAGCGCACAACGCACCGATGACGGATGGCGGATGACGGACGGATGTGAGAGACGACAGGTGTTCACGCCTCCATCAGCAGGTATTGCCGCACGTCCAGGTACCCGGACCGGAAACCGGCCTCGGACCAGGACAGATACAGGTTCCACATGCGCCGGAACACGTGGTCGAAGCCCAACGAATCGACCTCGTCCGCGCGCCGGTTGAAGCGCTCGCGCCACAGCCGCAACGTCTCGGCGTAGTGCGGCCCGTACGACCTGCTGTCGGCGACCCGCAGCCGGGTGGCCGAAGTCGCCTTGCGGACCGCGTCGTCGGAGGGGATCAGGCCGCCGGGGAAGATGTACTTGTGGATCCAGGTGTACGTGTCGCGGCTGGCCACCATCCGGTCGTGCGGCATCGTGATCGACTGGAGCGCGACCCGTCCGCCCGGGGCCAGCCGTCGGTCGAGCACGCCGAAGTAGATCGGCCAGTACTCCTCCCCCACCGCCTCGATCATCTCCACGCTGACGATCGCGTCGTAGCTGCCGCTCACCTGACGGTAGTCGCACAGTTCCACCTCCACCCGGTCCGCGAAACCGGCCCGGGCGATCCGTTCGATCGCCAGGTCGCGCTGCTCGGCCGAGATCGTGATGGTGTGCACGTACGCGCCGCGTTCGGCCGCGCGCAGGGCCAACTCGCCCCAACCGGTACCGATTTCCAGGACTCGGGTGCCTTGGCCCACGTTCGCGAGGTCGAGCAGGCGGTCGATCTTGCGGTGCTGGGCCGCGGTCAGCGCGTCCTCCTCGGCCCTGGGTCCGCCGTCCGCGCCCTGCTCGAAGACCGCCGACGAATAGGCCATCGTCTCGTCCAGGAAGGTCGCGAACAACTCGTTCGACAGGTCGTAGTGCCGATGGATGTTGCGCTTCGCGCCCGAGACGGTGTTGCGCTGCGAGCGGGGCGGCCGGGGGACCGCCACCGGGCGAAGTCGCTGGAGCGCGGGCGGAATCAGCGTGCCCACCCGGGACGCGAACACGGTCAACACCGCGGTCAGGTCGTCCGCCTCCCAGTCCCCCGCCTGATACGCCTCGCCGAAGCCGATCAGTCCGCCCGCGCCGACCCGATGGAAGAACGCGTCCGGTCGCACGATCCGCATCCGGGGCGCCGTCGCGCCCCCGTTCCCGAACACCGCGCCGTCGATCCACACCCGCAGCGGCAGCCGCGCCACCGCCCGCTCGAACAGGAACCGGGCGGCCGCCGCACGCACCGGCCGCCTCGGCACCTCGGCCACGTCGGGCCAGCGCACCGGGTCGATCCGAGTCGGGGCAACCTCGATCACACTCAACGCAGACTCCCTCCAGTCCTGTGTCGCACCACGGGCACGCCGCGCGGCCACGACACCGGACAACCGGCGGTTCCGGGCCGCGCCGAGGTGCGGCGCCACCGGGTGACGCGGGGTCGGACCGAGCAGGGGTCGCACCGTGTATGGGCGCCGCTCCCCTCGCACCCGAGCCACAAACGGCCGCGCACCCGGATGGTGCAACGTGACCGTCGCGCCTGATCCGCACCCGACTCGGGCAGCACGGTGGGTGGTTGCCCGCGCCGGGGAGGAACGGCGAAACGTAGAACTCCTTTTCGGGCGCGGCTCTTCCCCGATCGTCGGCGGGGACCGGCGAAAGCGGATCGGCCCGAAGGCCGATCCGCTCGCCGTGCCCCACCCGTACGCCCGGTCCGCTCGACCGGTCCCGCTCCCCGTCGGGAGATCAGCCCCCGCAGCCCCCGCCGCCGCCACAACCGCCGCCACCGCCGCAACTGCTGCCGCCGCCACAGCTACTGCCGCCGCCGCCTCCGCCGCCACCGCCGCTGCCGCCATAGGCCACCAGCGCGGTCCGGGCCTCCGGGTCCGGGTGTGCGGCCATGCCCAGGCAGGCCACCGCGAACAGGCCCGCCAGCGCGCCGGAGCCGACCAGGACGCCCGAGGTGCGGTCCGCTCGCAACTGCGTGGTCAACTCGCGCAGTGCCCTGCGGCCCGCCCCGGTGGCCCGCAAGGGAGCGCTGGTCAAGCCCGCGAGGACGAAGGTGAGCACCAGCAGCGGGACCAGGAATACGATCGGCCTGCTGTGTGCCAGGCCGTTGACGAAGCGGGCGATGCCGACCAGCGCGAGCACGAGCATCAGCCGAGCCGGCATCTTGCCGATCCGACGGGCCAACGGGGAGTGCGCGAGCCCGCGCTCGACCAGGCTGCCCTCGATCCGCGCCATCATGTCGCTGCGCGACCAGGCCCGCAGCAGCGCGAGTCGGGTGCCCCGAGTGGTGCGCACGCAGTCCATCACGGCCGCCGCGACCGGCTCGGCCGGCCGTGATCCGCCGGCGGCGGTGATTTTACCGGCGCGCTGTACGTGTACGTAGCCCTCGGTGATCAGCGACGCCAGCGCGGTGTCGGCGACCCGCATCGGCCCGCCCGCGAGGAAGGCGGCGTCGTACGCGCCCAGCGGCGCCCGGCTCGCCTGGCCGCGGACCGCCCACGCCATCACGATCCGCAGCACGATCGCCAGAACGAACAGGCCGGCCAGGATCCCGCCGTAGAGCTTGAGGAATTCGGGACCGGTCAGGCCCCACGCGGTGCCGTTCATGTGACGTCCCTCCCGATGGTCCGACTCGCCGTTTTGGTCTGCTTGTTCATCCTGTTCCGGAAGGTAGCAGCGGCTCGATCCACCCGGTCAGAGGCATCTCCCTACGTTCCGCGGAGGTCCCCACCGCCGCCCCGCCGAAGCTCCTTCGCCGCCCCGTCGCGGCTCCTTCGCCGCCCTGTCACCGCCCTGCCGCCGGGCCGTGCGAGCCCCGCTCGGCCGCCCCGTTCAACTGACCGGTCGTCAAAACACCGCCCGGTCCATGCCGACCCCGCGTACGGGTGCAGGATGGTGGTACACCCGTACACACGTGCCGTTCCGCCTTTCCCGAGGAGCCCGTCATGACGGAGGCTGTCCGTCCCCAGCCCACCACCACCGCGGAGAACGAGGTCGTCGACCTGTGCCGCGATCTGATTCGGATCGACACGAGCAACTACGGTGACGGCTCGGGTCCGGGAGAACGCACCGCCGCGGAGTACGTCGCCGAGAAGCTCGCCGAGGTCGGCCTCGAACCGAAGATCTACGAATCCGAGCGCGGCCGGGCCAGCACCGTCGTACGGATCGAGGGCACCGACCGGTCCCGGCCGGGGCTGCTGATCCACGGTCACCTCGACGTGGTGCCCGCCAACGCCGCGGACTGGACCTACGACCCGTTCGCGGGCGAGGTCGAGGACGGCTGCGTGTGGGGCCGCGGCGCGGTCGACATGAAGGACATGGACGCGATGGTGCTCGCGGTGCTGCGCGACCGGGTACGCACCGGCCGGCTGCCCTCGCGCGACATCGTGCTCGCGTTCGTGGCCGACGAGGAGGCCGGCGGCGTGTTCGGCGCGCGGCACCTGGTGAACAACCACGCCGACCTGTTCGAGGGGGTCACCGAGGGCATCGGCGAGGTCGGCGGCTTCTCCTTCACCGTCAACGACGATCTGCGCCTGTATCTGGTCGAGACCGCCCAGAAGGGCATGGACTGGATGCGGCTGATCGTGGACGGCACCGCCGGCCACGGTTCGATGATCGCCAAGGACAACGCGATCACCGAACTGGCCGAGGCCGTCGCGCGAGTGGGTCGGCACAAGTTCCCGATCCGGGTCACCAAGACCGTGCGCGCGTTCCTGGACGAGATCTCGGACGCGCTGGGCATCGAACTCGACCCGGACGACATCGAGTCCACCATCGAGCGGCTGGGCCCGATCGCGAGCATCATCGGCGCGACCATCCGCAACACCGCGCAGCCGACCATGCTGAACGCGGGGTACAAGGTCAACGTGATCCCCGGACAGGCCACCGCGCACCTGGACGGCCGGTTCCTGCCGGGCTTCGAGGACGAGTTCCACGCCGAGTTGGACGCGGTGCTGGGCCCCCGGGTGCGCCGCGAGACGGTGCACACCGACCAGGCCCTGGAGACCGGCTTCGACGGCGCGCTCGTCGAGGCGATGTCGGCCGCGCTGCGCGCGCACGATCCGGCCGCGCGCGCGGTGCCGTACTGCCTGTCCGGCGGCACCGACGCCAAGTCCTTCGCCGATCTGGGCATCCGCTGCTTCGGGTTCGCGCCGCTGAAGCTGCCGGCCGACCTCGACTTCGCGGGCATGTTCCACGGCGTCGACGAGCGGGTCCCGGTGGACGGGCTCAAGTTCGGCGTGCGGGTGCTGGATCACTTCCTCGACAACGCGTGAGCGAACGACGTGCGGTCGGGTCCGGGACGGCTCCCGGCACCCCGGCCGCACGCCGGTCGGGCCCGGAGCCCGGGCGTCGACCGGGTTCGGGCCCGATCGAGTGAATACCTCGGCCCGCGCGTAGCCTCCGCCCGATCCTGTCGTTTCCCCTTGTGCGGCGCGCAAGCGCGTCGTGGTGTCGACAAGGAGGACGGAAGAATTATGAAGAAGATGGGCAAGGTCGCGTTCATCGTCGCGGCCGGCGGTGGTCTTGTGCTCGCCGGCGCCAGTGGCGCCATGGCGAACTCCGAGGCGGAGGGTGCGGCCGTCGGCTCCCCCGGTGTGCTGTCGGGCAACAACGTCCAGGTTCCGATCCACATTCCGATCAACCTGTGCGGCAACACCGTCAGCATCATCGGCGTGCTGAACCCCGCGTTCGGCAACACCTGCATCAACGCCTGATCCAGGCCCACACGCTCGTTGGCGTACGGACGGCCCCGAGACCCACGCGGTCTCGGGGCCGTCCCGCTGTGCGGTCGGCGCGGGCACGACCGGCCCCGGCCGGCGCGCCGTACGGGCCGTCCGCACCGGGATCACCCGGGTCCGCGCCGGGACCACCGGGCCGGACCGGGCGGTCCCCAGGAGGCCGCCCGCCGGCGGGCCCGCGACGGCGCTTCGCACCGCCGTTCCCGTACTTCGGAGCGCGGTCGTCATCGGTCGGCCAAGCGCCCACCTGGGGATCAGAGCGATCAAAAGCGGTCGGAATCCGGTTCCGGAGAATCCCAAAACTCAGCCGTACGAGCGAATCGACCCAACCCCGGTGACCTCCTGTGTCGGCCCTCGTTGACGTCCGTGCGGGGTCAACGTCCCCCGCCCCTCGCGAGAGAGACACAGGGGTACTTACATGCACCAGCTCGCCAAGAAGGGGTTGTTGGTCGTCGTCGCCACCACGGGCGCACTCGCGTCCGCGGCGGTCGGCGTGGCCGGCGCCAGCAGTGGAGCCCAGGGTGCGGCCGCCGGCTCGCCCGGCGTGGCGTCGGGCAACAACATTCAGGTCCCGATCCACGTCCCGGTGAACGTGTGCGGGAACACGGTGAACGTGGTCGGCGCGCTGAACCCGGCGTTCGGCAACCACTGCGCGAACGGGTCGCACACGCCGCCCACCACGCACCCGCCGACCACCAAGCCGCCCACCACGAAGCCCCCGACCACCAAGCCCCCCACCACGAAGCCGCCGACGACGAAGCCGCCGACCACCAAGCCGCCCACCACGAAGCCCCCGACCACCAAGCCGCCGACCACGAAGCCGCCGACCACCGGTGGCACCAGCGGCGGCACGACGGGCGGCACGACGGGTGGGACGACCGGCGGCACCACCGGCGGCGACACCACGGGCGGCACCAGCGGCGGCGGCACCGGCGGATCCACGAGCCACGGCGGCTCGCTCGCGCAGACCGGTTCGGACGCACTGGTGGTGGCCCCGATCGGCGCCGCGCTGCTGCTCGGCGGCTTCGTGCTCTACCGCCGTTCGCGCCCCGCGCAGGACTGAGCACGGCGTACACGACGCACGACCCGAGGACCGCTCGCCCCTGGGAGGACAGGGGCGGGCAGTCCTCTTTTTTGTGACGATCCGTCACATAGTGCGCACCTGCCGGATGATGCGGCGCCGCAGCACCACCCGGCGACTGCCGTCGCCGCGCAGGAGCAGGCGATCCAGCTCCCAATACCCGTACTCCGCATGCTCGGTCAGGATCCGGCACGCGTCGGTGCGGGACGTGCCGCGCGGAATGTCCAGTTGCCGAAACTCGTAGTCCGCCATGTTTCCATTCCCCGGCGGCCGCGCCGAGGCGCGGTGACCGGCCTTTTGGTGACTCTCCGACTCCGCCATCAGTGAACCATTGTGCGCGCGTGGGGCTCTTGCGGATAACGTCAGCCCATGACCGGTGTCGCACAGCCCACGCCAGAGCAGGTCCGTGCCGCCGCGGACGTTCTCAAATCGGCGATCGACGACCATTTGGCCGCCGTCGAAGCCCGCCAGGGCGAGAGCGACCCGGCCGTGTTCGCCGCGTACGACGCGCTCGCCGCCGCCGCCGAGGCGTACGACGAGCTGTTGTACGACGCCTTTGACGAGGTCACCCCGTTCGAGGTGCCCGGCAGCAGCGAGGAAGCCGAGTACGAGGGTCCGACCAACCCGGAGGCGGTCACCGTGCTGATCCGCCGGGACTATGTGATCAAGGACCTGATCACGCTCGTCGACCACGCCCGCCGGGCCGACGCGGAGGCCGGCGACGCCGAACCGCCGACGTCCCCGCGCGACACCGGCACGGACAGCGCGTCGAGCGCGGTCGCGGTGTTGTTCGACGTCTACGACCCGGACGAGATCGCCCAGCGCGCCGAGGAACTCGGCCTCGAACCGGGCGATTCCACCCTGTGGGTGTCGGCGATCGAGCCGACCGAGCCGGGCGAGTGGCTGGACGCGCCGTTCGACGACGCGGATCCGCGCAGCATCATCTACCGATTCGAGACCAGCACCGCGTACGAGGACGACCTCGAGGCACTGGAACGCGATCTGCACTGATCCCCGGCCCACCGTCGCCATGACACGTGTCACACGAGTGCGGCGACGCCCCGGAGGGGGTGCCGCCGCACTCGTCGCGTTCCGGGCCGTGTTTCCCGGGCCCGTGCTCTCCCGGCCCGTGTCTTCCGGGCCCGCCCGTCGCCCGCCGGGTGGCGCGGCTCAGTAACGCAGCGCCAGCGCGATGCCGGCGGCCTCCTTCAACGTGTCGTCGGGTACGAAGACCACTTCGCCGTCCGCTTCCAACACCGCCTCGACCACGGTGTCCACGATGTCGTCCTCGGCTCGGCCGGCCAGCACCGCGTCCTCGGCGTGCGGCCCGGTCAGCACCTGGAGCGCGATCTCCCCGGTGCTGTCGACGGTGACCAGGCGCCCGGTCACCCGCAGCCCCTCCTCGACCACGAGCAGCGCGCCGCGGCCGGCCCGGGCCGGCGCCCACGTCTCCTGGATGCCACCGGCATACCGCTTGGCGCTGCGCGCGTCGTCCAGCTCGCGCAGCGCCGCCGCGGTCGCCTCGGCCGCCAGCGCGGTCCGGGCCGGCGCGAGGATCTCGGCGAATTGCGCGGGAGTGGCCTCCACGACGCCGCCGACCTCCAACTCGGCCCCGGCCAGGTGCGCGCCGTTGCGGGTGCCCTCACGGAACGCCTTGACCTGCGGCCGCAGGCCGACCACGACGACCTTGCCCGGGCGCCCGGCCAGCGCGCGCGCCAACTGCTCGTCGGCCTCGTTCAACAGCCGCCGGAAGTCCTCGCTCACCCCCATGCCGCCGCCTTCGCGGGTGGGCGGTCCGTCCCGCTCGGGGCCGCCCGAGGTGACCGGGAAGCCGCCGTCGCGGATCTCGTGCACCCCGTCGCCGCGGCCGTGCCACAGCCGCACCTCGTGCTCGCTGAGCACCAGCGCCCAGTACGGGGTGAGCCGCTCGGCCGCTGACACCAGGTTGCGGGTGAGGTAGGTGGTCGCCAGGACCACGCGCTCGCTCACCGGCGCCTCCACGGTGAACGCGTAGTGCTCCTCGGCCGACGCGTACAACACCAGGCCGTCCAGGAAGTGCTCGGGATCCAGTTCGGCCGCCGCGGCCTTGAGGCGGTCCACGGTCTTGATCCGCGCCTCCCGACCCACCTCCGGATCCGCCGAGAGCCGCTTCTCCGCCTCGGCCAGCACATTCCGCAGCCGAATGTGGTCCTGCTGGTTCTCCGGGCGGTGCCGGTGCGTGGGCAGCGTCAAGGACACCGCGGGGTACGCGCGCGGGCGGCGCAGCTCGGCGAGCAGTTCCGGCGACAGGGCGGCGGTCGTCATGCGGTCTCCTGGCGTGCGTTGCGTTCGGGGGTCTCGGCGGCTTGGACGCCGTGTCCGTCGAAGGCCGACAAACACAGCGTCCTATGCCCGATTTACCAGGAAAATCGCATGGATCACCCGACCGGCCCGCAGGCTCCGCGTCGATCACCCACCGCCTCGGGGCGATCACTCTGCATGGAACGGTTGTTGACGGTGAGTCAGGAGGGACCCTAGGTTGATCCCCATTGCTCGTCGAGACGCAGCACCCATGGAGACCCAGGGTCCGCCCGACCCGGGATGGGCCCGTGCGAGGAGCGACCACCGTGCGATCCGTGCTCCCCCGGCAGGCGGCCCTGTTCGCCGCGTTGACCGGGCTGACCCTGACCACCGCCGCCTGCGGCTCGGAATCATCGGGCAGCGGCGGCTCGTCGCGTGCCGCGATGACCGTCCTGGTCACCCAGGAGGCGCGCAGCCTGGACCCGACCGTGGCGAGCCTGTCCCAGATCACCGGCGGCACCCAGGCCGCGGCCGTGTTCGACGTACTGCTGTGGATCGATCCCAAGACCGGGCGGGCCCAACCCCAGCTCGCCGAGAGCGCGACCGCGGCGGAGGACGGCCGGGTCTGGACGCTGCGCCTGCGGCCGGATCTGAAGTTCTCCGACGGCACCGCGCTGGACGCCGAGGCGGTCCGGTTCAACTGGGAGCGGCACGCCGATCCGGCGAACAAGTCGATGCAGGCGCGCGTGGTCGCCGGGCTCGGCATATCCGTCACCGACAGCCGGACCCTCGAGGTCACGCTGCCGGCGCCGAACGCGCACTTCGACAAGGTGATCGCGCACAACCTCGCGTTCATCGGCTCGCCCACCGCGATCAAGGCCGACCCGAAGGGCTTCGGCGCCAAGCCGGTGGGCGCCGGGCCGTACCGCCTCAAGAGCTGGGTGCGCGACCAGCAGATGGTCCTGGAGCGCAATCCGAAGTACTGGCAGGTGGGCGGACGGCCGCCGCTGAAGGAGTTGACCCTCAAGCCGGTGGTCGACCAGACGCAGCGGCTGGCCATGCTGAGCGCCAACCAGGCCCAGGTGCTGACCACGGCCCAGGCCAAGCTGATGGGGGACGCCCGCAAGGCGGGCCTGCCGGTGCTGACCGAGGCCAAGAGCGGCGGGTTCATGACGCTGTTCAACACCAGTCGGCCGCCGTTCGACGATCCCCGCGCACGGCGCGCGTTCGCGCTGATCATGGATCCGACCCAGCGCGCGAAGGTGGTCACCGACAACGCCGGGAAGCCGCTGAGCACGTTCCTGCGCCCGGGTTCGGACTTCGCCGCGCCGGACGCGCCGATGCCCGCGAACAACCGGGCCGAGGCGCAGCGGCTCCTGGACGCGCTCGCGGCCGAGGGCAAGCCGCTGTCCTTCACCTACAGCACGTACAACAGTCCCGGCTCGCACGTGACCGCCGAGTACTGGCTGGCGCAACTCGCCGAGATGAAGAACATCTCCATGAAGACCGAGTTCCTGGAGGGCACCCAATACCTGCAGAAGGTGCAGATCCAGCGGCAGTTCGACGCGGGCGAGTTCGTGTTGTCCTTCGACGACCCGGAGCCGGTGTTGTACAACTTCCTGCACTCCAAGGGCCAGGACAACCACATGCAGTGGAAGAACCCGGCGGTGGACCAGGCGCTGGACCGGGCCCGGGCCGGCACCGACGTGCCGACCCGGCGCGCCGCGTACGCGCTGGTGCAGCAGGAACTGGCAAAGGACGTACCGATGTTCGCCTACGAGCAGGCGTTCACCGCGGCGATCCAGGCGAAGGACGCGAAGGTGGTCGACCTGACCGTGTTCGAGGACGGGCTGATCATGTTCGACCGGTTGGGTCTGGGCTAGCCGCAGCCGACCGGGGCTCGCTCTCCCGGGCGGGGCTCGACGGCTGCGGCGGGATGGCCGCGGCCGTCGGGCCGGTGGGCTCGGGGATGCACAGGCACGCGACGAGCGCGCAGCAGGCCACCACGCCGGCGATCACGAAGACGACCATGTAGGCGTGCAGGGCGGGCAGCACGAGGCCGCCGGCGTCGATCGTGTACGACGTGAGCACCGCCGCCACCACCGCGCTGCACACGGCCTGGCCGATGGTGCGCATCAGCGCGTTGATGCCGTTGGCGGCGGCGGTCTGCGCGGCGGGGATGGCTTGGATGACCAGCATCGGCAGCGCCGAATAGCACATCGCGGTGCCGGAGGCGACCACGGTCGCGCCCAGGATGATGGTCCACAACTCGTGGCTGGTGAAGATGCGCACCACGTAGCCCAGGCCGAGCAGGATGGCGCCGACGCCGAGGCAGAACCTGGGTCCCCGGGTGGCGGTGAGCCGGGTGGAGATCGGCGAGAGCACGACCATCATCACCCCGCCGGGCAGCAGGCACAGGCCGCCGACCGCGACCGAAACACCCAGCCCGTAGCCGCTGTCCTTGGGCGTCTGCACGAGTTGGGCCGTGGACAGGCTGTTGGCGTAGAACGAGAAGCCGATGAACAGCGCGGCGATGTTGGGCAGCAGTACGGCCGGCCGCGCGGTCACCCGCAGGTCCACCAGCGGGGTGCTCGCCCGCCACTGGTGCGCGCCCCACGCGAGCAGGATCAGTACGGCCGCGCCGAGCAGGCCCAGCGTGCGGGTGCTCGTCCAGCCCCACGCGGTGCCCTTGGAGACCGCGAGCAGCAGGCAGACCAGGAACGCGGCCAGGCCGAGCGAGCCGATCACGTCGAATCGGCCGGGGTTGCGCACCGGCGACTCGCGCACGACCAGCACGATCGACGCCAGGACCAGCAGGGCCAGCGCGGTGGCCCCCCAGAACATCGCGTGCCAGTCGGCGTGGTCGACGACCAGGCCGGCCAGCGGGAGTCCGACGGCCGCGCCGATGCCCAGCGTCGAGCTCATCATCGCGACGCCGCCGCCCACCTTGGCCGGCGGCAGCTCGTCGCGCAGGATGCTGATCCCCAGCGGGACGACCGCGGTGGCCATGCCCTGGAGGGTGCGGCCGACGATCAGCACGCCGATGTCGGAGGTGAGCGCGCACATCAGCGAGCCGATCGAGAGCACGCTCATCGCCACGACGAGCATGCGCTTCTTGCCGAACATGTCGCCGGCCCGGCCCAGCAGCGGCGTGCACACCGCGCCGCTGAGCAGGGTCGCGGTCAGCGTCCAACTGACCGTCGACGCCGAACTGCCGGTCAGCGCGGGCAGATCCGGGAGCAGTGGTACCACCACGGTCTGCATGAGCGCGGCGACGATGCCGCACGCGCCCAGGACCGGCACCAGGAAGCGTTGTCGTGGGTCCTGCGGAGTGGGGGCGGGACCGGCCACGGGACGCGCTCCTGGGTGGGGAAGGGGATGTCGGCCCCACCCTAGGGATAGATGTACAACACATCAATCGTTTCCGCGCGCCGTTTCCACGCACCTTGCCGCCCGTTTCGCCCGCGGCGTCCCGCCGCGGGCGGGCGGGCCTAGCGGGCGCGCTCGGCGCGCAGCGACGCGCCCACGCCGTGCATGTGACCCAGCGCCTGCCGATAGGACCGCACCAGGCTCGTCTCCAGGTACGGCACCCCGAGCCGGTCGCAGTGCGCGCGCACGATCGGCTGCGCTTGGCGCAGGTTCACGCGCGGCATGTTCGGCACCAGGTGGTGCTCGATCTGGTAGTTCAGGCCGCCGAGCATCCAGTCGGTGATCGGACCGCCCGTGACGTTGCGCGAGGTCAGCACCTGGCGCCGCAGGTGGTCCCACTTCACGCCCGGACCGGGCGTCGGCATGCCCTTGTGGTTGGGCGCGAACGCCATGCCCAGGTGCAGACCGAGCAGCGCGTGCGTGACGAGCACGAAGACCAGCGCCTTCACCGGCGACATCGCGATCAGCAGTACGGAGAAGTACAGGGCGTAGTGCACGGCCAGGACCGAACCCTCGACCAGGCGCTCGCGCGGGGTCCGCTCCTTGAGCGCCATCAGGCCGGTGACCTTGAGGCTGAGCCCTTCGAGCAGCAGCAGCGGGAAGAACAGCCGGGCCTGGTGCCGGGTCAGCCAGCCCATCAGTCCGGTACGCCCGGCGGTCTGGTCGGCGTCCCAGACCAGCACGCCGACCGAGACGTCGGGGTCCTTCTCCAGGTGGTTCGGGTTGGCGTGGTGCTTGTTGTGCTTGGCGTTCCACCAGCCGCAGCTCATCCCCATCAGCAGGTTGCCGTGCAGCAGCGAGAGCGCGCGGTGGGTGCGCGCCTTGCGGGCGATCTGCTGGTGCCCGGCGTCGTGGCCGACGAAGGACGCGCGGGTGGTGAACAGCGCGACCGGGATCGCCAGGGCGAGCTGCCACCAGGAGTCGCCGACCCGAAGCACCGCGACCCAGGAGCCGAGCAGCAGGAGCAGGTTCAGGCCGATCGTCCGGGCGTACCAGGCGGTGCGCCGCTCCAGCAGTCCGGCCGCCTTCAGTTCGGCGAGCAGCGGTGCGAAGTCACTGCCCCTACGCTCGGGCGATATATCCGGACTATCCAGGATTGGTGCGGTCAAGGTCATGGGGCGTCCCGGTTCTGGGTGAAGGGTGGTCGGGTGAGCGCGGTGGCTTGGCGCCATCTCGACGCTATTGATCAACCGCCCGAGGGACGATCCGACAAGCCCCCCGATCGTGGGGGGAGGCTGCTTACCCCGCGAGGGGGTCGAGCACCATGGACACGCGCGGCGCGATCCGGTAAGTGGCCGGCACGGGGTGTGGAAAACCCTTGACGCGTTCCAGGCACTGTCGCATCCGGATCGGGGTGCCGGCTACCCGTTGCGGCGGGGAATATCAGAGAAACGACCGACCCGCACCGAAATGCACCGGTTTGCAGCCCGACATACGCCCGCCGTCTCGACCGGTGCGGCAGCGCCCGGTGCGGCAGCGTGAGCGGCATCAGCACCGGCCCGCGCCGGCGATCGCGGGTCGCGGCGGCGGCGTCCGCGTCCCGCACCCGCCACGCGGCCGGCGCGCGGTGGTCGCCCGCGCGGGCGTCCACGTCCGCCCAGCCGTCGGCACCGCGCCCGTCGGCACCGCGCCCCTCGGCCTCCCGCGCGGGCGTGCCGACCGACTCGGGGTCGAACACGACCGCGTCCCGCAGCAGGCGGGCGAGTGCGGCGGCGACCGCGCTCTTGCCGACCCCGCGCGGTCCGTTGAGCACGAGCAACGGGTGTCGGTGCGGAGCGCGGCTGATCGGGTCGTTCCACACGGTGGGCCCCCAGTGCGCGGTACGCGCGGTCGTCGAGGTGGCAGGGTGCTCCCGGGCGAAACCGCTTGACCAGGGCGTGCGGAAGTGCGCTCCGGGCGTGCTCAGTCCGGGTCGAGCGCAGCCTCGTCGCCGAGCGCGGCCCCCAGATCGGCGGCCTGTTCACCGACGCAGGCCAGGAACGCGCCCACCGCCGGCGTCGGCGTGCGGTCCGCGATCAGCGTGGTGCCCACCGTGCGGCGCACCGATTCCAGCGGCACCGGCAACACCGCGAGCCGCTCGTCGCCGGTGACCACGAGTTCGGGCAGCGCGGCGATCATGTCGGTGGCCAGCAGCAGTGCCCGGATGGTCAGGATCGAGGTGCACTCCACCCGGTCGGCCGGCAGCGGCAGTCCGCTGCGCACGAACAGTTGGGCCAACTCGCTGCGCAGCGCGGTCTGTTCGAGCGGCAGGATCCACGGATGCGCGATCGTGTCGGCGAGGGCGCTCGCGCTGTCCAGGAGCGGGTGGCCCTGACGCACCACCAGCCGGATCGGCTCGCGATACAGCGCGGTCTGCCGTACCCGACCGGCGTCCGCGGCTCGGCCGAGCCGACCGATCACGACGTCGATCTCGCCCGCGAGCAGTTGCGGGTACAGCACGTCGTAGGTGGCCTCGCGGACGATCACGGTGATCCCGGGCCGGTCCCGCTTGAGCGCGGAGACCGCGCGCGGCAGCAGCACGCTGGTGCCCGCGAGCAGCGTGCCGACGGTGACCGTGCCGGTCTGCCCCTCGCGCAGGCTCGCGATGTGGTCGCCCGCCCGACGCACCTCGGCCAGGATCACCCGCGCGTGGGCCACCAGCGCGTCGCCGTACAGCGTGGGGCTCATCCCGTGCGGTCCGCGCTCGAACAGCGGGACGCCGACCATCGTCTCCAACTCGCGCAGGGTGCGGGTCGCGGCGGGTTGGGTCAGGTGCAGTGCCTCGGCGGCCCGGCTGACTCCCCCGTGCTCGGCGATCGCCGTGATCAGGGTCAGGTGCCGGAACTTCAGGCGTCCGTCGAGCAGGTCCACGCAGGCTCCCGTACCGGTCCGATGGTGCGAACCCGACGGGGACGCATACCTGTTTGGTGATGTTGTGGCGCCGGATCGGCATTGGATGGACATGCGCCAACGCAGCCATCATGCACGTGGCGACAGCTTCTTGACGAGCCGTTCGCCCGGATACGGGCGATCGGTTCGGGTCGGACGCGCCGTTGTCGTTCGGCCACGACGCCGACTCGTTCCGCGCCGCGGAGCATGCCGGTTCGTCGGCACCGCGGTCCTCGACCGACGCGCGGTGGCACCGGAGCTTCCGGGGTCACCGGGTCGGGTTGCTTCGCGGGATGTGGCATTCGCCCGCGAAGAGGTGACGGGGAGCGGTGCGGCCGGCCGGCACGGCGCGTTCGGGGGCTGCCGCCGGCTGGAACGCGAGCCGGACCCGCCGGCGACCTCGGCGCCGTCCCCGCGTGGCACCCCGTCCCACCGCAAGCGCACTTCCCCGTCATTGTCCCGTGTCGGAAGGTTCGTCAGATGCGCCGCAAGCCCGCCCCCGGCCACAGATCCGGCGGATCCCGCAGATATCGCAGATCCGGCGCCCTCGCGGTGGCCGCCCTGGTGGCGGCCACCACCGCCGGCTACCCGGACGGCCCCGACCGCGACGCCGCCGCCGGTGCCCCGCCGCACACCGCGAACGCCGCGGCCGGCAAGCAGGATCCCAACATCCCGTTCGTATGCCAGGAGCGCCGTCCGCAACCGGCCGACCCGAACGCCTACGGCATGCAGCTCGACGGCTCGTTCCTGGCGCCCGCGTCGACCCCGCTCGACGAGGAGAACCCGCACCCGTTCCCGGGCCGCCGCGCCGAGTACGACGGCAGGCAGTACGTGAAGAACATGAACGTCGAAGCCGCCTACGAGGGCTACGACTTCACCCCGGACTTCTTCCACACCTGGCAGAACATCGTCGACTTCGGCGGGCGCCGGTACATGTTCCAGTACGACCGCTCCGAGGGTCGCGTCTACGACATCACCGACGTCAAACACGTCACGGTGGTGGAGCGGATGACCCGCGAGGACGTCGGCGGCGACGAACTCGAGGCCAACGGCACCTGGGCGGCGGGCGATTACTGGGGCGCGTCCACGATCCAGTGGAACAAGCGACTGAACGCCTACGTGATGGTGCAGTCCTTCGAGGACAAGCGGCAGATCAGCGAGTTGACCGACGAGCCGGGCCACGACAAGTACGGCAACCCCGCGGGCGTCGAGAAGTTGCGCGCAAAGCCCGGGCTCAAGGGCTTCAAGGTCTACCGCCTGGACGGGCCCCGAAAGGCCGATTGGCGGCTGCTCTCGACCGTCAGCACCGACTCGACCCAACCGGACCCGCTGAACAGCGACCCGACCAGGGCCCAGCAGGGCTCCGGCTCACTGGACGTGCCGTATTGGGACGGCGGCAAGTACATGTTCATCGCCGTCGCGCCGAACGACACCTTCGCCAACACCGAGTACCCGACCAACCTGCACTCGGCCGGCTACCAGTCCTACGACATGTCCGACCCGACCAGGCCCCGACTCCTGGACACCTGGCACCTGCCGGGTCAGGTCACCGGCGAGGACGACGCGTACGCGAAGAACCCGCGCTGCGGCAACCGGACCAGTTGGCTGGGTGCGCGGATGTCGTTGTTCGTGCCCAAGCCGGTCGAGCAGGGCGGTCGGTACGGCTTCGCGGTGCAGGGCGGCCTGGGCATGACCATCCTGGACATCTCGGACCCGGCACGGATGCGTCAGGTGGGCCACGTGGACCTGCCGCCGTCGGTGGCGGGCACCGAGGGCGACAACATCGACGTGTCGCAGTACGAGAAGACCGGGATGATCTACCTCTCCGGGTACCCGCTCACCGAGGACTGCTACGAGCCGTACAAGCCGATCTACCAGATCGACGCGCGGGACGTGGCCAACCCCCGGATCGTCGGCCAACTGCCCCGGCCCACGCCGCCGAGGTCGGCCGGGATCACCGACTACTGCCAGCGTCGGGGCAGCTTCGGCCCCAAGCGCACCGGCTACTACACCAACCCGGGGCGCCACGACGACGGCACGCTCGTGTACGGCTTCTACAACGCGGGCGCCCAGGTCTTCGACGTCGCGAACCCGGCCCGGCCGGAGATCGAGGCGTACTTCGTACCGAAGGCGTTCGGCACCAGGACCAGGGACTGGCCCACCGAGGACGGCACCTTCCCGGAGTGGGCGATGGGCAACCAGACGCACGGCGTCTACGTCGAGTGGGACCGCAACGTGGTGTGGGTGCTGACCAACCACGGCATCTACGCGCTGTCGTCCAAGGACGTGCTGGGCAAGCCGAACCTGGGCAAGCCCAAGGAGCCGTTCCGCAACAGTCAGTCCTGACCTCGTCGCGATCGGGTCGTTGCGATCGCCCGGGCCCGGGGTGCCCCGTCGTGGGTGCTCCGGGCCTCGGCGCGTCGTGACGGCGGGTCAGCCGTCCCTGCCGTCCTCTTCCCCGTCCCCGTCCTCCTCTTCGCCGCAGACCGCGTCGAAGAACCGCTCCAGGTGCTCCTCCGTGCGGGCACGGACCAGGATCATCCCGCCGTCGTAGCGGGCCAGCAGGTCGGGACCGGCGAACCAGCGCACCCGGTTGCCCGGGTCCTCGCACTCGGGATATCCGGGAAACGCCAACTCGGTCAGGTCCTCCGGGAGTTGCTCCACCTCCTCGGGCGCGAACTCGATCGCCTCGACGAGTTCGTCGTCGAACAGCAGCACTTCGGACAACACCGTCTCGATCGCCGCGAGCGAGAGCCGGGGCAGCCAGGCCGACCACCGTTCCACGGCAGGCTCGGCCAGGCTGTAGCTCGCGATCACCGCGGGATCGTCGCCGTCCGGCCGTATGCCCCACCACGCGACGCCCTGGTTCTCCTCGCGGAACACCAGCACGCCGTCCTCGACGTAGAGCTTGTCCGGCGGCAGCAGCACGTCGTGATTGCTCGTGAGGTCCTCCCGCCGTCCCACCAGTTCGTACAGTTCCCGGAGCGCGGACGGCAGCGGGACGCCCAGTCGCGCCGCGCACGCGTCCAGTTCCGTCGGGTCGTAGCCGTCCGAGGCGCCGATCGCCCGGGACCGGTCGGCGGCGAACGCGCGGATGAACTCCCAGGCTCCGGCCCGATCCGCGAGCGCGGAGGGCAGTGCCGCGTGGATGTCGAAGGTCATGCCCGGACGCTACCGGGTCACCCGGGTGTCCCCCCGGCCCGCCGCTCGGCGGGGCTCCGGAATGCGTTCCTTGCGCAGATCCAGGAACGCGACCACGAACGCGGCGAGCACGAACCCGACCGAGACCATCAGTCCGTGGCGCAGCGGCCCGGCCCAGTCCTGCCCGTGGACGGCCGCCAGTTGGGAGAAGAAGACCGCCCCGACCGCCGCGATGCCCATCGCCGAGCCGATCCGCTGGCCGGTCTGCAGCACCCCGCCCGCCGCGCCGCCCTGCACGGGCGGCACCTCGGCCAGGGTCAGCGTCTGGTTGGGCGAGATCACCATTCCGCTGCCCAGCCCCGCACACACCAGCGGCGCCACCAGCGCCCAGCCGGCCCCCTCCCCGGGCACCTCGTACACCGCCAGGATCGCGCCGCCCAGGCCGACCGCGACCAGCACCAGGCCGCCGGTCACCAGCGCGTGTCCGAAGCGGTTCACCAGGCGTCCGCCGATCGAGGCGCCCACCGCCGAGGCGAGCGCGAACGGGGTGATCGCCACGCCCGCGAGCAGCGCGCTGTAGCCCAGCCCGGACTGGAAGTAGAGGGTGAAGACGAAGAAGATCGAGGTGAATCCGGCGAAGTAGAACAACATCACCAGCAGTCCCAGCGTGTACGAGCGCACCTTGAACAGCGCCAGGTCGACCACCGGCTTGCGACCGTGTCGGCCCTGGCGGATCTCCCACAGCACGAAGGCACCGAAGAACACCGCCGCGGCCGGTACCAGCAGCCACTTCAGCGGCCCCTTCCACTGGCGTTCCTCGACCAGCGGCAGGAGCAGCAGGACCACGCCGGAGCCGAGCAGGAGCACACCGATCGGGTCGAGTTCGCGCAGACAGGCCCGATGCTCGTGGTCGGGCCCCGGCAGCAGGCGCCAGGCCAGCGCGAACGCGACGATGCCGATCGGGAGGTTGACGTAGAACACCCATCGCCAGCCCTCTTCGGCGCCGAACGCCTTGATGATCAGGCCGCCGAGCAGCGGGCCGACGGCGGTGGAGATGCCGATCACCGTGCCGAACATGCCGAACGCGCGGCCCCGTTCGCGGCCGGAGAACATCTGCTGGATCAGCGCGGACACCTGTGGTGTGAGGATGCCGCCGGCGATGCCCTGGAGCAGTCGGGACAGCACGAGCCACTGTGAGGTCTGCGCCGCGCCGCACAGCGCGCTGGCGCCGGTGAACAGCGCCAGGCCGGTCATGAACATCATCCGGCGACCGCGCGCGTCGCCGATCCGGCCGGCCGGTACCAGGGCGAGTCCGAAGGTCAGCGCGTAGCCGGACAGCACCCACTGGATCTCGCTCTCGCTCGCGCCGAGGCCCTCGCGGATGGACGGCAGCGCGACGTTGACGATCGACACGTCCAGCAGGGTGATGAACCCCGCGATCAGACAGACCGCGAGCGCCTGCCACCGATGCGGGTCGGGCTCGTCGCGCTCGGTCACCGTCCCACACCCCTCCTCCACGGCCACCGCGATGGTGGCCATCCGAAGGACGGTGCCCACATTCCCCACCACCAAGGCCGCCGCCCGGGTGACCCGTCGAACCCGGTCGGGCCCGCTCGCCCGCCACCGCCCGGCCGTCGACCGTGCGGCCGGGCGGCTCCGCCGCGCCCGGTCCGGGTCAGTACACGAGCGTCACCGCGACCGGAAGGTGATCGGACGCCGTCGACGGCGGCGCGTCCACGGCCGCGACCCGCAACCGCGTGTCCACCAGGACCTGGTCGATCTCCTTCTTCGGCTTGTCCGCCGGATAGGTCCGCAACGGCCGCACCCGGCCCAGGCCGTCCACGAGTCCGCGCCCGGTGAACGCCCGCATCTGCGGGCTGTCGATGGTCGCGTTCATGTCGCCGAGCACCACCACCGGCGCCGACGCCCCCAGCCGCACGGCGAACGCCGCGGCCCGCTCCGCCTGCTCCTGCGGGACTTTGTCGTCGGCGTCCTGAAGGTGGGTGGACACGACGCCGACGAGCTTGCCGGGCGCCGCCTCGATCACCACGCCCAGCGCCTGCGCGCCGGTCGGCGCACCGCCGGCGGGCAGCTTGATCGACTCCAGGTGCCGGATCGGCTTGCGGGTCAGCACCGCGTCACCCCACTGCGGGTCCGCCGCCGGCGCGAACCGGTAGGGCAGGTCGAGCCGGCGCGCGAGCAGGGTCAGCACGTCGTGGCCGCCGTTGAGGAACCAGGCCCGGTCCACCTCGTTGAGCACCAGCACGTCCGGCTTCAGCGCCCGGATCGTGTCCGCCGTGCGATCCGGGTCGAACCGCCCGTCGACGCCGTAGCCCATGCGGATGTTGTACGTGACCACCCGCATCGTGCCCGCCGCCACGTCCGGCACCGGCGCCGACCCGGCACCCGGGCGCAGCCCGAACGCGGCGAGGGCGATCAGTACGGGGAACACGGTCGCCAGTGCGAGCGGCGCGTGCACGCGCTCGGCCAGGGACGGCGGCGGCGGGAGGTCCCGGCGCCGCTCCGCCTTGCGTCCGGCGGGGCCGGCGGCGGGCGCTCCCGGTCGGCTGCCCGCGCGAACCGTGGCGGGCTTGGCGCCGGGACGCGCGCCGGGCCGGTGGCCGGGCCGCTGCGCGGGCCGGCCGGCGCGGGTCCGGCCGCCGAGCGGGACGTCGGACCGGGCGCCGCCGTGCCCGCCGCTGTGCGCCACGGTCCGGCCCCGACCACGCACCGGCGCCCGGGCCGGCACGCGCGCGGCCTCCGGCTCGGGCTCGGGGGCGGCGGGCGTGCGCCGGTCCCGTACCGCCGCGAGGCCGGCGGGCACCGCGAGCGCGAGCACTCCCAGGAGCAGCACCCGCCCGCGAGCCAGTACGCCGATCTCGATGTCGTAGCGGGCGTAGTGCAGGAAGGTCAGCGCGAAGAAGCCGACCATGCTCCAGGCCGGCGCCCAGCGCACCGCGGTCCGCGTCCGCGCGGCGGCGTCGCCCAGGACCAGGCCCAGGCCGAGCACCCCCAGTGCCTGCCAACCGGCCGCGCCGGTGGGGGCCAGGCCGACGACGCCATCGTGCGCGCTCGTCTCCAGGTGGCCCGCGCCGACCACGCCGGCGATCAGCAGCACCAGGCCCAGCGGCAGCACCCACACCCCGCGCAGCCGGGACACCGGCACCGCGAGCGCCCATGCGGCCACCAACACCGGTACGCCCCAGCGTGGTTCGCCGGCGGCGGCGTGTGCGACGCCGACGTTGCCGAACAACACGCCGGTAAGGAACAGCGCGGGGCCGAACACAGCCCACAGGACCGGCCCGGGCGCGGGTCCGGCCGGGGCCTGGATCCACACCTGCGCGGCCACGAACAGCACGGCGAGCGTGCCCAGTACGGCCCAGCCGCGCCACGCCTCCAGCCACATCGGGTCGAGGGTGCCGAGCCCGGCGTGCAGCGCGACCGCCGCCGCCAGGCCGGCCGGCACGCCCACGCTCGCGTCCCAGCCGGTGTGCGCGACCGCGATCAGCCAGCACAGCGCGGCGACCAGTGCCAGGCACGCGAGGTAGAGCTGCGCGTCGCCGCCGTCGGTGAACTGCAGCCACAGTCGCAGCATCACCATCGCCACGCCGGCCGAGACCGCGACCGGTCGCCCACCGACCCGACGGCACAGCGGGACCACCGCGAAGGCGACCGCGAACCACGCGACCGCGAACAGGCCCAGTTGTTCGGCGGGAGTGGCCCCGGCGTCGCCGTACACGGTGATCAGCGAGGGCAACCACACCCGCAGGATGTCGACCAGAAAGACGATCCCCAGAGCGATCACGATCACAGGCACGCGTAACCCCCGTCTCGATGGCGGGGTCAGCATAGAGCGGCGAAACACCCTTCGGGAGGCCACTTTTGACGATAGATCAGCCGATCCTCACCCGGGCGCGAACGGCCCGGGCGACCGCGCCGGGGCCGACGACCTTCAGGCGCGCGCGAGAGCCGCTCGCGTGAGTGTGGTCAAGGCCGCGGTGATGCCGGCGCGTACGCCGGGGTCGGCGATCAGGCCGTCCGGGCCCACCGCGTCGCGGGCCACGCCGACGCGTACGCAGGCCGATTCGACGACGTCGGCTCCGGTGTAGCCGAGCACGGTGCGCAGCGACTCGTGCGCCATGGCCGCGCCGTTCGGGTGGGTGGACGCGTTGATCCAGGCGACCGGCTTGTCGCTGGTCTCGACGCCGCCGACGGTCCAGTCCAGCAGGTTCTTGAACGAGCCGGGCAGCGCGCCGGCGTATTCGGGCGTGGAGAACAACACCGCGTCGGCGGCGTCGATCGCGGCCCGCAACTCCACCACGGCGGCCGGCAGCGGTTCGTGGTCCTCGTCCGGGTTGAAGTGCGGCAGCGCGTGCAATCCGTCGAAGACGACCGCGTCGACCCCCGCGGGCGCGACCGCCCGCGCGGTCCGCACCAGCGCGGAGTTGGTGGACTGCGCCCGCAGCGAGCCACTGATCAAGAGCACCCGACGATTGACTGTCATGGCCGGTCAAGGTAGCACCGCACGGGTACCAGGGCGTGTCTTCAATCCCCCGTCGGGCTCCGCGGCGTGAGCGCGGCGAGGAGCCCGACGGGCGGATGCCGTGCATCGGCGTGCCGGAGAAGCGCCCGCACAGTGGTTCTCTTCGGGTGGTTCTCCGGGGCGGCGAGCGCAGCGAGGGAGCCCGAAGGGCGGATGCGGTGCCGGGCGTCGTGGAGCTCGGCGGGGGATTGAAGACACGCCCTAGTCTCACCTCATGCATACGCCGGTCGAGACGGTCGCCGAGGCGCTGCGCGCGCTCGGGGCCGCGGGAGAGATTCGGGAATTCGCCGAGACGGTGCCCACCGCGGCGGCCGCCGCCGAGGTACTGGGCTGCGACGTGGGCGCGATCGCGAACAGCCTGGTGTTCTCCGCCGACGGCCAACCGCTGCTGGTGATCACGAGTGGGGCGCACCGGGTGGACACCCGGGTCGTCTCCCGCCTCCTCGGCATCCGCAAGCTGCGCCGGGCCGACCCGGAGTTCGTGCTCTCCGCGACCGGCCAGGAGGTCGGCGGCGTGGCCCCGGTCGGCCACCCGTACCGGATCCGCACCCTGGTCGACACCTGGCTGGACAAGCACGAGGTGGTCTGGGCCGGGGCCGGCGACCACAACCACATGTACCCGACCACGTACGCCGAATTGTTGCGGATGACCGGCGGTACGGCTGCGGACGTGGAGGCGTAGCGGTTCGGCGGCCGATCCACTCGGGTGCGCGAGGAACCGCCGCGGCGCGGTCACGCCGGCCTTCGCACGATCGTCTCCCAGTGGGCCCAGGTGCCCGCCGGCGGGTCGCGGCGCTCGGTGTGTTCCGCGCGCAGCGGCAGTACCGGCTCGAAGTCGCGGAGCAGGGACTCCAGTTCGAGTCGGCCGTAGTAGTGCACGACGAGGCCGGCCTTGAATCCCTCCAGGTAGCGGAAGGTTCGGCCGCCGTCCTCGGTGACGTCCAGCACCTCGTGTGCCTCGACCGCCTGGGTGTCGGCGGAGGCGGTCCGCAGCGCGAACAGGCCGCCGGGGGCGACCCGGGCCAGCGAGCCGCGCAGCAGCGCGCGGGCGGCGTCGCGGGTGCCGTGCTGGTGCACCTGGATGCCGATCACCAGGTCGTAGCGTCGACCGGGCGGCAGATCGTCCTGGGTGCCGTGCACCAGGGTCGACTCCGGGGCACGAGCGGCCAGTTGCTCCAGCGCCCGGCGGGAGGGGTCGACGCCGACCAGGTCCAGGCCGGCCTCGGTCAACGGGATCAGGTTGCGGCCGTTGCCGCAGCCGATCTCGACGCCGCGGGTGCCCGGCGCGGCCACCGCGAGAATGCGGTGCACAAACGCGTCGGGCCCGGCGTCCGCGTACATTCCGTCCGCGTAGGCGTTGTCCCAGAAGTCCACGGCGAGTCGATTCGCGTCCATGGGGTCGAGCCTGGCAGATCGCACCCGGCGATCGGGCGGCGACAAACCGGCCACGTTCGCACCGACCGGGTGGATGCACGGCCTCCTCGAAGGCCGTTCGCGCACACCCGCTTTCCGCCCCACCCGCATCCGCACACCCACCCGTCTCCTCGGCCCCACGCCCACGAGATCGTGCGGCCGGCCGAATTTCCCGCTCGACACGACTCGCGGCGGGTCCTCGGGTGCCGCGCCTCTTGCCGGGGGGTATCCCCATGCAGTAGAGCTCGATATGTCGGTCGTGCGTTGGCTTTCTGCCACCTCGCCAGACGCGAGATGGCCGACCGGAAAGCCGATGGGTGATCTTTTCGACCACCACGGGGAGGGCATGGATGCCGACGAGCCAGGATCCGATGATTTTGCGTCGGCGCTTACGCGACAAGCTGCGGCGACTTCGCGAAGCGGCCGGAATGACCCAACGCGATGTCGCGACCCGCCTGGAATGGTCGCTTTCGAAAGTGATCCGCATCGAATCCGGCGGCGTGGGGGTGACCGTCACCGACCTGCGGGCGCTGATCCAGCAGTACGGCATCAACGACCGCACCCGGGTGGACGAGCTCCTGGCCCTGGCCAGGGGCGCTCGGCGACGCACCCCGTGGAGCGCGTACCGCACGATCGTCTCCCCGGCCCTGCTCACCTTCCTGGGCTACGAGTCCTCGGCCACGCTGATCCGCAACTTCGAACCGCTGCGCATCCCCGGCCTGCTGCAGACCGAGGCGTACGCGCGGGCGATCCTGGAACACCTCAGCCCGGGCCGGCACGTCGACGAGCAGGTACGGCTGCGCCTGGACCGGCAGCGGATCCTGACGAACGGTGAGGACCGACCGCTGTTGAACTTCGTGATCGACGAAGGTGTGCTGTATCGCCCGGTCGGCGGGGTATCCGCGATGTGCGAGCAGTTGCGGCATCTGCTGACGGTCCGGGAATACCCTCGGGTCTTCGTGCGGATCGCGCCGCTGAGCGCCGGACTGAATTCGATCGTGAATCTCGGCTACACGATCTTCGAGTTCCGCGATCCGGAGGACGGTCTGGTGCTCTCCGTCGAGGGTCCCGAGGAAAAGCACCTGACCATCCGGGAGAATTCGGAGGTCGAGGCGCCGTTGAATTACCTGGAGGATTTCTGGCGACTCGAACAGATCGCCCATCTCGATCAGGCGGAGGAGTTGATTCGACGAGCGCTCGACCATCTCTCCGCGGGTTCTACCGGGATACCCGGGCCGCACCCGTCAGCGTCGTGAACAGCCGCCACTGGGCTCCGGCGAATCGCAGCCGAGGACCGATCGCCGACTGCTTCGAGTCACGCACGAGGACACCGTCGAGGATCGCGACCTCGAGGCAGTTGCCTCCGCCGCTCTTCGAACTCTTGCGCCATGCGGGAGCGTCGGCCTGAGCTCGCATTTGTCACCCATCCTCAAAAGCCGGCGGCGACCGTCGAGGCATCTCTCCCGCCCGCCTCGCGGAGCAGGGGCATCGACGTGTGCCGTGATCACGGCACGTACCCTCGCGGCTCGCCGAGAGGTAGTCAAGTCGGCACGTCAAGGCACTCCCCCGAATGGCCAAGGCCCTCCCCCGAATGTACGAACGCATTCGATCGAGCCCTTCGGCCGGCCTTTCGCAGTCATCGCCCGAGCCCCGGTCGATCGCTCGCAATCAGGCCAACTCACCGATGAATGAGCCCAGTTGGGTCAGATTGCGACACTCGATCATGGAGATCCGCCGGCCGTACACGCTCGCGATCGAGTCGCCGGTGTCCCAGTCGCGCTCCGGTTCCGGGTTGAGCCACCACGCGTGCCGGGCCGGCGCCACCATGGCCTCTACGGCGGCCAGGGCCGGGTCCTGATAGTTGTTCCGCGCGTCGCCCAGGATCAGCAGCGAGGTCTTCGGTCCGATCACGTCGCCGTAGCGCTCCACGAAGACTCGGAACGCGTGTCCGTAGTCGCTGTGTCCGCTCAGCCGCACCAGATCGGCCTCCGCGGTCAGTCGGCGCATCGCCTCGGTGACGTCCCCGCCCGGCCGCTCGAAGAACCGGGTCACCTCGTCCACCGTGTCGATGAACGCGAACGCCCGTACCCGGGCGAACTGTTCGCGCAGCGCGTAGGCGAGCATCAGGGTGAAGTGGGCGAACGAGGCGACCGACTCGCTCGCGTCGCACAGCACCACCAGTTCGGGTTTGTGCGGGCGGCGCGGCCGGTGGTGGGTGGTCAGCGGCACGCCGCCCGTGGACAACGACGCGCGCACCGTGCGGCGGAAGTCCAGACGGCCGTGCCGGCCCGCCCGTTGACGGATCGTCAGCCGGGTGGCCAGGCGCCGCGCGAGCGGTTGGATCTCCCGGCGCAGCGCGATCAGGTCGGTCCGGCTCGCGCGCAGGATGTCGAGGTTCTCCACCGCCGGCTCGACCGCGGTCTCGGCGACCCGCTCGATACCGCGCTCCTCGGCGAGTCGACGGCGTACGTCGGCGAGGACGTGCCCGTTCAGCCGGTCCATCCGGGTCTGGATCATCCGTCGCGCGTTGCGTTCGGCCACCCCGCCCGGGAGTCGGCCGCCGAGCACCGCGCGCAGCAGGCCCGCCATCAGCGTTCGCGGGTCCAGTGCGCGGCCGACCATGCTCGCGGACCACGAGGGTCCCGAGGGCCCGTCGAAGGCGCCGAACCGCCCGACCGCCTCGCGGGCCAACCGGCGCAGCGCGATGTCGTCCTCGCCGAGCAGGAGTTCGCGCAACCGGTCGCGGAAGGCCTCGGCGTCGGCGGCGTCCGGATCTCCCCCGCCCCGCGCCGCGCCGGCCGGTTCCTCGGGCGCCGCGTCCGTGCGATCGACCCCGGTCGCCGCCGCGCCCACCGGGAACCACAGCTCGAACAGCGTGTCGAAGACCCCCCGGTGGGTGTGCCGCTTGACCAGCGACGCGGCGTAGGCGGCCCGCAGCGTCTCCCGATCCGCGAGGTCGAGCACGGTCAACGCGCGGGCGGCGTCCAGCCCTTCGGCGAGCGACACCGGCAATCCGCCGTGGCGCAACGCCCGGACGAATCCGGTGTGACGGTCCAGGAGGGTCATCGGCGATCAGCCGCCGATGCCGGGCAGGCCGAGTTCCTTCGCGGCCCGCGTGTGGTCCGAGGAGTGCTTGAGCACGACGCCGAGCGTGCGCGCGATCGCGTCCTCGTCCAGCGCGTCGGCCTCCAGCGCGATCAACGTCCTTGCCCAGTCCAGGGTTTCGGCGATGGACGGCGCCTTCTTGAGCTCCAACGCACGCAGCGACGCGACGGTGCGCACCACCTGTTCGGCGAGTTGTTCGCGGATCCCGGGCACCCGGGTGAGCACGATGTCCCGCTCGCGCTCCGGCGTCGGGTAGTCGATGTACAGGTACAGGCAGCGCCGCTTGAGCGCCTCGCTCAGCTCGCGCGTCGCGTTCGAGGTGAGCACCACGAACGGGCGCCGCGAGGCGGTGATCGTGCCCAGCTCGGGAATGGTGACCTGGAAGTCGGAGAGCACCTCCAGCAGCAGCCCCTCGACCTCGACGTCCGCCTTGTCCGTCTCGTCGATCAGCAGCACGGTCGGCTCGTCCCGACGGATCGCCGTCAGCAGCGGCCGGGCCAGCAGGAACTCCTCGGCGAAGATCCCCGCGCGGGCCTCGTCCCATCCGTCCACGCCCGCCTGGATGCGCAGCAGTTGTTTGCGGTAGTCCCATTCGTACAGCGCCCGGGACTCGTCCAGGCCCTCGTAGCACTGCAACCGGATCAGCTCGGCGGACGTGGCCGCGGCGACCGCCTTGGCCAACTCGGTCTTGCCGACCCCCGCAGGCCCCTCGATCAGCAGCGGCTTGCCGAGCGCGTCGGCCAGGAAGACGGCGGTCGCGATGCCGGGGTCGGTCAGGTAGTCGACGGCACCGAGCCGGGTGCGGGCGTCCTCGGGCGAGGCGAACATCGTCATGGTGGTGCACTCCTCGCGGTCCGCGGCCTGGGCACGCGCCGGATCCGGCCGGCTGCCCCCTCAAGCTACAAGAGGCCCTCGGCGCCGGCGCAACGGCGTCCCGGCGGCACCACCGCTCCTCCCGCCCCTGCGGTCCGCCGCCGCCCGCCGCCGCGCCGCTGGTAAAACCCCGGCAAGATGAGGGGTTTCCACCCTCCGACAACCGGTAGCCCGCTGCTAGCTTCCGGACCGTGGCGACCTTTGTGATGCATGGCACGCGAGTTCTCGCGGTGGGCATGAGCGGAGAGGCGGTCAAGGCCCGGAACGGGACGATGATCGCCTATGACGGACGGATGTCCTTCAAGCGACTGTCCGGTGGGGGTGAGGGCCTGCGCGGCATGGTGACCCGTCGACTCACCGGTGAGGGCATGACCCTCATGGAGGTGAGCGGTGAGGGCACCTGTTGGTTCGCCGACCGGGCCACCGAGATCAACCTCGTCCGGTTGACCGGCGAGACGCTGCACGTCGAGTCGAGCAATCTGCTCGCCGTCGACCAGAGTCTGCGCACCGGCACCGAGTTCACCGGCTTGAGCGGCGCGAGCAGCGGGCAGGGCCTGTTCACCACGACCGTCTCCGGTCAGGGCACGGTCGCGGTCACCTCCGACGGGCCGGCCATCGTGCTGCGGGTGTCGCAGAGCGAACCGCTGTCGGTGGACCCGGGGGCGTATGTCGCGCACACCGGGCAGCTCCGCAAGGAGTTCGTCAAGGACGTCAACTGGCGCACCTTCATCGGCGAGGGATCCGGCGAGAGCGTGCAGTTGCGCTTCCAGGGCGAGGGGCTGGTCTACGTACAGCCCACCGAGCGACAGACCATCGGGGGCCAGACGTGACGTTCGACCAGGTCAACTCCAAGATGATCGAGGCCACCGTACGTCCGGGGCAGACGCTGTACTGCCTGCGCGGTGCGATGTTGGCCTACCGGGGCGAGATCTCCTTCACCCCGACCACCACCGGGGCCCAAGGCGTGGGCGGGATGATCGGGCGGCGGCTGGCCGGCGAGTCGGTGCCGCTGATGAAGGCCGAGGGCGACGGCACGGTGATGTTCGGCCACGCGGGCCGACACGTGCATCTGATCCAGATCACCGGCGACACCCTGCACGTGGAGGCGGACCGGCTGCTCGTGTTCGAGGACTCGTTGCGGCAGGGGACGATGTTCATGGGCTCGCAGGGCGGCGTGCGCGGCATGATCCGCGGCCAGGTGACCGGCCAGGGCCTGTTCACCACGACGCTGACCGGCCACGGGTGGTGCGGGGTGCTCGCGCACGGCGGCGTGATCGAGTTGCCGGTCCAGCCGGGCCGCTCGATCCACGTCGACCCGCAGGCGTATGTGGCACACCGAGGACAGATCGACAACCGAATCGGTGCCAACGTGGGTTGGCGCGACGTGATCGGGCGCGGTTCCGGCGAGGCGTTCCAGTTGGAACTGTCCGGCACGGGCACGGTCTACGTCCAGGCGAGCGAGGAGAAGTTGTGACCGCCCTCGGTTCCGGCCCCGCGGTGTTCGACGCGCGAACGCTGCCGCAGGACGACAATGTCAATCCGTACGCCTTCTGCGTGGCGCTCGACGGCGAGTGGTTCGTGCAGAAGGGCAAGATGATCGCCTACTACGGGCGGATCAAGTTCGAGGCGCTGGGCGTGGGCGCGCTCGACCGGTTGGTCACCGCGAACTTCAACTCGCCGCTGTACATCCAGGACTGGATCGTCGCGCAGGGCAACGGCCGGTTGTTGCTCGCCGACCGCGGCTTCGACGTCAACTCGTACGACCTGGAAGTGGGCAATCTGACCATCCGGGCGGCCAACCTGCTCGCGTTCCAGCCCGGCCTGGACCTCAAGCAGTCGATCGTGCCGGGGTTCGTCACCCTGATCGGCACCGGCAAGTTCGTGGCCGCCTCCAACGGCGCGGTGCACTTCGTCGAGCCGCCGATCCGGGTGGACCCCGAGGCACTGCTCGGCTGGGCGGACTGCCCGACGCCGTGTCATCACTTCGACACCAAGTACATGCGCGGCGCGCTGGGCATGGCCCGGCGGTTGACCGGTCTGGGCGGCGCGTCCGGCGAGGAGCACCAGTACGACTTCGTCGGTACCGGCACGGTGCTGATGCAGTCCTCGGAGATCTCCATCGACCCGAATCTGATCCCGGCCCAGGGCGCGGCGGCCAATCAGCCCGCCGGGCAGCAGGGCACGCCGGGCATTCCCGGGCTGCCGAACCTCCCGGGACGGCTGGGACGCCTGTTGCAGTGAGACAGGCTCGGCGGGAACCGGCGACGGGCCCGCACCGTTGAGCGGGGGAGGCCCTTTACTGGGGACGGTGAAGGGCCTCGCCAACGCTTCGGGCGCGATCGCGCGCCATCGGGGCCGCGCGCCGGGACGCGGGGTGCGGCCCTGCCCGGAGCACGCTCGCACCGCCCGGGGCCGCACGGGCGGACGCGCCGCACGGCCCGCTCAGAGCTGGTCGGCAAGGTCGCTGGCCGCCGCCACCTCGCGCAGGAGCTGGACCAGCACGCCGACCCCCTCGTGGTCCGCGTCGGCCCGCCAGAAGGCGGTCACCGCGACGTCCGGCGCCCCCGTCAGCGGGACCTGGACGACCCCGCGCACGGGACGCTGCCGGGCCCACCCGCGCGGCGACAGGCCCACTCCCTGGCGATCCACCACGCGCGCGATCACATCGTCCACGCTGCCGTACGCCTCGACGATCTCGGTCGCCCCCGACCGCCGCAGCGCCTCGGTGACGCGGGTGAACAGCCGGGGATGCGGTTGCCGCGGCCACACCACGACCGGCTCGCCGCTGCCGACCAACTCGGTCAGGTTCACCGACGACCGCCCGGCGAGCGCGTGTTCCTGCGGGAGCAGCGCGACGAAGGCGAACGTACCGACCCGCGCGGACTCGAAGCCCGGGCCCAGGTCCGGCAGCCAGCCCAGCCCCGCGTCCAGCACGCCCTCGCGTACGTCGGCCACCTGACGGGCGGTCGGCTCGCTGGTCCACTGCACGCGCAGCGCCGGGTGGCGGATGTGCAGCGCGGAGATCGCGGCGGACACGAGCGAGGGACCCAGGCCAGAGGTATATCCCACGCGCACCTGATCGGCGTCCCAGGTGGCCCGCCGACGCACCTCGGCGCACGCGTCGTCGAGCACCCGCAGCGACTCGTCGAGCCGACTGCGGAACACCTCGCCCAGCGGCGTGAGCGCCACCGGCAGCGAGGACCGGTCCACCAGCCGGGTGCCCAGTTGCTGCTCCAGGCGGCGCACCGCCTTGCTGACCATCGGTTGGGACAGGTAAAGCCGTGCCGCGGCCCGGCCGAAGTGCCGTTCCTCGGCGACGGCCAGGAAACATCTCAGGTCGCGCAGTTCCATGGATACCCACCTATGCCGTGTCGGCATAACGTTAGCAACAACAGGGGCTTGGCTGACGACCCGTCAGCAGGTTTCCTGGAGAGCGCAGGGTCCACGCGTCGCAAGCGGGGCCACCGCCGCCACCGAGGCCCATCGCACGTGCAATCAGGAGCAGCCATGACGCTTGAGATCCCGCGCATCATCTCCGTGGACGACCACGTGGTCGAGCCCCCGGACCTGTGGACCTCGCGACTGCCCGCCAAGTACAAGGACCGGGGCCCGCGCGTGGTGCGCGACAAGGCGAAGTTCAACTTCATCGGCGGCGTGTTCTCCTACGAGCGCGGCGTCGAGGACGGCGAGTGGTGCGACTGGTGGCTGTACGACGACCTGGTCTACCCGTTCCCCAAGCTCTCGGCCGCGGTCGGCTTCGACACCCTGGACGTGACGCCGGTCACCTTCGACGACATCCGGCCGGGCGCGTGGATCCAGTCCGAGCGGCTCAAGGACATGGACGCGAACCACGTGGACGCGTCGCTGTGCTTCCCGAACATCCTGCCGCGCTTTTGCGGCCAGGCGTTCTACGAGCGTGAGGACAAGGAACTCGCGCTGCTGTGCGTGCAGGCGTACAACGACTGGATGATCGACGAGTGGTGCGCGGGTGACGGCAAGGGCCGCCTGCTGCCGATGACGATCATCCCGCTGTGGGACGCGAACCTGGCCGCCGCGGAGGTGCGGCGGTGCGCGGCGAAGGGCTCGTTCGCGGTCGCCTTCTCGGAGAACCCGGTTCCGCTGGGACTGCCGTCGGTGCACGACAAGGACCGCTTCTGGGACCCGTTCTTCCGGGCGTGCGAGGAGACGAACACCATCGTCTGCATGCACATCGGGTCGTCCTCGAAGATGCCGTCCACGTCCCCGGACGCGCCGTTCATCGTCTCCTCGGTGCTGACCTTCCAGAACGCCATGGGCTCGATGGTCGACTACATCTTCTCCGGCGTCTTCGACCGCTTCCCGAAGATGAAGATCGCCTACGCCGAGGGCCAGGTCGGCTGGATGCCGTACGTGATGGAGCGCGCGGACAAGCTGTGGGAGGAGCGCGACGACAACGCGTTCGGCTCGTCGCTGACGCAGAAGCCCAGCTCGTACATCCAGGACCGGATCTACGGCTGCATCTTCGACGACGAGATCGGCCTGCGGAACCGCGACGTGATCGGCATCGACCAGATCTGCTTCGAGGTCGACTACCCGCACGCCGACTCGACCTTCCCGAACACCCACAAGGTCGCCCTCGACATCGCCACGAAGGCGGGCCTGACCCAGGCCGAGTGCGACAAGCTCTTCCGCACCAACGCGATCAAGGCCTTCGGCCTGGAGCGCTTCGGCATCACCAAGTAGCCCACCGCCCAACCCCCGCCGGCCGCACCCCACTCCCCCGGGGCGCGGCCGGCGGCGTCGTTCGTGCGGCGGGGCGGGTCGGGCCCCGGGGTGTCCGCGCGGCGTCGAACACCTCGACCTCGCGGCCTTCGCGAGGGCTACTTGCGGGTGCCGCTCATGTCGGCGTTGCCGGCGGCCTTGGCGACCAGGTCCGGGATCACCTCGGTGAGTTCGGCGGGCGTCCAGCGGGCGCCCTTGTCGATCGTGGGGCCGTTGGACCAGCCCTCGGCAACGCTGATCGAGCTGCCGGTGACGGAGAAGACCCGGCCGGTGACGCCGGCCGAGGCGGGGCTGCCGAGCCAGACCACGAGCGGGGCGATGTGCTCGGGGGCGAGTTGTTCGGCGAGCTTCGCGGCGGCGTCCTCGTCGGCGAAGCCGGCCAGGTCCTCGGTCAGCCGGGTCAGCGCGGTGGGGGCGATCGCGTTGACCGTGACGCCGTAACGGCCCAGTTCCTGCGCCGCGATGATGGTGAAGCCCGCGATACCGGCCTTGGCGGCGCCGTAGTTGGTCTGGCCGACGTTGCCGAAGATGCCGGACGGCGAACTGGTGTTGATGATCCGGGCGTCGACGGGCTCGCCCGCCTTGGCCAGCCCCCGCCAGTACGCCGCCGCGTGGTGCGCGGGCGCGAAGGTGCCCTTGAGGTGGACCCGGATCACCGCGTCCCACTCGGCCTCGGACATATTGGTCAGCATCCGGTCGCGCAGGATGCCCGCGTTGTTGACCAGGACGTCGAGCCGGCCGTACGTCCCGATCGCCTGCCCGATCAGCGCCTCGGCGCCGGCGAAGTCGGAGATGTCGTCGGTGTTGGCCACCGCCTCGCCGCCCGCCGCGACGATCTCCGCCACCACGGCCTGCGCCGGACCCGCCGACGCGCCCGTGCCGTCGCGCGCGCCGCCGAGGTCGTTCACCACGACCTTGGCACCCTCGGCCGCGAACGCCAGCGCGTGCGCCCGCCCGATGCCGTTGCCCGCACCCGTCACGACGACGACGCGTCCCTCGCAGATCCCGCTCATATGGCCCCTCCGATGCTTGTCGACCGCTTCCGACGACCGCTACGGAGGTCACAGTATGTTGAGACCGTTGCCGCGTACATCCTTTGCCGAGCACGCGGTCGAACGACGTGCGCACGGCGCGCGGGTCGCGAAAGGAGTCGCCCCATGGGGAACCTGCCGACCGGACCGGACGAGGTTCCGCCCGACCTCGCGGAGCTCTACCGGGACCTGCACGCGCACCCCGAACTCTCCTTCCACGAACACCGCACCGCGAACGTGATCGCCGAGCGGCTCGACGCGGCCTGGACGGTCACCCGGGGCGTCGGCCGCACCGGTGTGGTCGCGGTGCTGCGCAACGGGGACGGACCCACGGTGTGGATGCGCGCGGACATGGACGCGCTGCCGGTCCGCGAGGCCACCGGACTCGACTACGCGTCGACGGTCACCACCGCGGACGGCGTACCGGTGATGCACGCGTGCGGGCACGACGTCCACGTGACCTGCCTGCTGGGTGCGTGCCACGTGCTCGCGACCCACCTCGACGCGTGGCACGGGACGGTGGTCGCGCTGTTCCAGCCGGCCGAGGAGATCGGCCGGGGCGCGCGGGCGATGCTCGACGACGGGCTGCTGGAGCGCTTCCCCCGTCCGGACGTGGTGCTCGGCCAGCACGTGGCCCCCGGGCCGACCGGGACGCTCGCGCACTGCCCGGGCACGGTGCTGGCCGCCGCCGACTCGCTCACCATCCGGCTGCACGGCCGAGGCGGACACGGGTCGCAGCCCGAACACGCGGTGGATCCGGTGGTGATGGCCGCGTCGTTGGTGATGCGCTTGCAGACGGTGGTCTCCCGGACGGTGGGTCCGATGGAGCAGGCCGTGGTCACGGTGGGCCGGTTGCAGGCCGGCACGAAGGACAACATCATCCCGGCCGAGGCCGAACTGGGTGTCAGCGTACGCAGCTTCGACGAGGGTGTGCGGGCCCGGGTGTTGGCCGCCATCGAACGGTTGACGGTTGCCGAGGCGCGGGGTGCGGGCGCGCCGAGGGACCCGGAGATCGAGACGATCCACAACTTCCCGGTCACCGTCAACGACGCGGCCGAGACCGAGCGGGTCCGGGCCGCGCACGCGGCGGCGTTGGGCGAGGAGCGGGTCCGGATCATGAGCCCGGCGTCCGCGAGCGAGGACTTCGGCCTGTTCGCGACCGAGGCCGGCGTGCCGTCGGTGTTCTGGATGTTCGGCGGCGACGACCCGGCCGGCTTCGGACCGGACGGTCCGACCCGACCGGTGGTGGCCAACCACTCACCGTACTTCGCGCCGGTGATCGAGCCGACCATCGAGACCGGCGTACGCGCGCTGCTGATCGCGGCGGGCGCGTGGCTCGGGTAGCGGCCCTCGGCCACGACCGCCGACGTGGGACCGGCCGCCGATGCGGAGGCGAGCGCCGAGGGTAGGACCGACCACCGAAGGTGGGAACGGCCACCGAAGGTGGGCACGACCGGCGGATGTGGGAACGGCCCCCGATCTCCGAGGAGATCGAGGGCCGTTCGGGGTCGGATGGGTACTACGCGCGGCTACGACCACGCGAGCGGTAGAGGAACATCAGGGCCGCACCGATGCCGATGGCGATCGCGCTGCCACCGAGCAGTACCGCGGCGCTGCCGGGCAGGCCGCTGTGCGCGAGGTGCGATCCACCGGATCCGCCGATCCCGCCACCACCGTTACCGCCGTGGCCGCCGCCCGGACCGCCGCCGTGGCCGCCACCGCCGTGCGGCTTGGTGTGCGTACCGGAGGGCACCGCCGACCGACTGGCGGAGGGCGAGGCCGAGGAGGAGGCGGACGGCGACACCGACGGGGAGGCCGACGGACTGGCGGACGGGCTCGCCGAAGGCGAAGCGGACGGCGAGGCCGACGGAGACGCGGACGGGGAAGCCGACGGACTGGCCGAAGGCGAAGCCGAGGGGCTCGCGCTCGGGCTGGCCGAAGGACTCGCCGACGGGGAGGCCGACGGGCTCGCCGAAGGCGAAGCGGACGGGGATGTGGACGGAGACGCCGACGGGCTGGTCGACGGCGACACGGACGGCGACGCCGACGTGGGCCCGCCGCAGTCCGGCAGGTCACCGTCGAACGGGTACCGGTGGAACTCGGAACCCGACGTCGACTCGTGGACCAGCGAACCGGCGGTGAAGAACCGCCCGTTCATTCCCGGCACCGACACGGTCGTGGTGCTCGCCGGGTTGCCCACCAGCACGCTGCCCTGGAACTGGGCGGAGCCCTTGATGGTCACCGACGTGGCCTCGGGGAAGTTCCACAACAGCCGCTCGCGCAGCCCGGCGGGGATGCTCGCGCTGCCGATGAAGGAGCTGATCACCCGGGTCGTCCCGGTCAGGTTGACCAGGACCGTGGCGTTCGCGGGGATGCCCACGAACGAGACGCCCTGGTCCCCGCTCGCGGTATTGGGGTTGATCATGTCGAAGCCGACGTTGAACACCTGGGGCGAGGACGTACCGTCACCGGTGAACAGCGTCTCGAAGCCCACGTTCGTGGCGGTGCCGGTGGCCGCGCGCGGCCTCCCGTCCGGGAACGCGTAGCAGCTCGAGGAGTCGGTCAACTGAGGCCGCAGACCGGCGTACTGCGCCGCCGCGGAGCCGTCCTTGACCGCGGGGGGCGACACGGTGCCGCCGGTGAAGGTACCGGCGTAGCGCACCACGCCGTTCACCGTGCCCTCCTCGGCGAGCACGCTCTGGCCGGTCGCGACCGTGAGGTTGCCGCCGACGGTGAGGAAGTCCGTACCGTTGTCGGGGGGCACCCGGGTGCCGGCTCCCACGACGCCCACGTTGTAGACGGTGGACGCCGTGGCCGCCTTGTTCATGTCGAAGTTGCCGAGGGCGACCAGCTTGCCCTCGGCCTCCGCGGCGGATCCGCGCACGGACCAGTCACCGCCGACGAACATGTTGATGCCGTTGTCTCGACCCAGGATCGGACCGGAGTTGGGTTCGACATTCGAGGTGTCCGGACAGGTCCCTGGAATACAGGGGCCGAGGCCGCCGGGCAGCGGCTTGGCGAAGCCCATGACAGCGAACACGCAGACGAGGATCACACCGCCGAGGGTGACGACTCCGGACAGCGCGAGGCCCGTCGCGCGGATCCGGGCGTTCGGTTTCCTGTGCATTCATGAAAGATCGGACATAAGTCTACAAATCGTCACAAGGCGCGCAGGAGATTCCCCCGAATGCCTCTTCCGAGGCGGCGCGTCGCTCGTCGTCAACCGAGATGCGTACGGTCCGCCTACGCCGCAGGTATGGGATGTGATCCGCCGGTCCGAATCGGAAACCGGGTACGGAACACGATCGTTGGCGTGGCGAGACGAGGCGGGGAGGGCGTCGCGCGGGGGTCGGAATCGAGCCGCGCGCGGACGGGCCGCCGCGAGGGTCGTGCGTCGCACCCTCGCGTGGCCGGCAGGGTGTCCGTAGCCGTCCTCGCGGTACATCCGAAATCTTGGTGCATGGGAGTCTTCTGTGATCGTCGGACTGGTCACCGCTGTCGCGGCCTCCGCGTGTTACGGCGTCGGGTCGGTGCTGCAAGCGGTCGGGTCGCGGCGATCCGCGCGTGAGGAGGAGGCCAAGCGGGCCGAGCGGGGCGGCGGCACCGCCCAGGTCACCGGGTACGGCGGCCCGAGCCTGTCCTCGACCGCCAAGGCCGCGGTCACGTGGGAGTTCATCGTCGGGACCCTGCTCGACTTCGTCGGCTTCGCGCTGGGCGCGTTGGCCGCTCGGCTGCTCCCACTGTTCCTGTCCCAGACCATCATCAGCGCGAACCTGGTGATCACCGCCGTACTCGGGATCAAGCTGCTGGGGATCAAGCTGTACCGGGCCGACTGGACCTCGATCGGGGTGGTCTGCGGGGCGCTGGTCCTGCTCGGCATCGCGGCCGGGCCCGAGGGCGACGGGCACAGTCCGCGCGCCACGCACTGGTGGGTGCTGATCGTCACGTTCGTGGTGATCGTCGGCGGCACGGTGCTGGTCCGCTTCCTCGGCGCCAACGGCGCGATCGTCGCGGGCCTGCTCTCCGGACTCGGCTTCGGCGGACTCGGCATCGGTGTACGGATCCTGGACGGCGTCGACCCGTTCGACCTGGGCAAGCTGGCCGCCGACCCGGCGCTGTACGCGGTGCTGATCGGCGGCATCGGCGGGATGTACCTGCACACCATCGCGTTGCAGATCGGCTCGGTGAACGGCGCGACGGCGGCACTCGTGGTCGGCGAGACGGTGGTGCCGGGCGCGGTGGGCGTGCTGTGGCTCGGCGACACCTCGCGGGACGGACTGGCCTGGATGGCCGTGATGGGCTTCGTGCTCGCGGTGTCCGGCGCGGTGGCCGTCGCGTACTTCGGCAAGCACGAAGCGCAGGAACCCGCCGACACGCCGGACCCGGATCCCGCCGAGACACCCGAGGCCGCCGCGCGGGGGTGACCGGGGGCGACCGGGCCCTCAGGGCCGGCCGGCCCCCGCTCGGTCCCGGGCCGCGAGCTCCGCGCCGACCGCCCGCAGCGTGCTCAGCAGCGGCGAGGGGCCGTACCCCCGACGGACCGCCGCCATCAGATGCCGGCGCGGCGCGGGCGCGGCGATCGGCCGCAGCCGTACGCCGGGCGGCAGCGCCGGCTGGGCCAGCCGGGGGATGATCGTCACCCCCAGACCGGCGGCCACCAGGGCCAGTTGGGCACCGAAGTCGGTCGAGGTGTGCACCAGGCGGGGCTGGAACCCGGCCTGGTGACAGGCCGTCAGGAGCAGCCCGTGGCACGCGGTCCCGGGCGCGGTGATGATCCAGTCGGCGTCGGCGAGGTCGGCTGCCAAGGACACCTCGGCCCGTTCGGCCAGCGGGTGCCCGCTCGGCAGGGCGATCTCGAACGGCTCGTCCAACAACGGGTGCAGTTCGATCCGCGGATGGTCGGGCGCGGGCATGTCCGGGTGCGTCATCACGACCGCCACGTCCAGTTCCCGGGCGGGCAGCAGCGGGAGCGCCTCCTCGGTCTCGTACTGGACCACCTCGAACCGCCAGCCCGGATGGCTCACCTTGAGCCGGGCCAGCGCCGGCCCGACCAGGCCGGAGATGCCGGACGGGAAGGCGGAGATCCGGGCCCGGCCGATCCGCCCGTCGCGCTGCGCCGCGAGGTCGGCGCGGGCCTGCTCCAGGCGGGTCGCGATCGCGTCGGCGTGGCCGAGCAGCACGTGCGCCGAGGCGGTCAGGCGGACACCGCGACCGTGCTTCTCCAGCAGCACCGCGTCCGCCTCGCGGGCGAGCACGGCCAACTGCTGCGAGACGGCGGACGGGGTCAGGTGCAGCGACTGCGCGGCGGCGACGACGGTGCCGTGTTCGTCGAGCGCGCGCAGGATGTTCAGCCGCTTGAGTTCCATGAAGGGAAACTACCGAATGAAGTCCGGAAAATGTAGATGGACCTGATGGATGGTCGGGCCACACACTTCTGATCATGACCCGTACCGATTCCCTGTGGGCCGCGCTCGTCAGCGTGATCTGGGGAGTGAACTTCGTCGCGATCGACGCGAGCCTCGACGACTTCCCGCCCTTTCTGCTGGCCGCGCTGCGGTTCACCCTCGTCGCGTTTCCCGCGGTGTTGTTCATCAAGCGGCCGAAGACGAGTTGGTGGCTGATCATCGGGGTCGGACTCACGGTCAACGTGGGCCAGTTCGCGTTCCTGTTCAGCGCGATGCACGCGGGGATGCCGGCCGGGTTGTCCTCGGTGGTGATCCAGTGCCAGGCGATGTTCACCGTGCTGTTCGCGGTGGTGATGCTGCGCGAGATCCCGGGCCGGACCCGGCTGGTCTCGCTCGCGGTGGCCGCGCTCGGGATGGGCGTGATCGCGTTCGGGCGGGGTCAGGGCGCGTCGTTGTGGCCCTTCGTCCTGGTGATCGGCGCGGGGGCGTCCTGGGGCTTCGGCAACATGCTCACCCGGAAGGCGGGCATCCCGGGCGGCACCGGCCTGGTGGTGTGGTCCGCGCTCGCCGCACCGCTTCCGCTGCTGGCGCTGTCGCTGACGGTGGAGGGCCCCGGCCGGGACCTGGACGCGCTCACCTCCGCCTCCTGGAGCGGCGTCGGCGGTCTGGCCTTCACCGTCGTACTGTCCTCCTGGCTCGGCTACGGCCTGTGGTTCGCCCTCCTGGGCCGCCGCTCCGCCTCCGCCGTGGCCCCGTACGGCCTCCTCGTCCCGATCGTCGGCATCCTCACCGCCTGGGCCGTCCTCGGCGAACGCCCCGGCCGGCTCGAATCCCTCGGCGCCACGATCGTCCTCATCGGCATCGGCCTGGCAACCTTCACCGGCACCCCCAAGCCGCTCCCGACCACCCCCACCGCGACGCCCACCAGCCTGCCGCTCCCCCCGCTCCCCCTCGAAGCCACCGGCGGCACCCGAACCTGTCCCGACCTCGCGGGCGGATGACCGGCCTCGAGCCACCCTGGATTTCGGAACATATTCAACGAATGGCGGCTGCGCTCCACCACCAACGAGGCCGCCGAGGTCCCGGGTGCGGACCCGCGACCGGCACTGGCCAGCACCCGGATTACGGATCGGATATCATTGGCGCAATAAATGATATCAACGGAGGTGCATCGATGGCTCGAACCGTGATCGACCTCGACGACGATCTGGTCGCCGCCGTGGCCCAGGCCTTGGGAACCGGCACGAAGCGGGAGACGGTCAACACCGCCCTCCGCGAAGTCCTGGACAATCGGCGGCGTGCACTCGCGCTCACTCGGTTGCGTGCGGCGGCCGACACCGATGCCTTCGACCTCGATGTCCTCGAGGACAAGCGAAACTACCGTCGGTGAGCGCCGCGCAATTCCTGATCGACACCAGCGCGCTCGCGCGATTCATGCGGAGTGACGCCGAGCAATTCGGCTGGGACCAAGCCGCCGGGGCCGGCCTCATCGCGACCTGCCCCATCACCGAACTCGAATTCTTCCACAGCGCCCGTACGGCGGCGGACCGGGCCCGGGGCATCGAGGACATGCGGCTGCTGTTCGGCTGGGTTCCGGTGGACGACCGGGCCTACGACCGCGCCTGGCAGGTCCAGGGCGAACTCACCGATCGGGGGCATCATCGCAGCGCCGGAGCCGTGGATCTGGTCGTCGCGGCCACGGCGGAACTCCAGGGCCTGACACTCCTCCACCGCGATCGAGACTTCGACTGCATCGCGGCCGTTACCGGGCAGGCACTCCAGTGGTACGGCCCGGTGGCCGGCAAGTAGCGTCCGGTGGCGGGGACTCGCCGCCGCCCGTGCCGGCCCGGCGGGAATGGATCGACCCCGCCACCGGTCGTCCCGGTGCGGGGTCGTCACGCGCGCGAAGGGGCCTGGAAGGCGCCCCCGTGCGCTACTTGCGCTTGTTGATCTCCGCTTCGAGCTGCGGCATCACCTTGAACAGGTCGCCGACCACGCCGTAGTCGACCAGGTCGAAGATCGGCGCGTCCTCGTCCTTGTTGATCGCCACGATGGTCTTCGAGGTCTGCATGCCCGCGCGGTGCTGGATCGCGCCGGAGATGCCCACCGCGATGTAGAGCTGCGGCGAGACCTGGGTGCCGGTCTGGCCGACCTGGTGGCTGTGCGGGTACCAACCGGCGTCCACCGCCGCGCGCGAGGCGCCCACGGCCGCGCCGAGCGCGTCCGCGACCGACTCGATCACGTGGAAGTTCTCCGCGCCGTTGACGCCGCGGCCACCCGAGACGACGATGTCGGCCTCGGTCAGCTCCGGGCGGTCGGACTTCTCGCGCGGGGCGCGCGAGACGACCTTGGTGCCGGTGGCGGCGGTGGTGAAGTCCACCGTCACGGCCTCCACCGCGGGGGTGGCCGGGGCCTCCTCCGGAGTGGCGGCGTTGGGCTTGACGGTGATGATCGGGGTGCCCTTGGTGACGTGCGCCTTGACCTGGTAGGTCGCGGCGAACACCGACTGCTCGGTGACCGGGCCGTCGGCGCCGGCCTCGACGTCGACGGCGTCGGTGATCAGGCCCGACTCCAGGCGCACCGCGACGCGCGCCGCGATCTCGCGGCCGTCGGCGGAGGAGGCGACCAGGATCGCGCCCGGCTCGCCGCCCTGGGCGATCTGGGTGAGCGCGTCGACGGCGGGGGCGACGAGGAAGTCGTCGACCTCGGGGGCGTCCACGACGTAGACCTTCTGCGCGCCGTACTTG
Source organism: Embleya sp. NPDC001921 (assembly GCF_053594475.1). Classification (NCBI taxonomy): domain Bacteria; kingdom Bacillati; phylum Actinomycetota; class Actinomycetes; order Kitasatosporales; family Streptomycetaceae; genus Embleya; species Embleya sp. NPDC001921. The sequence continues at coordinate 221,235 of NZ_JBSFEO010000001.1, forward strand.
CCCAGCGTCTCGGTGGCGCCCTCGGCGCCCTTGCCCAGGAAGACCGCGGCGGGCTCACCGAGGCGGCGGGCCAGGGTCAGCAGTTCCAGCGTGGGCTTGCGGACCGCGCCGTCGGCGTGGTCGACGAGAACGAGAATCTCGGCCATGTGGGGTTCTCTCCTTGTCCGGTACAGCCCGGATTTCTCCGGCCGGGTTGCGATGCTTGGCCGCTCCTGGAGCGACCGCCACAAACGTGTCGAAACAGTCCGGTGCTGCTGACCGACTCAGATGAACTTCTTGGCGGCGAGGAACGCGGCGAGCTGCACGCCGCCCTCGCCCTCGTCCTCGACGACCTCGCCCTTGGCGCGCGGCGGGCGCTTGGTCGCGGTGTCCACGATCGACCACGCGGCGGACAGGCCGACCTGGTCCGACTCGATGCCCAGGTCGTCCAGGTCGAGCGATTCCAGCGGCTTCTTCTTGGCCGCCATGATGCCCTTGAAGGACGGGTAACGGGCTTCGCCGGTGCGGTCGGTGACCGACGCGACGGCGGGCAGCGCGGCCTCGATGCGCTCGGTGGCGACATCGCCCTCGCGGCGGCCGGTGACGGTGCCGCCGCCCTTGCCGCCCTCGACCGCGATCTCGTCCAGGTAGGTGACCTGCGGGACGCCCAGGCGCTCGGCCAGCATGGCCGGCACGACGCCCATCGAGGCGTCGGTGGAGGCCATGCCGCACAGGACCAGGTCGAAGCCGGCGTGCTCGATCGCCTTCGCCAGGATCAGCGAGGTGCCCAGCGCGTCCGTGCCCGCGATGTCGTCGTCGTTGACGTGGATGGCCTTGTCGCCGCCCATCGCCAGCGCCTTGCGCAGCGCGTCCTTGGCATCGTCCGGACCGACCGTCAGGTACGTGATCTCGGCCTCGACACCGGACTCCACGATCTTGAGAGCCTGCTCGATCGCGTATTCGTCCAGCTCCGACAGCAGGGAGTCGACCGACTCGCGATCGGTGGTGCCATCGTCGTTGAAGCCCCGGTCCCCGGTCGCGTCGGGTACGTACTTCACGCAGACAACGATTTTCACAACAGTTCTCCTGTGGTCGTCCGGTCACCCAGGTGCCGGTCCGAGGGTGTCATGCCCGTCGACCGGGTCGGCGACAGGCCCACGGTTCCGGCCCCAAGATCCATCGATCTTCGCGTCACGATGCCACGCCCGCGCGGGGGCACACGCGTGACACAGGGCACATTCAGTTCTGACGGTCCGTCAACTTCTGCTTCGAGAGTACGCGGTTCCGGTAAAGCCGCTGACCACCGACCCGAACTCGACCTCCCGCGAACCTCCCCGAGAGCTATGTTACCGGAGAGTAATAGGAGCCTAGTACCGGCTCCTCGCGCTTGTCACCGGTACGCGGTCCGAACGAGAGCAAGGTCACCGGGGCACCCAGTTCGGCGGCGACGAATTCCGGCCACGCCGCGGGCCCCGGCCCCGGCTCCACGATTGGTCGCGCGGCGAACATGTGCCCGGTCAGCCGCTCGGCATGCGCGAGGTCGCCCGCCGGACCCACTCGGGGCTCGACGCCGCGGTACGACCGGGCCACGCCCACCGCCGCGCGCCCGGGTACGTCCGCGTGGGTGAGCGCGAGCCCGTGCACGCCCCCGCACACCGCGACCGCGTACCGATGCGCGACCGCGTCGAAGTGGCCGACCCGGAACGCGCCCTGCCAGCGCCCGGTCCCGTTGTGCGCGTCCGGCAGCGCGGCGGTCAGCGCCGCGTCCTCGGTGGGCAGCGGCCCCGCGCCGTGCCGGGTGGTGTAGGTGCGCAGCACGCCGAGCCGGTACAGCGGCTCGCCCGCCTCGGCGGCCAGCGCCTCGGCGTTCGCGAACGTCGTGGTCGACCACGTCGTGTACGGGTGGAACCCGTGCCACTCGTCGAGCAGGACGCCCTGCGCCCCCTCGAAGACCACCGGACCGCCGCGCAGCAGCTCGCGCGCGTACGCGCGATCCACCATGCGCACCGCCCGCCCGAAGCCCAGGAACGCCTCCGCGCAGGCCGCCACGTCCGGCCCCGGCGGTGTCCCGAATTCGGCGCTCAGCGCGTCCCGTACAGCGGTCAGCCGGCGGTGCAGCAGCCGCGGCGAGCCGCAGTCCCCCACCCGCGGCGCCGCCTCGGGATGGGCCAGCGCGAAGGCCGCGGTCTCCCCCACGCCCATCCCGCACGACCCGTGCCGGCCGGCCCCGCGGGCCAGCTCCCGGGCCCGGTTGGCCGCCGCGTGGTACGGCGTGGTCAGCAGCGCCTCCCGGTCCGCGGTGAGCAGCGCGAACGGGTCGGGCACGCCGAGCCCGCGCAGGTGTTCGGCCTCGGCCGCCAGCGCGAGCGGGTCCACCAGCATGAACCGGGACAGGTGGGTGCGCGTGCCCGGGGTGAAGGTGCCCGAGCCGAACTGGGCGAACGTGTGGTGCCGCCCGTCGTCGGTGACCACGTTGTGCGCGGCCTGCGCGCCCCCGTTGAAGCGCACCACGGCGTGGACCGGCCGCCCCTCCTCCCACGCTCGCGCGCACAGCCGGTCCACCGTGGTGCCCTTGCCCGCGTCACCGAACCCCAGGTCGACGACCGCGACATGACGTGGTGTCACAGACGCGGGGTGCCGGTGCCGTCGCCGTCCAGGCCCGGCAGCGAGCCGGAGACGGCCACGCCGCCGCCGGCGCGGGCGTAGGACGCCAGCGCCTTGGAGACGTTGGCGACCTGGGCCGTGGCGCCCACCTCGCGCAGGTGGTCCAGGCCCTCGTCCAGGTCGATCGCGTCCTCGGCGAGTCCGATGGTCAGCGCGATCGTCTCGCACACGCCGTCCGGGTCGTCGAGTTCGATCACGTTCTGCCGCAGCAGGCCCTTCCACTCGCCCAACACCTCGGCGTCGCCCACGTAGGACGATCCGGCCGGGAGGATGTAGTAGACCTCGTACATCCGCTGCAGCTCGGCCAGGATGCGCTCGATCGGGATGTCCTCGGCGAGGTCGTCGCCGATGAACTCCCGGACCTCGGACCGACGCACCTTGCGGTAGGGCATCTCGTCGCCGATCACGAACAGGTAGCCGCGCTTGCCGCGCTTGTCGTGACAGTCGATCGAGGTGTGCCGGGCCATGAAGTACAGCGCCAGCTCGTAGGATTCGCGCTTCTGCCCGCCGCCGCCACCCTCGAGGAGGATGTTGCCGAGCTGGTCGTCCATCCGGTTGTCCGACTCGAACTGACCGATCTGCAACGGGACTCGGTCACACGTCGCGTCCCCTATCGCGCCGAACATGATCTGCGGGTCCTGCACGTAGCCCTTGCGCAGCAGCAGGCCGAACAGTTCGGGCAGCTTGGTCTGCAGGGTCTGCGGGACCTGGAGCATCGAGCCGGTCACGTCGAAGAGCACCGAGATGGCCAGCGACGTGGGGTGCTCGTCGCTGTCCCGGCTCTCCCGGGTGCTCGCCAGGGTCGGGTCCAGGTCCGCGTGCGCCTTCCAGGCGCTGCGCGGCGTGCTGTGCTTGGTGACGTGGTCGTAGTGGAACGCGCTGCGGCCGGCGGCCGCGTTGTAGCTCTGTGCCGCGTCGTAGACGTTGGTGGACCAGTTGCCACTGCCCATGGTGCTCACTCCCCGATCGGGACGAATGGGATCACTGTGCCGGGACGGCCGTCGGGGCCGCGCCGGCTCTATACGGAATCGACGGACCCGCCGCCGGCCGATGCGCCCGCGGCCGGCTTGCCGCCGGCCGGTTCGCCGCCGGCGCGCTCGGTCCGGTCGGCGCCCCCCGCGGCTCGCGGCTCGCGCCGCGTGGGCATCGCGAACGGCCGGAAGCGACGCGGGCCGTAGAGCTTGCCGAGCAGTTCGTCCAACTCGCCGAGCAGCTTCCACGCGTCGTGCGGGCGGCGCGCGGGAGCGGGCAGCGAGCAGCCCCGGGCGAAGCGCAGCAGCGGCTTGGGCGCGTCCGGGGCGAGCAGGCCGGTGACGCACTTGGTCGCCATGTACACGTCGGCGGCGGTCTCCGGCGGCTGCTTGCCGGGGATCTCCGGCGGATACAGGTCCGCGTGCCGGTCGATCATCGCGGGCACGTGCTCGACCGCCTTGGCGCGCAGGATCGCCTCCGGTCGGGCGGCGTCGCCCGGGCCGTCGAGCAGCACCGAATAGCACCAGTCGACCAGGACCAGGCCGTGCTCGCGCGGGTGGATCAGCACGTGGTCGGGGGTGATCGCGCCGTGCACGACGCCGGCGCGGTGCGCGTACCCGATCGCCACCAGCAGGCGGCGCCACATCCAGGCCACGTCGCGCGCGTCCAGGCCGTCCGGGTACGCCTCGCGCACCTCGGCCAACGAGCGGAAGCCGCGCACCCGTTCGATCACGTTGGCGCGCCGCTCGACGCCCGACTCGGCGTCCCGGTGCCGGAAGGTCTCGATCAGCCGGGGCACGTAGTTCGCGTACTCGGGGTCGCCCTCGCGGGCGATCCGTTCCAGCGCGGTGGCCTCGCGCTCCATCAGGTCGTTGTCGGCGACCGAGCGCGGCAGCTTGAGCAGCGCGCGTGCCTCGCCGTCGTCCTCGGCCCGATAGCCGACCTTGTACAGCGTGGCGATGTCGCCGCTCGCGCGCTCCTCGCCGACCGAGTAGACCCGGCGCTTGGTGGTGATCACCACCTGGCGGCCGGTCACGCCGGTGATGTCCTGCTGATAGCGGTTCCACAGCTCGCCCAGCTCGGTGAAGGCCGCGGCGGCCTCGGCCCGGCGGGCGACCGGCGCGGTGTCCGGGTGGAGCAGGCGGGCCAACTGCCGGTAGGTGCGGTTGCCCGCGCGCAGACAGGCCTCCGGTGTGCCGTCGTAGGGCCCGAAGACGCCCTGCGGGTCCGGTGCGCCGCCCAGCAGGTCCAGCGCGGCGTCGAAGGTGGTGGGCGTGGTCGAGGTGGTGCCGGGCGTCCTGGTCATCGGGAGTCCTCCTCCGGGGACGGGCGCAGCAGCGCCGGGTGCAGCAGACGTGCGGGGCCCGCGCGGTACAGCCGGGCGCGGCGACCGCCGCGAGCCCCGCCGCGCGCGGTGGTGGCGCCGGTGTCGCGGACGAAGCCGGGCACGGACAGCACTTTGCGATGGAAGTTGCCGGCGTGCATGGGCTGTCCCCATACCGCCTGGTAGACCTCGCGCAGTTCGGTGACGGTGAACTCCTCACCCGCGAACGCGGTGGCCAGTGGCGAGTATTCGAGTTTGGCGCGGGCGCGCTCCAGACCGTCGGCCAGGATGCGCGCGTGGTCGAAGGCCAGCGCGCCGGGATCGACGTCGGCCACCGGCACCCACTGGGCGTGCGCGGCGTCGCCGCCCGCGGTCGGGTCGGGCAGGTCCGGCGCGAAGGCGAGGTGCGCGACCGAGACGATCCGCATCCTCGGATCGCGCCCGGGCGCACCGTAGGTGCCGAGTTGTTCGAGGTGCACCCGGTCCAGCCGGGCGCCGGCGGCGAGCCCGGTCTCCTCGGCCAGTTCGCGCTCGGCGGCCTCGTCGAGGTCCTCCTCGCGCCGCGTGCCGTCCGGGTCGACCACGGGCCGCACGAAGCCGCCGGGCAGCGCGAGCCGGCCCGCGAAGGGCATCTCGCCGCGCCGCACGAGCAGTACGTGCAGGGCCTTGGCCGGCCCCTCGGCCGTGCCGTCGGAATCGACCCCGGCCGCGCCGGTGAGCCGGCGGATCGTCAGCGCCACGATGTCGACGGTCACCGCGATCGGTTCCCAGGCTCTGGGGTCGTAGGACGCGAGCCAGTCGCGTTCGGTGATGGCGGTGTCGGCCATGTCGCACTTCCCTCCGATGTGCCCACTGCGCTGCACGTCCGACGCGGCCCCGGCGGTTCACGTTCCCGACACCGACGCGACGGTTGTTCTCCGAATGAGATCTTCTTAGGTTGAGAACAACATACACGGTGACCCGGACACCGGCGAGGGGGTTATCCCTCGAAGAGTCGCCTCCCTCTGGTAGGCATGGGCGATCCATTCGCCGCCCGCGTGCGGGCCACCGGCGGCGGCCCGGAACACCCGAGCAGAAGCGGAGAAGGTGGCATGTCCGATATGACCGGTCCCGACATGAACGCCGTCGTCGGCGAGCAGGACCTACTGCTCGTCACGCTCGACGCGCTGCGGTACGACGTGGCCGTCGAACTCGCCGCGGCCGGCCGGCTGCCCAACCTCTCCCGGGTCCTGCCCGAGGGCGGCTGGCAGCGCCGATTCACCCCGGCCAGCCTGGCCTTCGCCGCGCACACCGCGTTCCTCGCGGGCTACCTGCCCACCCCGGCGGGCCCCGGCCCGCACCCGCGCCTGTTCGCCGCCCGGCTCGGCGACACCGAGTCCACGAACGCGCACACGTGGCAGTTCGACACCCCGGACCTGCCCAGCGCGCTGACCAAGGCGGGCTATCACACCGCGTGCATCGGCGGCGTCGGCTGCTTCGACAAGCAGGGCGCGCTCGACTCCGTGCTGCCGGGCATGTTCGCCGAGAGCCACTGGGACCCCGAACTCGGCGTCACCTCACCGATCTCGTTCGAGGCCCAGGTCGCCCGCGCCGAACTGGTGGTCGGCGGCCTGGACCCGGACCGCCGGCTGTTCCTGCTCGTCGACGTCGCGGCCATCCACCACCCGAACTGGTTCCACACCCCCGGCGCCACCGCCGCCGACGGCGACAACCGCGACACCCACGCGGCCGCGCTGGAGTACGTCGACCGACACATCGGCCGGCTGTTTCGCGCGATGAGCTGCCGCAGGCCCTGCTTCGCGATCGTCACCAGCGACCACGGGACCGCCTACGCCGAGGGCGGCGAACCGGACACGGCGGGCGCGCGCGACGTGGTCTGGACGGTCCCCTACGCGCACTTCACGATGAGCCCCGGCGAGTGGTGAACGCGGTCCGCCGAACCGCCCCGGGAGCCGCTCGTGGATCAAGTTGGCGAACCGAACGCGGATCCGGTAAGTTTTCGCCGCGCAGGCCCCAATAGCTCAGTCGGTAGAGCGTCTCCATGGTAAGGAGAAGGTCTACGGTTCGATTCCGTATTGGGGCTCCAGGCAAGCGAGAGGCCCCCCGGTCCGCCGGGGGGCCTCTCGTGTTTCGCGCGTTCGTCGTCTCGCCCGACCGCGGTGTCACCCGACCGCTGTTCCCGTGCGTCGTCTCGCCCGAGCGCCGTCCGGGCCGACCGTGGTTCCGCCCGTCCCGGGCGCCGCCCGCGCGTCGCGAGGGACGACTCGGGGGGCGGTCTTTCGCCGACCTTTCACCGGCCCGCACGGCCCCGGAAAACGGTCGGCCGGTCCCACGGGCGCCACTCAGCCGAACCGGGCCGTCAACCGGGCGTCCAGGCCCGCGAGATGGTCCCGCCCGTACGGGCCGTTCTCCAGGCCCGCCAGCAGCGCCGGCGGCAGGTCCTGGGCGTACTCCGCGGAGCAACTCGCCGCCGCGAGCGCGATCGTGGCCACCGTGTCCACGTCGCCGGTGTACGCCACGCACGCCTTCAGCAGCGCGGCCGTGCCGGTGTTCGCGGCCAGCGCGGTGATCGCCGCGCGGGTGCTGTCCATCCCGGGCGAACCGACCTTGCCGCGCCACGGCGTGGTCCACACCGCCGGGCCGGTGGAGGCCGGCAGCGTCGCGGCCAGCCAGGTCGGCAGCTCCGCGACCGGGCCCAGGCCGTACCGGCAGTAGTGCACCGCGAGCGCCGCGGCGCTCGCCGAGGTCATCCCGCCGAGCGTGCGGTGGGTGATCCGGGCCTGGAGCGCCGCCGTGCGGCGGACCTCGGCGAGGTCGGGCAGCAGGCCCAGCACGCCCGCGCGCATCGCCGCGCCGCTCTTGTCGCTCTCCGGCCGCAGCACCGCCAGGAGCTGCGCCCCGTCCGCGACTTCCTCCAGAACACCTCGAAAGCCCCGCGCGTATCCGGCGCGCGCGTCGCGCTTGTACGCCCGCACGAACAGGTCCGCGAGCACCGGGATTCCGTGATCGTCGCCGAGTATCCATTCCGCGACCGCGATACTCATCTGCGTGTCGTCGGTGTATCGGCCGGGCAGCACGTCACGATGACGAGGATGCTGCACATAACCGGCGAGTGTGTTGCCTCGCGCCACGAACGACCGATCCGCGTACTCGAAACCGGCCCCGTACGCGTCACCGACCGCGAGTTCCACCAACATCGAGACCACAACCCCCACTCGGGTGGTGTGTCGTTCGCCCGCGGCGGCTGCGCCCCACCTCGCCGACGCAAGCCGGTAGAGCGTACCGTGGCCCGGGGGCGGCAACCTGATGGTCCGTCAGTCGTCGCGTCGGGAGCCCTGCGTGCGCCGGAGTACGGGGGCGTACGCCACAATTCGGTACGGACCCGCGCGCACCACCTGTCCCTCTCCGGAGTGATGCTCCTCGCGCCGTGTCCAACTGCAAGACGTTTCCGCGCCGCGGCGGATACCGTCAACGATGATCACGCGATCGTCGGGGCGCACCGGACGTACCAACCGGCTCGTCCGAACGGGTGATAACGGGTGATAGGGCTCGTTCACACGGCCGCCGGGGATTGCGGCCGGCTCGTCCGAGCGGCGACCGCACCGACATTGCGCGGTGGCGGATCGCCCCCGAGGAGGAAAGGTGGGGCGGTGGATCGACCATCGTGGGCGCCGGGCACAGCGTGGGTCCAGGCGTGCCGGGGGGCCGGCGCATGCGCCCGGACCACCGTGGGGAGCGCAGGGTGAACGGCGCAACGGACGACGCGCGGGCCGACGGGGCCAAGGCGTCGCTGAGCCGGTTCGCCCGCGACTGGGCCCGCACCATCGAGGGCACCAGCTTCGTCCCGTTGAGCGGTGCCGAGATCGAGCAATACCTGCGCGGGCAGGCGCTGCGCATGGCGCAGGCGCTGCGCACCGAGCCGTTCGACCCGGCCGCCGCGCGCGACGTCGGCGCGTCCCTGGTCGGCGAACACTTCACCGGCAGCGGCACGCTGGAGCGCACGCTGGGCCTGGTCGGCCCGTGGTGGCCCATCCTGCGCCGCGACGCGGTCGCCCGGGGCCAGGACCCCGACGCGTACCTGGAGCGGATCGCCGCGCTGATGGGCGCCCTCGCGGCGGGCTACGCGGAGGCGCTGCGCCGGCGGACCCTGGACGAGCAGGAAGCCATCCACGCCGCCGTTCTGGTCGCTCGTGACAGTGCCGAGCACGCACTGCACACGAGTGAAGCGCGCTTTCGGGCGGTTTTCGATCAGGCCGCGCTCGGCATCGGGATCGGCGACGTCGACGGCAACGTGATCGACGTCAACCAGGCGATGACCACGATGTTCGCGGCCAGCGTCGAGGAGATGTGCAAGCGGCAGGTCCGCGACTTCATGCACGACGGCGACACCGACCACATGTGGAAGCTCTATGACGAGTTGATCAGCGGCGAACGCGATCACTTCGCGCTGGAGAAGCAGTTCGAGAAGGCCGACGGCGAGACGTTGTGGACGCATCTGTCGCTGTCCCTGGTCCGCGACTCCAAGGGCAACCCGGAGTACCAGGTCTGCATGCTGGAGGACGTCACCGACCGGCATCGCCTGCACACCAGGCTGCGCCACCAGGCGATGCACGACCAGCTCACCGGGCTGCCCAACCGCGCGTTGTTCGTCGAGCGGCTGACCGCGGCGTTCGAACACCCGGGCCCCGGGGACCGGGTCGGCCTGTGCTACCTGGACCTGGACGGGTTCAAGGTGGTCAACGACAGCCTCGGGCACGACGTGGGCGACCAGCTACTGGTCGCGGTGGCCCGGCGGCTGAGCCGGTACGCGGGCCAGGCCGGGCATCTGATGGCCCGGATGGGCGGCGACGAGTTCGTCATCCTGGTCGAACACTCCACCGGGACCGGGCAGGTGGTGGCGCTGGCCGACGGCGTGTTCGCGGCGTTGCGCGAGCCGTTCCGGATCCGCGGCCACGACCTGACGGTCACCGCGAGCATCGGCATCGTCGAGCGGCCGGTGGCCGGCACCAGCCCGGCGGACACGCTGCGCGCGGCCGACATAACGCTGTACTGGGCCAAGTCCGACGGGCGCGGGCGCTGGACCGTGTTCGACACCGACCGCAACGACCGCGAGGTGGCCCGCTACACGCTGTCCGCGGAGATGCCCGCCGCGCTGCACCACGGCGAGTTCTACGTCGACTACCAACCGCTCGTCTCGCTGGCCGACGGCGGTGTGCTCGGCGTCGAGGCGCTGGTGCGCTGGCGCCACCCGCGCAACGGCCTGGTCGGCCCGGATCGTTTCATCGGGCTGGCCGAGGAGACCGGGCTGATCGTGCCGCTGGGCATGCACGTGCTGGAACAGGCCTGCCGCGAGGCGCGCCGCTGGCAGGACCTGGAGCCGGACGGCGCGCCGTTCATCAGCGTCAACCTGGCCGAACGTCAGTGCCGCGAACCGGGCCTGGTCCGTCAGGTGGAGCGGGTGCTGGCCGAGACCGGCCTGGATCCGGGCCGGCTGCAATTCGAGCTGACCGAGAGTCAGATCATGTCCACCGACGGTGGTCCGCTGGAGCGGCTGCGCGAACTGGCCGCGATGGGCATCCGGATCGCCATCGACGACTTCGGCACCGGCTACTCGAACCTGGCCTATCTGCGCCGCCTGCCGGTGTGCGAGCTGAAGATCGCCGGCTCCTTCGTCGAGGGCCTGCGCCAACCCGGCGACTCCGATCCGGTGGACGGCCGGATCGTGGCCTCGCTGGTCGAACTGGCGCACGCGATCGGCCTCACGGTGACGGCCGAGGGCATCGAGACGGCGGTCCAGGCGGAGCGGCTGCGGGCGATCGGCTGCGACGCGGGGCAGGGCTGGTACTTCTCCCGGCCGGGACCGCCGGATCGCATCGAGGGCATGCTGGCGGGGGTCAAGGAGCGGAGCTGAGGGTACGGGTCGGGGCGCGCGGGCCGGTGCACGCCGGGCGGCACGGGTCGGGGCGCGCGGGTCGGCCCGGGCCAGGGCCGGGCGGCGCGGGGCGCGCCCTGATACCCGTAGTACTTCGGAGCTACCTCGCGGGTGGGCCCTTCGGCGGGACGCCCGCGCGTGCGGAGGGCGCCTAACGTCGCCTCCGGGGCGTGGTCGGAGCCCGCCCGGAGGGCGGAGGTAGGGCATGCCTAGGGTTGATCCTGTGCGAAAGGGGAGGATCGGGCGGATCGGGACGGCGGCGACCGCGGTGGCGCGCGTGCTGCGGCACGACCTGTGGAACCCGAAGCCCGATCCGCTGCCGCGTGGCTGGCGGGACTGGCAACCGGCTTCCGCGGTGCTGTTGGTGGTCCTGGTGATCCCGGTCGGGGCGATCAACGTCAACCAGAGCGCGTGGCAGTACGGCCTGGGCAACGATGTCGGCCTGCTGCTCGGCGGGATCGGGCCGGCGGCGGTGGTGGCCGCGATGTTCCGGCCGGTGCCGGCCTGGTGGGTGGCGACCGCGGCGATGGTGCTGACCGCCCTGCTGGCGGATCCGGCCGGCCCGCAGCTCTACCCGTGGACCGGGGCCGGGATCGCGGTGCACGCGGGCGTGCTGTTCCTGGTGGCCCTGCGCTCGCGCCCGCGCGTCGCGGCCGAGGTGCTGCTGATCACCGTGCTGGCCGGGCTGGGCTGCATGGCGGACCCGCTCCCCGGGTCCCGGTCCGACCTGATGCAGGCCGCGCTGATGATGACCGCCGCGGCGGTGATCGGCGCCGCGCTGCGCGGGCGCCGGGTGGCCCGGACCGAGTTGGTGGTGCAGGCCGAGCTCACCGCCGAGGAGCGGGCCCGGCGCACCCTCCTGGAGGAACGCACCAGGATCGCCCGCGAGTTGCACGACGTGGTCGCGCACCACATGTCGGTGATCTCCATCCAGGCGCAGGTCGCCCCGCACCTGGTGGAGAACCCCTCCGACGCGCTCAAGGAGAACCTGGTCGGCATCCGCGCGAACGCGGTCGACGCGCTCACCGAACTGCGCCGGGTGCTGGGTGTGCTGCGCTCGGAGGACGAGTTGTCCGACGCCATGCGGCACGCCCCGCAACCCACGCTGGACCGGCTGGACGAGTTGGTCGAGAACGTGCGCGGCGCGGGTCTGCGGGTGGACACCCGAATCACCGGCGAGCGGCGGGCGTTGCCGCCGGGGGTGGAGCTGTCCGGGTTCCGGATCGTGCAGGAGGCGCTCAGCAACGTGCTGCGGCACGCGCCCGGGGCGGCGATCCGGGTGGAACTGGGCTACCAGGAGACCGGATTGGCCATCCGGGTCGCCAACACCGCGGCCGAGGTGCCAAAGGCCCCCGGGCAACCGGCCGCGTCGGCCGGCGGACACGGGTTGCTCGGGATGCGCGAGCGGGTCGCGATGCTGGGCGGGGAGTTCGCCGACGGGCCCATTCCCGGCGGCGGTTACGAGGTAGTGGCCAGACTTCCGTTGGAGGACCGTTCGTGACCATCCGGGTGTTGATCGCCGACGACCAGATGATGGTCAGACAGGGCTTCACCGTGCTGTTGAACGCGGAGCCCGACATCGAGGTGGTCGGGCAGGCCGTGGACGGCCTCGACGCGGTCGGGCGGGTGGCCGAACTCGCCCCCGACGTGGTGCTGATGGACATCCGGATGCCTCGGCTGGGCGGCATCGAGGCCACCCGGCGGGTCACCGGTGCCGGCGACGGCTCGGTCAAGGTCCTCGTGCTGACCACGTTCGACCTGGACGAGTACGTGTACGAGGCGCTGCGCGCGGGGGCCTCCGGCTTCCTGCTCAAGGACGCCTCCGCCGAGGAACTCGCGCACGCGGTACGGGTGGTGGCCGCCGGCGACGCACTCCTGGCGCCGAACATCACCAAGCGCCTGATCACCGAGTTCTCCCGGCTGGGCGGCGCTCCCCGGACCCCGCTCAAGGAGCGCCTCGGCGACCTCACCGAGCGGGAGACCGAAGTCCTGTCCCTGATCGCCCAGGGCCTGTCCAACGCGGAGATCGCCGGCACGCTGGTGGTGGCCGAACAGACCGTGAAAACCCACGTCGGCCGAATCCTGATCAAACTGGGCCTCCGCGACCGAACCCAGGCGGCGGTCTACGCCTACGAATCCGGCCTGATCCGCCCGACGGGCTACTAGCGAGCGGCGTGCGCGCGGAACGGCGGACGGGCGGGTGGGGTGTCGGTCGGGGTGGTTAGCGTGTGGGGCGGTGGGGTCGAGCCGACCCTGATTCGACTATCACGATGGAGGTTCGCCGTGTTTCGTCAGGGCGACATCCTGTTGCAGCCGATCCATGAGCAGACCGTGCCGAACGGGGTGAAGGCGCTGCCGACCAAACCCCGGGACGCGCGCGGGCGGTTGGTGCTCGCGCTCGGCGAGGCCACCGGGCACGCACACGCCGTCGTGGGCAGCGGCACGCTCTACCTGGCCCCGGAGCCGATGCTGATCGGGCATCTGCGCCTCGACGAGGCCACCCGCATCGTGCACGAGGAACACGCCACGATCGACCTCCCCAAGGGTTGGTACCGCGTGGTCCGCCAGCGCGAGTACATCCCGGGCGCGGTCCGCATGGTGGCGGACTAGATCGGGCCCGAACCGGTGGAACCGTAGGCTCCGCCTTCGGAGGTTGCGGGCGGAGCCGGTGGGCGCGACCGTCCCGAGCCGACCAAGACACGACCGCACGTCACGGGAGACACGATGGCCACGCCGCCCCGCAAGCTGCCCGGGATCGCGCTGCCGCGCAAGGCAGTCGTCCCACCCCCGCCGGCCCCACCCGCTCCGCCCGCCAACCCGGCCGCCGCGTCCTGGGCCGCGCACCGTGAGCGCGAAGCGCGGGCGGCTCGGGCGGCCGAAGCGGCGACGCCGACCGCTCCCCCGGCTGCCGACGCCCCGGCCCCGGCAGCCGCGGTGATCCCCGAGGCCGACCAAGCGGCACGGGCCGCGCTCCGCGCCAGGCGCGCCCCGCGTCACGCGCCGACTCGCACGGCCGACGAGCCCGGGCCGGCCGGGCCCGTGACCCCGCGGCCCGCCGCCACCCACCGACCGGGGCGGATTGCCCACCACGCGCCCGTGCCCCGCCACTTTGCCGTGCTCGACCTCGCGGATCGGCTCGCGTTGGCGGAGGCCGTCACCGACTGGGCGCACGTTGCCGCCGCCACCGGTCCCGCCGACCGGCCGGCCGCCGAGGCGGCCATCAAGGCCGTGTACCGGGCCGCGGGCATGCCGGAGCCGGAGCGGGTGGTCTGGTACGACTCGCCCCTCGCGGCGGCGGTGGCCGCCGCCGTGGCGGCCGGCAGTTGCAAGCCCGCCGACCTCGCCGCCACCCGGCTGTCGGTGAAGGTGCCCGGCCGTCCGGGCCGCCCCGTGCAGGAACGGCTCTGGAGCGGCCCCTGGACGGCCGCCAAGGCCGAGGCCACCGCGGCGCTCGGCACGGCCGGCTGGGACCTCGCCTGGGCCGAGGGCGCCGATCGGCTGTGGGAGCCCACCCGGCAGCTCACCGAGCGGATCCGCGAGGCCGTGCACTCCGGCGTCGGCGCGTGGGACCCGTCCGTGCGCACCCCCGCCTCGCGAGGCCGCTGGGACGTCGCGGACAAGGTCCGCGCGACCACGCACAGCGCCCTGGGCGGTCAGCACGACGCGGCCTGGCTCGCGGTCTTCGACGGGCTCAAGGAGCGCTTCCCCGAGTTCGACTTCCCGCTCCTGGCCGAACTCGGCGAGGTGGCCCGGCACATCGGCTGGTGGTGGCCGTACGAGCGGGTCGTGCTGGTCAGCGAGCGGCCCACCACGATGCACCGCGACGACCAGTCGCGGCTGCACAACGGCGACGGCCCGGCACTGACCTACGCGGACGGCTTCGCGCTGCACGCGTGGCGCGGGATGCCCGTCCCGGCCGACTTCGTCGGCGGGCTCGGCCCCGGCGGCAGCCGGCTGACCGTACGCGCGATCCACAACGAGGACAACGCCGAGCTGCGCCGGGTGATGCTGGAGATCTACGGCTACGACCGCTACCTGCGCGAGGTCGGCGCGCAACCGCTGGACCGGGACGAGACCGGTGTGTTGTGGGAGATCGAACTCGACGACGACGAGCCGATCGTGATGGTCGAGGTGCTCAACTCCACCCCCGAACCGGACGGCACCACCCGCACCTACTGGCTACGCGTACCGCCGGACACCGAGACCGCCCGCGAGGGGGTGGCCTGGACGTTCGGCCTGAGCCCGCAGGACTACCGCCCACTGCGCGAGACCTGACGCCCGGTCACCGGCGCCGGCGTGCCGCGGCACGCCGGCCTCGCGAACCCGAACACCCCGGACCCGCGCGCCCCGCACGTCAGTGCGGAATCGCCTGCCTCGGCCGAGTGGCCGCCAGGCCGTCGCGGAACTCGTCGATCCGGCGCGCGACGTCCCAGATCGTCACGCTGCCCTCCAGCAGCGACAGGTACAACGAGCGTTCGGCCAGCCCGGTCAGGTCGACGGTGAAGTACACACTCATCAAGGGATTGATGAACAGCTCGCTGTTGTCCGTGCGTTCGGTGAAATGCGCGTCGCCGAAGCGCCCGTGCAACGCCGCGGCGACCGACCCGTGCACGATGCTCGGCCGCTGCGGGGTGAGCCGATTCGCGTACGCCACCGCGTCCAGATACAGCGCCCCCTCGCGCGATTCGCGCGGGATCGACAGCGCGCCGAGGTAATGCCCCGAGCGGGTGAGCGCGGCCAGGTTCTCCAACACCTGGGCGTGGCAGATGCCGTGGTAGGAGTCGATGCCGAAGCCGAGCGAGACGACCAGCCGGGTCGGCACCCGTACGCCGGCCACCGCGGCGAGGCTGGTCATGTCCTCCTCCGGAGTGCCCAACGACGCCTCGTCGCCGCGCATCAGGATGTCGGTACCGCCGTCCACGAGCACGATCGCGTCCACGTCCAGGTCCTTGACCAACCGGCGGTAGGCGGCCCGCAACGGTTCGACCCCGGTCTTGCCGAACGCGTACACCGTGTCCGGAAGGCCGTTGCGCGCCAGCCACATCGCCAGTGCCCGCTCCGGGAAGTAGTCGTCGTTGCCCGGCGTGTCCGGCCGTACCGCCGCCAGCCCCGGCAACAGCCGGTCGCGGGAGGGGAGTCGATCCACCGTCACGAACGACAGGTTCGCGTAGTGCACCCGCTTGCCCTGCTCGCTCAGCGCCAGACCGAGCGGCAGTCCGGCGAACACGTCGAAGCCGCCGCCCGCTCCGGCGATCAACACGGAGCGGGCGGCCCGGAGGCGGGCGAAGATCGGGGGTTCGGTGAGGGTGAACACGCGCGGACCGTACCAAGGTGATCATGCGGCGCGTCAAGGCAATTGGCGGTGCTCAGGTCGAACCCACCGCGGCCGCGCGGTACTCCTCGACCAGCAGTCGCTTGTACAGCTTCCCGGTCGCGTGCCGGGGCAGTTCGGCACGGAAGTCCACCGACCGAGGACACTTGTGATGGGCCAGCCGCGCACGGCAGTAGGCGATCAGCTCTTCCGCCAACTCCGGGCCCACCAGGGCATCTTCCGCCGGTTGCACGACCGCCTTGACCTGCTCGCCCAGGTCCTCGTGCGGAATGCCGAACACCGCCACGTCGGCGATCGCGGGATGCAGCGCGAGCAGGTTCTCCACCTCCTGCGGATACACGTTCACCCCACCGCTGATGATCATGTGTGCTTGACGATCCGTCAGGTACAGGTAGCCGTCCGCGTCCAGCCGGCCGATGTCGCCCAGCGTGGTCCAACCCCGGCCGCCGGGATCGCGGCCGGCCTCGGTCTTGGCCGGGTCGCGGTGGTACGAGAACCGCGGCCCGTCGGCGAAATAGACGATGCCGTGCTCGCCCAGCGGCAGTTCGTTCCCCTCCTCGTCGCAGATGTGCGGGGTGCCCAGGATCGCCCGCCCCACCGTGCCCCGGTGCGCGAGCCATTCCTGGGGGGTGCAACCGACGTAGCCGTTGCCCTCGGTGCCGGCGTAGTACTCGTACAGCACCGGCCCCCACCAGGCCATCATGCGTTCCTTGACCTCGGGCGGACACGGCGCCGCCGCGTGCACCGCGTAGCGCAGCGAGGACAGGTCGTACCGCTCGCGCGCCTCGACCGGCATTTTGAGCATGCGCACGAACATGGTCGGCACCCATTGGCTGTGCGTCACCCGGTACCGCTCGATCGCGGCGAGCGCGGCCTCGGGGTCGAAGCGCTCCAGGACCACCACGGTGTGCCCGCCCCGCAGGAACTGCATGCAATAGCGCAACGGGGCCGCGTGGTAGAGCGGCGCGGGACACAGGTAGACGTCGCCGCCCCCGCCCGAGGTGTTCATCCCGTACAGCGCGCCGATCAGGTGAAACAGCGTCAGCGCCGGTCCGGTGCCCACCGGGTGGTCCTCGCGCGTGGGCAACACGCCCTTGGGCCGACCGGTGGTGCCGGACGAGTACAACATGTCCGCGCCCTCGACCTCGCTCGCGATCGGCGTGCTCGGGTACGGCCGGACCGCGGCCTCGTACGGCTCGAAACCCGGCGCCGCGCCGTCCAGCATGAGCAGGCGCTCCACCCGGGGCACACGCTCGCGGACGGCGCTCGCGAACTCGGCCTGCGCGGCCGAGGAGACGAACACCCGGGCCCCGCAGTTGTCCACCACGTACACCAGTTCGTCCGGGTGCAGCCGTACGCCGATCGGCGTGTAGATCAACCCGGAGCGCTGCGCGGCCCAGGTGAGCGCGAGGTAGAGCGGGTGGTTCTCCAGCGCGATGGCGATGTGGTCGCCGGGACGCAGCCCGGCGTCGTACAGCAGGTGGGCGAAGCGGTTGGATTCCGCGTCCAGTTCGGCGTAGGTGACGACACGGCCGGTGCCGGCCATGATCACGGCGGGGCGGTCGGGGTGCGCGGCGGCGATGACACCGGGATGCATGGGCGATCCTCGTCTCGGTGCGACGGTCCCGCTCCCGAGCGGGGCGCGGGCTCCTGAGCTTCCGTTCGGATGGCGCCGCAGAAGTCTCGCACCGTACCCAGCCGTATTGAAGACGCCGCGCGCGTCCCGGCCGCCCGTGTCCCGGCCGGAGATGTCCGCAGCGCACGTACCCGGACCGAGCACTCTGGGGCCTGCTCCCCGGGCAGTCCCGGGGCAGCCCCCGAGCACTCCCGAAGCCCGCTCAGTGCAGCGGTCGCCCACCCGCGAAAGCCGGTCCGCGCACCTCGCCGCCGGGCCGATCCCCCGCCGGCGGCGCCAGTTCGCGCCCCAGCCACTCGAACGCGGCCGGCAGACCCTTGGCCCAGGTGCCGAAGTTGTGCCCGCCGGACGGCTCGATCCGCACCTTCACGGTGTCCGTCGGCCGGAACTTGCGGGCGAACTCGCGTGCCTCCCGGGCCGTCTTGCCCTCGCCCTTGGCCGCGAACAGGTACATCCGCACCGGCGGCCTGCGCGCGTCCTCGATGGTGTGCAGCGGGCTGTTGGCCCGGCGCAGCCCCTCGTCGCCGCGATACAGGTCGCCGGTGGTCATGTCGGTGATCGCCTTGAAGTAGCCGGAGAGGCTGGCCGCCGCCGCGTAGCGGTCGGGGTGGCGCAGGGCCAGGTTCGCGGAGCAGAAGCCGCCGGTGGAGTAGCCGAGCAGGCCCCAGTGCGCGGGTGCGGGCGCGGTCCGGAAGTTGGCCGTGATGGCGTCCGGCACGTCCTGGCCGAGGTAGGTGTCCGCGCGGGAGCCGCCCGGGGCGTCCACGCATTCGCTGTCCCGGCCCGCGATCGGGTTCTGCGCCGCGATCACCACGATGGTCGGCGGCATCCGGCCCGATTCCATCAGCCCGGCGAGCATCTGGTGCACCTTCATCCGGCGCAGCCAGGTGTCGGGCGTGCCGGGGAAGCCGGAGGTGAGCTGGATCACCGGAAACCGGGTGCGGGTGTTCTCCGGCGCGAAGTAGGCGGCGGGCAGGTAGACGAAGGTGTTCAGCCTGTAGCCGGTACGAGGGCCCTGGATGCTCGTGTTGACCAGCACGCCGTACTTGGGGTCGGCGCCCTTGCGCCGGGGGTGCGGGGCCCTGGGCTGGTCGGTCAGCGGGGGCTTGGTGACCATGAACGGCAGGCCCTTGCCGCCGTCGTCGGAGAACGGGACGGCCGGCTTGGGGTCGAGGTGCTTGACCTTCACGGTGGCCACCGGCACGTCCGGCACCGACGGTCCGTCGGCGATGTGCATCAGATCGGACAGGGTCGAGTAGAAGTACATCTGCGCGTTGACCGCGGCCAGGATGGTGAAGGTCACCATGAGCTGGGTGAACAGCAGGGTGCAGATGCGGCGAGTGCGCTGGAGGGTGGGGCGGTTCCAGAACCAGACGGTGGCGAACGCGGTGCCGGCGGTGACGACCGCCATGCCTATGACGAACCAGATGCTCGTGATGTCGACGTCCCAGACCGGACGTCCCGCCAACTGTTGTTCCACGCTCCCACTGCCTTCTTCGCCGGGCCCGACCGATAGCGCCGATCCCGGCCGGCACCCCACACAGTCGCGCCGGGAGCGGAGCAGCCTGCCTGTCCATCCTGTGCCCGGCCGCGCGGCGGCGCGTCGATCCAGAGTCCCTGACCGAGTCATTCACAAGTCGCACGCAAGCCCGCCGGCTCCTCCGCGCTCCGGGGCGTGCCCGGACGTGGCCGGGCGTGGTCAGTACGAGCGCGGCAACCCGAGTGTGTGCTGCGCCACATGGTTGAGGATCATCTCCCGGCTGACCGGCGCGATCCGCAGCGTACGGGCGATACCCCACAGCGGGACCAGTCCGTAGTCGCGGCTCATGCCGTTGCCGCCGTGTGTCTGGATGGCCGCGTCGACCGCGTGCACGGCGGCCTCGGCGGCGGCGTACTTGGCCATGTTCGCGGCCTCTCCCGCGGCCTTGACCAGGTGCTCTCCCGCGTCGTGCAGCCAGGCCGCCCGGGCCGTCATCAGCGCGGCCAGCTCGACCTCGATCGCGGCCTCGGCGAGCGGGTGCGCGATGGCCTGGTGGGTGCCGATGGGCGCGCCCCACACCTCGCGGGTACGGGCGTACTCCGCGGCGCGGGCGAGCGCGTACCGGGCGATGCCCACGCCCAGCGCCGCACCCGTCACCCGCTCCGGGTTCAGGCCGTGGAACACCTGGCGCAGCCCGTCGCCCTCGGTGCCGATCAGCCGGTCGGCGGATACCGGTACGTCGTCGAAGAACAGCGTGAACTGCCGCTCCGGCGCCGCGCCTTCGATCGCCAGCGGGCTCGCGGTCAGGCGCGGGTCGTCGGCGTCCACCAGGAACAGCGAGAGCCGGCCGCGCCCGGAGCCGGGGTCGGTACCGGTTCGGGCGACCACCAGGATCGCGTCGGCCTCGTCGACGCCGGAGATGAACTGCTTGGTGCCGCGCAACAACCAGCCGTCGCCGTCCCGGGTCGCGGTGGTGGCCAGGCGATGGGTGTTGGAGCCCGCTTCGGGCTCGGTGATCGCGAACACGATCTTGCCGCTGCCCGACGCCAGCAGGGGCAGCCAGGTGCCCTTCTGCTCGGCGGTGCCGAACCGGGTGAGCACCTCGCCGGCGATCGCGCCGGAGACCAGGAGCAGCAGCAGCGGGCAGCCGTGTGCCGCGACCTCCTCGCAGACGATCGCCAGCTCGACCAGGCCGCCGCCCCCGCCGCCGTACTCCTGCGGGATGTTGACGCCGATGTAGCCGTGTTCGCCGAGGGCCTGCCACAGTTCGGTGGTGGGCCGGCGGTCGCGGCTGTGCTCGGCGAAGTAGCCGGGGCCGAATCCGTCGGTGATCGCACCCACCGCCGCGCGCAGGGCCCGGTGTTCGTCGCTTTCGTCGAATCGCATGGCTCACCCGTCCAGCAGCGTCGTGGGGATGTCGGTGTGCCGGGACCGGATGTACTCGGCCAGGCCCTTGGCCTGCGGGTCCGGGCGGGTGGAGGCCGCGACGCCCTCGCCGAGCAGGCCGGCGATCACGAAGTTGACCGCGCGCAGGTTCTCCAGCACATACCGCCGGATCGGCAACTCGGCTGCCTCCGGCAGTAGTTCGCGCAGTCGATCCACCGTCAGGTGTCCGCGCAGCCAGCGGAATCCCACGTCGTCGCGGGCCCACAGGCCGAGGTTGGCGTCGCCGCCCTTGTCGCCGGAGCGCGCTCCGCAGACCAGCCCGAGCGGGACCCGGCGGGTCGGTCCCCCGTCGCGGGCGGCGGGTTCGGGCGCCGGCGTGGGATCCGGCAGCGGCGCGGTGTGCTCGGGCGGGGCGATCACCTTGGCGGTGCCGTCGGGCAGCACCACGGTGTGCTCGACCTCGGTGGCCGGGATCCACCCGGCGCGGAAGACGCCGTACGCGGTCTCGGCGGTGGGGGGCGTGGTGGTGTGGAAGCCCGGGTAGCCGGCCAGCGCGAGTTCGACGACCGCGCCGGAGAAGGCCCGGCCGACCTTGGCGGGGTCGGGGTCCTTGACGGTGACCCGCAGATGCGCGGTGGCCTGCTCGTTGGTCGGCGCGTCGGGTCGGTCGTAGCGGATCAGCCGCACGTCGACCTCGGCGAATCGGTCCCGGCCGCCGAGCGTGTCGAACAACATGCGTTCGGCGTGCGCGGCCTTGGCCTCGATGTCCAGTCCGGTCAGCACCATGGTCATGGTGTTGCGGTAGCCGCCGAGTTCGTTGACGGCGACCTTGAGGGTGGGCGGCGGCGGCAGGCCGCGTACGCCGCGGATCCGGACCCGGTCCGCGCCGGCTCGGCCGAGCGTGATGGTGTCGAAGCGGGCCACCGCGTCCGGGTTGGCGTAGGCGGGTCCGGCGATCTCGTACAGGAGTTGCGCGGTGACCGTGCCGATCGAGACCAGGCCGCCGGTGCCCCGGTGCTTGGTGATCACCGCCGATCCGTCCGCGGCGACCTCGGCGATCGGGAAGCCGGGGCGGCGGGTGTCCAGCGCGAAGTCTGCGCCGCGGCCCGGGCGTTGCGGACGCGGCAGCTCGCCGAGGAAAGGGTAGTTGCCGCCGGTGGCCTGCGGGCCGCACTCGATCACGTGGCCCGCGACGATCGCGCCGGCGAGTCGGTCGTGGTCCGTGCGCCGCCAGCCGTGCCACCACGCGGCGGGGCCGACCACCAGCGACGCGTCGGTCACCCGCGGGCAGATCACGATGTCGGCGCCCTCGGCGAGCGCTTCGGCGATGCCCCAGCCGCCGAGGTAGGCGTTGGCGGTCACCGCGCGCGGGCCGGCGTCGATCCGCTCCAGCACGTCGTCGCCGGTGACGTGGGCGATCCGCGGGGCCAGGCCCAGGCGTTCCGCGCTCGCCCGCAGCCGCTCGGCGAGCCCTTCCGGGTTGAGACCGCCGGCGTTGGAGACGATCCGGATGCCCCGGTCCAGGCAGGTGCCCATGACCTGTTCCATCTGGGTCACGAAGGTGCGCGCGTAGCCGGCGGTGGGGTCCTTGGCCCGGGCCTTCCACAGGATGGACATGGTCAGCTCGGCGAGGTAGTCGCCGGTGAGCACGTCGATCGGGCCGTCCTCGACCATCTCGCGCGCGGCGGCGAGCCGATCGCCGTAGAAACCCGAGCAGTTCGCGATCCGCACCGGGCGGCGGGCGGCGCCCTCGTCGGCGACCGGGTGCTCTCGTCGTCGTGTCCCGCTCATCCGCTCGCCTCCACCGGGGCGGTCACCACGGCCAACACCGCGCCGGCGTCCACCGGATCGCCGGGGCCGACCGGGAGGTGGGTCACCACACCCTGGTGCGGCGCGGTCACCTCGTGCTCCATCTTCATCGCCTCCACCGCCAGCACGAGTTGTCCGGCCACCACGTGCTCGCCCTCGGCGACCGCGACCCGCACCACGGTGCCGGGCATCGCGGCCAGCAGCGAGCCGGCGGGTTCGGCCTCGGACTCCGCGGCTTCGGGCAGGCGCGGCAGTTCGACCAGTTCGCTCGCGCCGAGCGGGCTGTCCAGGTAGACCGTGTCGCCGACCCGGTGCACCGCGATCGTGCGCCGCACCCCGTCCGCGCCCAGGTCCACCCGATCCGGGTGGGCGGCGTGAACGACCAGTCCGGGCAGCGGCTTTCCGTCGATGGCGAGATGGTCCGGGAGGCGGTAGGTGACGGTCGTACGGCCGTCCGTGTCGTGCGCGTAGGTCACCTGCTGGTCGGCGCTGCGGACGTTGCGCCAGCCGCTGGGGATGCCCGTCAGTACGCGGGCCGCCGCGCGCCGCTCGGCCTGCCCGGCGAGTGCCGCGGCGGCGGCGTGGATCGCGGAGACCGCCGGGTCGGCGGCGCACAGGTCGGCGGCCGAATGCCGGTCCAGGAAGCCGGTGTCCGCGTCACCGGCGGCGAACTCCGGCGAGCGCAGGATGCCCACGAGCAGGTCCCGGTTGGTGCGTACGCCGTGCAGCCGGGCCCGGGCGAGCGCGTGGGCGAGCTTGCGGCAGGCCTCGTCGCGGGTCGGCGCGTAGGCGATCACCTTGGCCAGCAGGGCGTCGTAGTGCGGCCCGACCCGGCTGCCGGTGACCACGCCGGCGTCCACCCGGATGCCGTCCCCCTCGGGGATGTCGAAGCGGTGCAGTGTGCCGACCGAGGGGGCGTAGTCGCGTACCGGGTCCTCCGCGTACAGCCGGGCCTCGATCGCGTGGCCGACGGCGACCGGTGCGGCGGGCAGCGCGTGGCCCTGGGCGACCAGGAGTTGCAGCCGGACCAGGTCGAGGCCGGTGGTCAGTTCGGTGACCGGATGCTCGACCTGGAGTCGGGTGTTGACCTCCAGCAGGTGGAACGCGCCGGATCGGTCGAGCACGAACTCGACGGTGCCCGCGCCGACATAGCCGATCGCCCGACCCGCGGCGACGGCCGCCGCGCACAATCGCTCGCGCAGCGCCCGGTCGACGGCGGGTGAAGGGCTTTCCTCGATCAGCTTCTGGTGCCGGCGCTGGATCGAGCAGTCCCGTTCGAAGAGCGCGAGCACGTTTCCGTGGGTGTCCCCGAAGATCTGTACCTCGACGTGCCGCGGTCGCTCGACCAGGCGCTCCAGGAAGACGGTGTCGTCTCCGAACGCGGCGCCCGCCTCGCGCCGGGCCGCGGCCACCGCCCGGGCCAGGTCCGCCGGTTCGCGCACGGCCCGCATGCCTCGACCGCCGCCGCCGAAGGCGGCCTTGACCAGGAGCGGGAAGCCGACCCGGGCCGCGAGCGCGTCGAGTGCGTCGAGCGCTTCGGCCCTCGCGTCCTCGCGGACGATCCCGCCCGGAAGGACCGGCACACCGGCGGCCCCCAGCAGTTCCTTCGCGGCGAGCTTGTCGCCCATCGCGGCGATGGTGTCCGGCGCGGGTCCGACGAACACGAGTCCGGCGGCCTCGACCCGCAGGGCGAAGTCGGCGTTCTCGGACAGGAATCCGTAGCCCGGGTGGACCGCGTCCGCGCCGGTCGTGCGGGCCGCCTCGATCAACAGGTCGCCGCGCAGGTAGGTGTCCGCGGCCGCGTCGCCCGGCAGCCGGACGGCCTGGTCGGCCGCCGCCACATGCGGCGAGTCGACATCGGGGTCGGCGTACACGGCCACGGTGTCGATGCCCATCGCGTGCGCGGTGCGGGCGATCCGAACCGCGATCTCGCCGCGGTTGGCGATCAACAGCCTGCGGATGAGCGGCATACGATCCCCTCGGGGTGCGGTCTTGGGGGTTGCGGGTCGGTGCGGGTTGCGGGTCGGTGCGGGTTTCCCGGCTGGTTCGAGGTGCGGGTCGGTTTCGGTTCGGATCGGTTTCGGGTGCTCGCGTGCGGGCGCCTGCGGTGTTGCCGGCGGCGGCGGATCCGAGGCGGGTCACATTCGGAAGACCCCGTATCCCGTGGTGCCCGCGATCGGTGCCGAGTGGGCCGCCGACAGTGCGATACCGAGCACGGTGCGGGTATCGCGCGGGTCGATCACGCCGTCGTCGTAGAGCCGCGCGGTGACGAAGAACGCGTGCGACTCGCGCTCGATCTGCGCCTCGATCGCGCCGCGCCGCAGTTCGTCCACCTCCTCGTCGAAGGGGATCCCGCGCGCGGCCGCGGCCTGTCGGCCGACGATGGACAACACGCCGGCCAGTTGCGCGGCGCCCATCACCGCGAGCTTCGCGGTCGGCCACGCGAACAGCAGCCGGGGGTCGAAGGCACGGCCGGACATCCCGTAGTTGCCCGCGCCGAAGGACGCGCCGATGTTCAGGGTCAGATGCGGCACGGTCGAATTGGTCACCGCGTTGATCATCTTGGCGCCGTCCTTGACGATGCCGCCCTGCTCGTACGCGGTGCCCACCATGTATCCGGTGGTGTTCTGCAGGAACAGCAGCGGGGTGTCCGAGCGATTCGCCAACTGGATGAACTCGGTGGCCTTCTTCGACTCCTCGCCGAACAGCACGCCTCGCGCGTTGGCCAATACGCCGACCGGGAAGCCGTGCACGGACGCCCATCCGGTGACCAGGCTGGTCCCGTAGCCGGGCTTGTACTCACCGAACCGCGAGCCGTCCACGACCCGGGCCAGCAACTCCTTGGGGTCGAAGGGGACTCGCAGATCCGCCGAGACCAGGCCGAGCACCTCGTCGATGTCGTACAGCGGTTCGTCCGCCGGCTTCGTCGGTCCGGGTCCGTGCTTGCGCCAGTTCAGTTCGGCCACGATCCGCCGCCCGATCCGCAGGCAGTCGTACTCGTCGACGGCGTAGTGATCGGCGAGCCCGGACACGCGCGCGTGCATAGCGGCGCCGCCCAACTCCTCGTCGTCGGCCTCCTCGCCGGTGGCCATCCGCACCAGCGGCGGCCCGCCCAGGAACACCTTGGCCTGCCCCGCCACGAGCACCGAGTGGTCGCACAGCCCCGGGATGTACGCGCCGCCCGCCGTCGAGTTGCCGAACACCAGCGCGATGGTGGGAATGCCCAGCGCGGACAGCTCGGTCAGGTCGTGGAAGACCCGCCCGCCGGGGACGAACAGCTCGGCCTGGGTGGGCAGATCGGCGCCGCCGGACTCGACCAGGCTGATCACCGGCAGCCGGTTTCGGCGGGCGATCTCCAGCGCCCGCAGGTTCTTGCGCAGGGCGTACGGGTTGAGCGAACCGCCGCGCACCGTAGGGTCGTTGGCGATCAGTACGCACTCGACGCCGGAAACCGGCCCGATGCCGGTGACCAGACCCGCGCCGACGGTGAACTCGGTGCCCCACGCGGCGAGCGAGGACAGCTCCAGAAAGGGCGCGTCCTGGTCGAGCAGCAGCTCGATCCGCTGACGCGCGGTCAGCCGTCCGCGCGCCAGGTGCCGTTCAACGTAGCGCTCGCCGCCGCCGGCGCGGGCCAGGTCGAGCTGTTCGTGCAGCGCCGCGAGGGCGGCGAGCTGCGCCGTGCGGTTGTCCCGGTAGGTGTCCGACCGGGGATCGAGCCGGGAACGAAGAACGGGCACGACGTCGCCTCCTCGCCTGACGAAGCACGTCGACGCGTATCGACGCATGTCGAAGGCAGCTTCCGGATGTTAACGGCCGGTCACTTGGCTGCGGAAGGGTCGGCGCGGTACGACGATCGACGGCGCGGAGGGGCGCGGGCGGGTATGGAGTGGCGGCGCGGACGGGTGGGCCGATGGGGTGACGGCGGGGGCGGGTCGCGGTCGGGCGTCGGCCATTGGGGTCCTCCGGGGCGGCGGGGTCGATGTCGGATCATCGCTCCGGTACCCCGTGCCCGGGAAAACACGACACCGACGCGGGCCCGGGGTGGCGGGACGCATCGGTGTCGGGGTCGGGTCGGGTCGGGTCGGTGTGACCGTCCGGGTCAGCCGTGGTGGTGACCGTGGTGGCCGTGGTGGCCGTGGTGGCCGTGGTGGCCCGCGTGCGGGTCGGCGGGCTCGGCTCGCTCGGCGGTCGGCGCGGCGGCCGGCTTCGCGGCCTCGACGGTGAACTCGGCGGTCCGCACCACGCCACCGTGCCGGAAATCGAGGAAGAACCGGTAGGTGCCGACGCTGGGCAACTCGGTGTGGAAGGCGATCTCGGGGCCTGCCGGGGTGATCCCGTCGCCGGGGGCGCCACCCGGGTGAACGTGCAGGTAGGCCAGGTCACCCTCGCGCAGCACGACGAGGTGCCCGAACGCGGCGAGGTACGGCTCCAGGTCGGTGACGGGGCGGCCGTCCCGGGCCACCGAGAGGGTGATGTGCGCGCCCTGCCCGGCGGCCGGCTCACCGGCCAGGGTCACCGTGTACCCGTCCACCTCGGCGGTCGGCGCCGGCTCGGGCAACGGCACGTGCCGGAAGTCGCCGGCGACGTGGATGTCCACGCCGAGGGTGAGCGGGATGCCGGTGGCGGCCGGGGCGAAGTCGGTGAAGACGCGGTAGGTGCCGGCCTGGTCGAGGGTGAGTTCCTGGGTCCAGACGCCGTCCTCGCCCAGCACCGGGTGCACGTGCCGGAAGCCGCTCAGGTCGCGGCGGACCACGATCAGGTGCAGGTCCTTGTCGTGCTGCGGTAGGTACTCGCGCACCGGGGCTCCGTCGGGGCCGTCGATCCGGAACGCGAAGGTGCCGGCGGGCGCCACGACCGGGACCAGCGTGTAGCCGTCGCGGGAGACCTGGAGGCCCTCGGGCGTGGCGGGGGCTGCGGCGTGGTGGGCGTGGACGGTCATGGCGGGCTCCCGGAATCGAGTGGTGTGGTCGAGCGGGCCGGTCCGGCCGCTCGGTGGCCTTGGTGGCGGCCACAACCGAAAGTTATACCCCCCAGGGGTATAGGGACAAGTGAAGGCGAAGCGAAGTGACCGGGGCCACTTGACGGCTAACGCCGTTAGCTAGATGATGAACCCAAGCGGCTAACAGCGTTAGCCGATCGAGTCTCGGGAGACGACCTCATGACCATGACCATGAACACGACGGACACGATGAACGCGACGCACGCCTCGGGCGAGCAGGCCACGCCGCTGCCGCACGCACCCGGCGCACGAAGCCGGCAACCGCTCGTCGCCGGAGTCACCCACGCCGCCGCCTGGGTCGCCGGCCTCACCGTCGCGGCCGGCGCCACCCCGGAGCTGGGCGACTCGGCCGCCGAGATCACCTCGGCGTACGTCGACGACGCGAGTCGGGCCGTCGCGCAATCCGTCCTCGTCCACGGGCTCGCGGCCGGCGCGCTGGCCGTACTCGGTGTCGCGCTGCTGCGCCGGGCGGCCGGCGGCCGGGATCGGGCGACTCGCTTCGCGGGTTGGGCGGGCGTGACCTCGGCCGTGCTCGCCATCGTGCAACTGGTGCTCGAACTGGTCGCGATCGGCCGGGCCGACGTGGGCGATCCGGGGCTCGCGGGCGGGTTGTTCGAGCTGGTCCAGCGCATCGACGGCGTCAAGATGTTCGCGCTCGCCGCACTGGCGTTGGGTGTGGGTCTCGCCGCGCGCCGGGTCGTGCCGCTGCGCCGCTGGGAATCGCTCACCGGCTACGCCCTCGTCGCCACGATCGTCGGCTCCGGCCTCGGCTACCTGCTCCTGAACACCGCGTTCGGCCAGTTGGCCCTGTTGTCCCTGCCGCTGCTGCTGGTCTGGGTCGTCGCGGTGGGCCACACGCTGTCCCGGCGGTCCTGACGGCGCCGATGGGTGGGCGAGCGGGAAAACGGGATTCGCATCGTGCGCGGGATGTCGGATACTTCGGGCTCGGCCGCGGGATCATGGGAGCGAGGATCGGCGAGATGCGCACACTGCTGATGGGAGTGGTCGGCTCGACCGCCTATGGGCTGGCCACGGCGGAGTCGGACGAGGACCTGCTCGGCGTGTACATCGCCGACTCGCGCGAGGTCCTCGGGCTGCACGGCGCCACGGTGACGAGCGGCTCCAAGGTGACCACGAAGCCCGATGTGACGATGCACGAACTGGGCAAGTACTGCGGGCTGGCGCTCAAGTGCAACCCGACGGTGACCGAGCTGCTGTGGCTCCCCGAGTACCGGGTCGAGACCGAGGCCGGACGCCGACTCCGGGCCCTGCGCGGCGCGTTCCTGTCCACCGAGTACGTGCGGTCGGCCTACGGCGGCTACGCCATCCAACAGGCCAAGCGGCTGCTGGGTCGGCACGAGGCGGGCAAAGAGGGGTTCTCCTCCGACACGGCCAAGCGCACCGCCAAACACGGCCGACACTGCCTACGCCTCCTGCTCCAGGCCCAACACGTGCTCCGCACGGGCGAGTTGCTTCTCGACGTCAGCGCCCACCGCGAAGACCTGTTCGCTGCGGGTCGGCTCGCCGCCGAGAACCCCGAGGCCTTCACGCGACGCTTCGAACGCGAAAAGGCCACCCTCGACGCCATCGACTCGGTCCTCCCCGACCGCCCCGACCGCGAAGCGATCAACACCCTCGTAGTCGACCTCCGCCTCGCCGCACTCACGGGGTGAACCCGACGGGTCAGCCGACCGTCATCTCGTAGCGGAGCCGCCGAGTCGCCAGGGCGGCTCTATGCCGTGATCAGCGGGTGAGCGCAGCCGTCAGGGCCGCCCACGAGGCAGAGGGCACCAAGAGGTGACCGACACGCACGTCTTTGCTGTCTCGAACCGGGACAACACCCGAAATGCCGACTGCCACCTCCACGCAGTTGGCATCGCCCCCGTTGCTGTAGGTGCTCTTACGCCACGCCGCAGCTCTCGCGTTGGGGGTCTCGTTCATGATGCTTCTTCCTCCATGACCCGCTTGATGAAGCTCACGGACTCGTCCGGGGAGAGCGCCGAGTCCCGTACTCGATCGTAGGACAGACGGTGCAGCCCGACCTCGCCCGGATCCTCGATGAGTTCGCCCGACTTGCTTCCTTCCAGGTAGGCAACCCCAGTCCCGTCCGACATCCAAAGCAGCGATAGGGAACCACCCATCAGGTCGTGTGATCCCGCCGCGAATGGAAGCAACTGAATGACGGTGTGCGGAGCTTGCGCCGCCTCGACGATCCGCGCGAGTTGCGCCTGCCAGAGCTTCGAGTCCGCGAGCGGGCGCCTGATCGCAGCCTCGTCCAGAATGACCCGCAGGCTCGGCGGCGGTTCCCGAAACAGCAGATCCTGTCGGGCAATACGCTCGGCGACTTGCGCCTCCAGTTCGTCCTTATTGGTCATCGGTTGCGACGACAGGACAGTTCTCGCATACGCCTCCGTCTGCAACAGGCCCGGCACCGCAAGCATGTACTTGTGCATGATCGTGGCCTGCGCTTCCCAGTACATGAACTCGTGGTACCGCTCTCGGGCCGCCTCCTTCCGCGCTCGTTTCCACAACCACACCAACAAGCCCCTGGTCTCGTAGACGTCGTCCAATGCCTTCATGACCGGGCGCTCGGATAGACGTTCACCTGTTTCAAGGCGATGCAGGTAGGAGCGGTCGTATCGGGTGTCCTCGGCGAGTTGGGCGAGCGATTTCCCGCTGGCTTCCCGCAGACGGCTGAGCTGGTTCGCCAGGACCTCTCGGGCCGAATAGTCGTCTTCGACGTCGCGCTCAACCATGCCAATTCCCCTTGTTGTCCAGCTCGTGGGCCACAGCGCCCTCCTGCCGAAGCCTATGAGGATGCGTCACGCTTTGAACACGGAAAGCGACGACCGGAAGGTGCATCCATGCCCATCGACAGGAAGACCGCCGAGGCGTATCCCACCGAGCCCTGCGACTGGACCAGGGATGACGTGACCCGTTTCTGGAAGACGAACAACAAAAGCGTCGTCCGCTGTGAACTCTCGGGCCGCGTTGGCGTCTTCGCAGCGGTCATCCACATGCAGGCGTTCGTGCGTCTTCCGGGCGGGACCGAGTTCCGCACCCACTGCGCCAACCTCGTGGTACTGGACGAAGAGGCCACCGGTGAGACCCCATGAACGACATCAACGAAGCGCGTGAAGTCGAGTCGACCGTCGCGGCGGAGCGAACTGCCTACCTGGCGGTGCTCGTGCGCCGGGTCGTCCGGCTGCCGGGTGTATCCACCGACGTTCGGGGGCGGATCGACGCAACGTCCGTCGTACCGGTGCACGAGGCGCGTCGAAGCCCCCGGAGCACGCCATGAACCCGCGCGGCACGCCCCCTCGTCGTTTCGCCGCGCCCGGGCCCGGGAGTTCGGATCCGGGCGCGGAGCTCGTCCGCATCGTCAAGAGCGACGAGCGCCACGACGCGGCGAGTCCACACCCTCGCCCTCCGATCCGGCTGGGCGATCACGTACGGATCATCGATCCCGCCCAGCGCCTGGGACAACCCGCCGGCACGGTGATCGCGCTCGACGATTTCCCGCCCGGGCGATCCGTGTGCGTACAACCCCTAGACGGCGGCGTGTTCTGGGTTCGCTGGACCCACGAAGTCGAGCAAGTTCCGCCCCGCCCATGAGCGTTTTCACCGTGCCGCGAAAGCACCCGCGCCACCTCGGTCGCGTAGCGCCTCGACTACACAAAGTGCAGTTCATCGAGCCTGATCGACGAAATGTGGGGTCTCCGGCGAACGCGTTGAACACGAATGCGCAACGAGAGGTTTCCACCGGAAATCTCGGCTGCCGATGTCGTTGGAACACCGATAGGTTGTGCGCTCCCGAGGCCCCGAATCTCTGGGTCTCCAACGCTCCGCGCCCCTGGGGGATCCCGCACGTCATGACCATGCCGTTCCAGAACGAAACGCAGCTGATCATCCGTCAGAACTTCCGCCCGATCGTGAACCAGTACGTGGTGCACCTGGTCGGTCCGGACGGGCAACACGGACCGGTGATCGCGTTCGCACAGCAGAAGCGCGGCAAGCTCAAGGAAGAGGTCATCCTCTACACGGATGACACCAAGACCACCGAGCTCGCCCGCTTCAAGGCACGCCAGATGCTCGACGTGCGCGCCCAGCACGACGTGACCGGCGTCGAGGGCACCAACCTCGGCATGTTCTCCAAGGACTTCAAGAAGTCCCTCCTGCGCTCCACCTGGAACCTCGAACGCCCGGACGCCGCCAAGGCGGTCGGCCAGGAGCGCAGCCTCTTCGGCGCGATCCTGCGTCGCGTCTGGGGCTTCATACCCGTGGTCGGCGCGTGGCTGCCCGCCCCGACCTACCACTTCGACTTCGTCGACGAGGGCGGCAACGCCGTCCTGACCGTCGAGCGCCAGATGAAGCTGCGCGACCAATACCTGGTCAAGCTGCCGGACTCGACCATGGACCGCCGCCTGGCGATCTGCGTCGCGGTCGCGATGGACGCCATCCAGAACCGCTGACCACCCCGGCGCGCACCCGCCGCCCCTCCCCGCGCACGCCGACCGTCCCCGAACCGGCCGGCGTGTGCGCGGGGGCCGCCGTGCGCGCGGTGGGTTCGTCAGTCCGTGTCCGGTACCAGCACCGGCGTGTCCCGCTTGAGGATCTCTCCTCGGAAGAAGGCCGGGCTCCTGAGCCGCTGCACCTCCATCAGGACCGCGCCGAGGACCAGCAGGCCGACGCCGATGATGAAGACGCTGCCGACGCCGGCCACGCGGTTGCCGTCGCCGTAGTTGGGATCGGCCACGTCGACCAGGGTCTTTATGAAGATCGCGCCCAGCATCAGACCGCCGAGCGCCGGCATCACGCCCTTGATCATCGCCTCGTGCAGGCTGCGCGAGAGGTCCTTGCGGAAATACCACACGCAGGAGAACGCGGTCAGCGAGTAGTAGAAGCAGATCATCAGGCCGAGCGCGTAGATCGTGTCGGTGAGCACGTTCTCCGACAGGATCGTCATGATCGTGTAGAACGCGCCGGTCGCGACGCCGGCCGAGACGGTCGCGAAGCCCGGTGTCTTGAACGTGGGATGCACGCGCGAGAACACCTTGGGCACCGCCTCGTACGCGCTCATCGACAGCAGCGTGCGGGCCACCGGGATGAAGGTGGTCTGGAGGCTGGCGATCGAACTGGCGAGCACCGCGATGAACATCAGGATGCCCAGACCCGAACCCATCACCGGGTCGGCCAGCTTCGCGAAGATGTTGTCGTCCTCGTCGTTGTTCAGACCCAGCCCGGTGGTTCCGGTGCCCGCGTACATCAGGGTGGCGACGCCGGTCATCAGGTAGGCGACCACGATGAACAGGACCGAGATGATCGCGGCCCGCCCCGGGACCTTGGGACCGCCGGCGGTCTCCTCGTTGATGCTCAGGGCGGTGTCCCAGCCCCAGTACATGAAGATCGACAACGACAGACCCGCGGTCAGCGCGGTGAAGCCGCCGTCGATCTCGAACGGGTTGAACCAGCTCCACGAGAACGGGATCGACGTGGGCACGTCACCGCCGGTGGCCTTGGCGATCGCCATCACGACGAACAGCGCGAGCACCGCGAGTTGCAGCGCCACGAGTACGTACTGGACCCGCTTGGTCACGGTCATCCCGCGATAGCTGATCGCGGTCGCGATCGCGATGAAGACCAGGCACGTGGGCACATGCACCAGCTTGTTGTCGTCCAGCTCCTTGACCCAGTCGCTGTTGAACGCCTCGCCGAGCGCGAGGTAGAAGAACGACGTGCCGATGCCGGCCAGGTTGGACAGCACGATGACGGTCGCCATCACCAGGCCCCAGCCGCACAGCCAACCCACCCGCGGGCCGAACGCCTTGACCGTCCAGGTGAACGAGGTGCCCGCGTCCGGCACGGCCTTGCTGAGTTCGCGGTAGGCGAAGGCGACCAGCAACATCGGGATGAAGCCGACCAGGAAGATCGCCGGGGCCTGTGTGCCGACCTTGTTGACCGTGGGCCCGAGCGCGCCGGTCAGGGTGTACACCGGCGCCACCGTGGAGATGGCGACGACCACGCTCCCCAGCAGACCGATGGAATTTCGGTTCAGGCCCTTGTCCTTGAGATCGGACTCCGGGAGGTAGTGCGACTCCCCTACCCGGCGGTGCCTATCGCCCCTGTGGCGCACGTGCTCGTTCTTCACAAGCGAACAGACTAAGTCAGGATGAAACGACTTTTGACCAAGGGGGTCACGAACGATCCGGTGAGTCGCCCATGTCACTCGTTGGGGCATTTCCGGTGGACCGACCGGTGGACCGACCGGTGGACCGACCGGTGGACCGAAGGGCCGCGTCGCCGAGCATTCCGGACAGGAGTTCGGCGACCCCGACCCGGATGTCGTCCCGCGACGGCGGCGTCGCCCACCCGGCGCCCACGATCGAGTCGAACATCACCCCCTCGCACCACGCGACCAGGGATCGGCCGTGCCGTTCGGGCGCGGGCGAGCCGAGCGCGGCCAACATGCCGACCGCCGCGCCCCGGAACGCGGCGCCCGCCTCGTCGTACACCCCCCGCAGCTCGGGCCGCCGGGTCGCCTCCAGCGCCAGTTCGTAGCGGGCGATCTTCTGTTCCCGCCCGTCCCGGATGGCGTCGCCCACGATCACCGCGATCAGGTCGGCGATGCCCGCCACGTCGCCGGGCAGCGCGGGCGGCAACTCGCCGTCGGCCAGGGCGGGCGCGAACTCGCCCGCCTCCAGGGCGGTCATCCGCGCCAAGGCCACCTCCAGGAGCGCGGCGCGCGTGCGCGCGTAGTACGACGTGGATCCGGGCGGCAGGCCGGCGCCCTCGTCCACGGCGCGATGGGTCAGTCCGCGCATGCCGCGCTCGACGAGCAGGCGGATCGCGGTGTCGGCGATCAGGACGATGCGGTCCGGACGGTCGGGGCTGGTGCGCTTCGCGGTGGTCACGCGGGCCAGCCTGCCATGCCGCTACGGATGTAGAGATCCCATCCACTACAGGCGTAGAGATTTGCCCACTACACATGTAGAGTCATCAACACGTCCTCTACATCTGTAGTGGATCGAGAGGGCACGACACATCAGGGGGAACCATGTCCGTCACGAAGCCCGAGGCGATCATCGTCGGCGCCGGACCCGGCGGGCTCACCGCCGCGAACGCCCTGCACCGCAACGGGTGGTCGGTCCTGGTCCTGGAACGCGCCGCCACGCTGGAGCCGATCGGCGCGGCCATCGCCGTCGCGCCCAACGGGCTGCGCGCCCTGGACGCCGTCGACGCGGGCGGGCCACTGCGCCGGCTGGCCGCGATCCGGGGCGCCGCGACCCTGCGCCGACCGGACGGGCGGGTGCTCGCGCCGACCACCGGCGAGGCCTTCGTCGAGCGCTTCGGCGAACCGATGGTGCTCGCTCCCCGGGCCGAACTGACGCGCGTGCTGCACGCGAGCCTGCCGGTGGACGCGCTGCGCACCGGGACGACCGTGCTGACCGTACGCCCCGGCGGCCCGGACGAGCGGGCCTCGGTGACCACCGCGGCCGGCGACACCCTGACCGCCGACCTCGTGGTCGCCGCGGACGGGATCCGCTCGCCGATCCGCCGGGCGCTCTTCCCCGAGCACCCCGGCCCGCGCTACGCCGGATTCACCACGTGGCGCGCGATCGTGCCGGGCATGGACATCGTCCCCGGCGAGACCTGGGGCCGCGGTCTGGTCTTCGGCGCCATGCCGCTCGCCGACGGTCGGGTGTACTGGTACGCGACCGCGAACCGCCCCGCGGGTGCCACGCACGGCGACGAGCGGGCCGAACTGCTGCACCTGTACCGGGACTTCCACGCACCCGTGGCACAACTGATCACGGCGGCGCCGGCCGGGGAGATCCTGCACCTGGACGTGCACGAGATGGCCGAGCCGCTGCCGGCCCACCACCGGGGACGGGTCGTGCTGATCGGCGACGCGGCGCACGCGATGACGCCGAACCTGGGTCAGGGCGGCAATCAGGCGCTGGAGGACGCGATCGAACTGGCCGACGTGCTCTCGGGCGCGGACGCCGACGGCGTGGTCGACGCGCTGCCCGCGTACACCGCGCGGCGGCTGCCGCGTACCTCCGAGGTGGTGCGCAAGTCGCGCCGCATGGGGGCCATGGCGCAGTGGGAGGGCCGAGGCGCGGTCGCGGTCCGGGACACGTTGTTGCGGGTGGCCGGCCGGATCGCGCCGGACGCGGCTTTGCGCCCGCTGGACTCCGTCCTGGCCTGGCGCCCGCCGGCGGCTTCGGCCTGAACCGTCGGGTGTTTGCGGGTTCCACCCACGAGGGATGCGCCGTACATTCCGTACCGGCCGGTATGTGGTTGACGGAGGGGGAACGCGGTGACGATCGATCCACAGCTCGTGGAGTTGTTGAGTGTCATGCCGGAGGATCTGTTCGTGGGCGACGCGGCCACCGCACGGGCCACCATCGACGCCGGTATCGGACTGCTGCCGGTGATGACCGAACTGGCCAGGGTGGAGGACCGCACCATCCCGGGTGCCGTCGACGCGCTGCCCGCCCGGATCTACCGGCCCTCGGAGCAGCCCGATCTGCCGGTGACCGTGTTCTTCCACGGCGGCGGGTTCGTGATCGGCGGCCTGAACAGCCACGACGCGCTGGCCCGGCGGATCGCCCGGCACGCCGAGTGTGTGGTGATCTCGGTGGACTACCGGCTCGCCCCCGAGCACCCGTTCCCGGCCGCGACCGAGGACGCGTTCGCCGCGTACCGCTGGGTGCTCGACAACGCCGCCGAACTGGGCGCCGATCCGGCCAGGATCGCCCTGGCCGGCGACAGCGCGGGCGCCACCCTGTCCGCGACCACGTGTCTGCTGGCCCGCGACCACGGCCTCCCGCAACCGGCCCTGCAGATGCTCTGGTATCCGGCGACCGGCGTCGAGGACACCGTGTCCCGGGCCGAGAACGCGCACGCGCCGCTGCTCACCGCCGCCTCGATCGCGTGGTTCATGAGCCATTACTTCGGCGGACGCGGGTTCGACGAACTGGGCCCGTACGCCCGGATCGGCACCATCGAGGACCTGTCCGGGCTGGCGCCGGCACACGTCGTGCTGGCCGGCTACGATCCGCTGCGCGACGAGGGCGCGGACTACGCCGAGCGGCTGCGCGCGGCGGGCAACACCGTCGAGTGCGAACTGTTCGACGACATGGTGCACGGCTTCATGAGCTTTGTGGACCTGATCCCGCGCTGCGAGGAGTGCGCCTCGGGGTCTTTCGCAGCGCTGCACAAGGCACTGCACCCGTAAGGCGCGGCACACTCCCAGGGCGGTTCGGACCCGAGGGGCGCGGACTCGAGGGGCGCGGGCCCGACGGACGTGGACGCAACGGGCGTAGACGCGACGGGCGCACGGCGAATGCGCGGCAGCGCGAGGCCGCCGTCAGCGCGACGGCAGGATCAGCAACTCGTCCGAGCCGGGCCGCCGCAGCACGTCCACCGGGTGGCCGTACAGGTCGGACAACACCGGCGCGGTGCACACCCGGTCCGGCGGACCGCACGCGACCAGCCGGCCGCCGGCGAGCAGCGCGATCCGGTCCGCGTAGGCGGCGGCCAGGTTGAGGTCGTGCAACACGATCACCACCGCGTCACCCCGGCGGGCCCGGGCGCGGGCCAGCCGCAGCACGTCCTCGGTGTGCTTGAGGTCCAGCGCCGCGGTGGGCTCGTCGAGGAACAGTACGGGCGCGCCCTGCGCGAGCACGCGGGCCAGTGAGACCCGGGCCCGCTCGCCACCGGACAACGACGGGTAGGCCCGGTCGGCCAGGTGCGCGACGTCCGTCTCGGCCAGGCAGCGCGCCACGATGGCGTCCTCGGACTCCTCGCTCGGCAGTCCCGCGTGCGGCGCGCGGCCCATCCGCACCACCTCGTCCACGGTGAACGGGAAGGACAGCGTGACATTCTGCGGCAACACCGCGCGGCGCAAGGCCAGTTCGCGCTGCGAGTAGTCGGGCAGCGGTCGATCGGCGATCCGCACGGTGCCGTGATGCGGCGTCAGATCACCGGTGAGCAGGCCGAGCAGGGTGGACTTGCCCGCGCCGTTGGGTCCGAGTACCGCGACGATCTCGCCGTGTCGCACGTTCAGCGAGACGCCGTCGACCAGGTTGCGGCCGGCGACGGCGAAGGTGACGTCCTCGGCCTCGACGCCGATCGCGCCGGATTCGGGAGTGGGCGCGGTCGCCGCGCCGCGGTTCCGGGCGAGCAGCCTCATCAGGCCCAACCTCCTTGCCGGGAACGGGTCCTGCGCAGCAGCCACAGGAAGAACGGGGCGCCGATCAGCGCGCTGAGCACCCCGAGCGGCACCTCCTTGGGCATCGCGATGGTGCGCGCCGCGAGGTCGGCACCGACGGTGACCAACGCGCCCAGCACGGCGCTCGCGGGCAGCAGCAGCCGGTGTCGGGGGCCGGCGATCAGCCGGATGATGTGCGGGACGACCAGACCGACGAAGGTGATCACCCCGGCCGCGGCGACGGCCGCGCCGACCAGGGTGGCGCTGAGCACGACCACCACGATGCGGACCCGTTCGGTGTCCACGCCCAGGTGTCGGGCGCCGCGTTCGCCGAGCGCCATGATGTCCAACGCCCGGGCGTACCGGGGCAGGATCAGCAGGCCGATGATCGCGAACGGCGCCAGCGCGCCGATGATCTTCCAGCTCGCCCCGCCGACGCTGCCCAGGTTCCAGAAGGTGATGCTGCGCAGTTCGGCGTCGTCGGCGACGAAGGTGAACAACCCGATCGCGGCGCCGGCCAGCGCGTTGATCGCGATGCCGGTCAGCACCAGGGTGACCACTTCGGTGCGGCCGTCCGCGCGGGAGAGCAGATAGACGAACAGCGTGGTGATCAGGCCGCCGGCGAACGCGCACGCGGTCACCGTCCACGAGCCGAACGTGGAGACGCCCATCACGATCGCGCCGACCGCGCCCAGTGCCGCGCCCGAGGACACCCCGATCACGCCGGGCTCGGCGAGCGGATTGCCGAACACGCCCTGCATCGCGGCCCCGGCGCAGCCCAGGCACGCGCCGACCATGATGCCGAGCACGATGCGCGGGAAGCGGATATTCCACAACACGGCCTCGTTGGCCTGCGACACATGGCCGATGTCCAGGCCCAGGTGGTGCAGTACCGAGGAGAGCACCTGATCGGACGGGATGTCGAAGGCACCCATGCCGGCCGACACGACGCTCGTGGCCAGGAGCAGCAGCACGAGCGTGGGCATCAGCCACCGGCCGTGTCTGCGCGGGGCCGCCACCACGGGGGCCGCCACCACGGGCGCCGCCGCCCCCACTGGGGCCGCCACCACCGGAACCACCGCCTCCGGGACCGCAGTCCCCGGATCCGCCGCCACCGGTGCCGCCGTCTTGGTGAGTTCGACCACGGGCGGCGGTGAAGCCGGTTCGTCCGTGGGTCCTTGACGCTCCGTCACCGTTGCCACGGGCTCCCCTGCACCTTCCCGTCGTGTGTCCGCGGACGCCGGACCGGCCGAGAGGGCCCGGCCGGCGTCCGCGCGACACCGGCCGAGGCCCGGCCGACCCTAGCCATGCAGCAGATCGACGAGCTTGTTCAGCGCGACGCCCGCGGTCGGACCGCCACCGCCCAGTTCCAGGTCGTCCATCGCGACGACCTTGCCGTTCTGGCCGGCGGGCGTTTGTGCGACACCCGGCAGCTTGAGCACGCCGTCGACGCCGCCGACCGACTCCAGGCCCTTCTGGAAGACCAGGATGACGTCGGGCTTGGCCGCGACCATCGCCTCGGGGGTCAGCGCGGCCGACATCTCCACGCCCAACTCGGTGCCGGTGTCGATGCCGCCGGCGGCGGTGATCATGCTGTCCGGGCCCAGGCCCTTGCCGCCGATCTGGTACAGGTTGGCCTGCCCGCGGATGTACAGGAACGCCACGCGCGGCTTGGTGGTGGCCTGCCCGCCCTTGGCCTTGGCGGTGGCGATCTCGCCGGCGGTCCGGTCGGCGAGCGTCCTGCCCTTGTCCGGCACGCCCAGCGCGGTGGCGATGGTGGTGATCCGGGTGATCGCGTCCTCGGGCTTGCTGCTGTCCGGGATCAGCACGATCGGCACGCCGGCCGCCTTGAGCTGGTCGATCGCGCTGCGCGGGCCGACCGAGGCGCTGCCGATGGCGACCGTGGGCCGCTGGGCGAGGATGCCCTCGGGGTTGAGGGTCCGCGAGTTGCCGAAGGTCGCCTTGCCCTTGCTCTCCGGCAGGACCGCGCCGGAGGTGTCCACGCCGACGACGTTCGAGGCCAGGCCGAGCGCGTACACCGTCTGCGCGATGTCGCCGCCGAGCGGGACGATCCGGCTCGCGTCCTTGACGGTGACCTTGCCCATCGTGGTGTCCACGGTGGCGGGCAACGCCGTACCGGGCGCGGCCTGGCCGGCCGCGCCGTCGGACTTGTCGTCGTCGCCACCGCACGCCGTGGCGAACGCGGTGATGGCGAGGACGGCCGCGGCCACCTTCAAGCTTGTTCGACGCAGACGCATCCGGCGGCCTTTCGAGCTGTGGAGTATGCGGACGAGCGGCTCGATTCTTAGGCAAGCCTTGCCTTGTCCTACTCCGCAACCTAAAGGTGAGGCTTACCTAACTTCAAGCCCGGATCGGGTGGACAACGTCACACACGAGCCGCGGTCCGCGGTCGGGGCGATCCGCTCCGGGCAGGCATCGGTTCGCCCGCGCCCCGGGCCCGAAGGACGTCGGCGGACGCCCCGTTCCGCGCCGCGCGATCGTTTCAGCGCTCGCGCCAGGCCCGGCTGTGTCGGCGGATCTCGGCCGCGGAGAAGTTCTCGTGGTCCTCGCCCCACGCGGTGACGCCGTCGAAGGTCCATTCGGTGAGGCCGTTGACGGTGAACAGGTTCGGGTTCAGGAAGAAGCCGAGCCGGTTGTGCATGCGCCCCTCGGCGTGCAGTTCGCGGCCCAGTTCGTCCACCGCGTCGAGCACGATCCGGGTGGCCCAGCCGGTGGCGTCCTCGCGTTCGACCACCTCACGGCGGCCCTTGGCCAGCTTGGCCCAGGTGCCGTCGCGGAGCAGGTAGCCGTGGATGGACACGCAGCCCGTGCCGAAGTCCATGGTGATGCTGTGGAAGGCGTCCCGGTCGGAGGCGGTCGCGTAGCTGTAACCGCCGCGTCTGGCGGGCGACTGCATCAGGCCGGGGCCGAACTGCGAGCGCGGTCCCCACGAGCGGTCGCGGAAACCGTACGAGTCGACCGGGATCTCCTCGCCGCGCAGCACGAGCGTGCCGGTGTACCGGCCGGGCTGGTCGACGTGCTTTTCGCCGAGGTAGTGCGGCGGCAGCACCCCGGTGAAGGTCAGGTCGACGTGGATCTCGTCGCCGCCGTCCGGGTCGTCGTAGCCGACCTCGTACACCCGTTGCGGCTCCACGCAGCGCACCCGGAAGCCGTTCGGCAGGCGCAGGTCGGTCAGGTCCTGGTCGGGGATCGGCAGATGCCAGAAGTTCTTGGCGTAGACCGCCTCGTGCGGATGTTGCCCGCTGTCGTCCCAGAAGTACGCGCCGCCCGCCGCGACCCCCTGGTTCGCCCGGAAGAACGGATAGAGCTGCCCGGACAGCCGCTTCTCCGGAACCGTGAAGGTGAACCAGGAGGTCTCCGACCAGTACGGGTCGTCGCTGGTCGGCGGGTGGAACATGTCGTCGGGGTGGTGAGTGGTCATGGCCAACGGGTACTACGGGTGCTTGGCCGAGTCAATGACTTTCGGCGACGAGCACCGCGGCGACCGATGTGCCCATCGGGTGGCCGCCGTGCCCGCTATCGGATGGTGACGTCCACCGTGAGCGGTCCGTCCGCGGCGACGCGGTCGATCCGGGCGATGTGTCCGGCCGCGCGCAGATCCGTCTCGACCAGGGCCGCCCGGGCCAACTCGGCCGGGTCGCCGGTGATCGTGACGGCGGCCACCTCGGCCCGCATCGAGACCTGCGCGGCGGACTTGGCCTTGCGCACACCGGCGATCAGCTCGGACGCGGTGCCCAACAACGCCCGGTCCGCCGCCGGCGCGTGCGGCGCGGGCCAACTCGCCCTGTGCACCGAGCCGTCCCGCCACCACGACCACACCTCCTCGGTCGCGAACGGCAACACCGGCGCGAGCAGCCGCAGCAGTACGGACAGCGCGCTCGCCAGGGCGGCCCGGGCCGACGCGGCGCCCGCCGGCGACCCCGCCTCACCGTAGGCGCGGGCCTTGACGAGTTCGACGTAGTCGTCGCAGAAGTACCAGAAGAACCGCTCGGTCCGGTCCAGTGCCCGGGCGTAGTCGTAGTCCTCGAACGCCTCGGTCGCCGCACGGACCACCTCCGCCAGTTCGGCCAGCAGCGCCAGGTCCAGCGGTTCGGTCACCGCCTCGGGGACCTCGACGGCGTCGTGCGCCCGGTCCGCCTCGCCCGCCACGTCCGCGCCGATCGCCTCGGCCGCGCCGATCGAGAGCACGAAGCGGCCGACGTTGAGCAGCTTGATCGCCAGCCGCCGGCCGACCTTCATCTGGCCGACGTCGAACGCGGTGTCCACGCCCGGCCGGCCGCTCGCCGCCCAGTAGCGCACCGCGTCCGAGCCGTGTTGCGCGAGCAGGTCGACCGGGGTGACCACGTTGCCCTTGGA
Organism: Embleya sp. NPDC001921; assembly: GCF_053594475.1. Classification (NCBI taxonomy): domain Bacteria; kingdom Bacillati; phylum Actinomycetota; class Actinomycetes; order Kitasatosporales; family Streptomycetaceae; genus Embleya; species Embleya sp. NPDC001921. Next base: position 263,341 of record NZ_JBSFEO010000001.1, read on the forward strand.
CTTGGACATCTTCTTGCGGTCCGGGTCCAGGATCCAGCCGGAGATCGCCGCGTGCGCGAACGGCAGGCTTTCGTGCTCGGCGTCCGCGCGCACCACGGCGGAGAACAGCCAGGTGCGGATGATCTCGTGTGCCTGTGGCCGCAGGTCCATCGGGAAGACCCGGGCGAACAGATCCTCGTCACGACACCAGCCGCCCGCGATCTGCGGTGTGAGCGAGGAGGTGGCCCACGTGTCCATCACGTCCGCGTCGCCGACGAACCCGCCGGGCTCACCCCGCTGTTGCTCCCGGTATCCGGCCGGCACATCGGTGTACGGGTCGATCGGCAGGTCCGCCTCGGCCGGTCGCAGCGGCGCGTCGTGGCGCGGCAGGCCGTCCTCGTCCAGCGGGTACCACAGCGGCACCGGCACGCCGAAGAAGCGCTGCCGGCTGATCAGCCAGTCACCGTTGAGGCCCTCGACCCAGTTGTCGTAGCGCACCTTCATGTGCGCCGGATGCCAGGCCAACTCGGCGCCCCTGGCCAGCAGTCGGGCGCGCAGGTCGGCGTCGCGCCCGCCGTTGCGCAGGTACCACTGCCGGGTGGTGACGATCTCGAGCGGCTTGTCGCCCTTCTCGTAGAACTTCACCGTGTGCGTGATCGGCTTCGGCTCGCCGATCAGTTCGCCGCTCTCGCGCAGCATCGCCACGATCCGCTCGCGCGCGGTGAACACGGTCGCGCCGGCCAGTCGCGCGTAGGCCGCGACCGCGTCGGGGGCGTCGATCCCGCTCGGCGGTTCGCTCAGGAAGCGGCCGTCCCAGCCGAGCACCGCCCGGGTGTCCAGGCGCAGTTCGCGCCACCAGGTGACATCGGTGGTGTCACCGAACGTGCACACCATGGCGATCCCGGAACCCTTCTCCGGATCGGCCAGCGGGTGCGCGTACACCGGCACCGCGACGTTGAACAGCGGCGTGCGCACGCTGTTCCCGAACAGGTGGGTGTAGCGGGTGTCGTCGGGATGCGCGACGAGTGCCACGCAGGCCGGCAACAACTCCGGCCGGGTGGTGGCGATTTCCAGCGCGTCGCCGGTCGGCGTGCGAAACACCAGGCGGTGGAAGGCGCCGGGACGCTCGCGGTCCTCCAACTCGGCCTGCGCGACGGCGGTGCGGAAGGTGACGTCCCACAGCGTGGGAGCCTCGGCCGGATAGGCCTCGCCGCGCTCCAGGTTGCGCAGGAAGGCCCGCTGGGAGGCGGTCCGCGAGACCGTGTCGATGGTCTGGTAGGTCATCGTCCAGTCGACGGACAGCCCCAGCAGCCGCCACAGTTCCTCGAACGCCTTCTCGTCCTCGTGCGTCAGTTGCTCGCACAGCTCGATGAAGTTCCGCCGGGAGACCGGGATCTGCTGCTTGCCGGGCGACTCGGGCGGGAGGAAGTCGGCGTCGTAGGGCAGCGCGGGATCGCAGCGCACGCCGAAGTGGTTCTGCACGCGCCGCTCGGTGGGCAGGCCGTTGTCGTCCCAGCCCATCGGGTAGAAGACCTCGCGCCCGCACATCCGGCGGTAGCGCGCGATGGCGTCGGTGTGGGTGTACGAGAACACGTGGCCCACGTGCAGCGATCCGCTGACCGTCGGCGGCGGGGTGTCGATCGAGTAGACCTCGTCGCGGGTCCGGCTCCGGTCGAAGCGGTATACGCCCGTCTCTTCCCAGACGCGCGACCATTTCGCTTCCAGCCCGTCGAGGGTGGGCTTGTCGGGCATGCGGGGGGAACCAGTCGGGGCAGCCATGCCCCCGGAGCGTACCCGGCGCCTCGCCCGGACTCGAACCGATTCCGGAGCCGGCGGTGGGTGTCGTGGCCGGTCGGTGGGCCGGGCGGCCCTGCCGGGTCGGTGGGCCGGCGAGGCGGTAGCGGCCGGCGAGGCCGGCGGGTGGCGCGGAACGAGCCGAGGTCCGCGAGTCGCCCATCGGGGGGTCGGGCGACTCGCGGACCTCGGGTTCGGGTGCCGTACGGGTCAGGCGTCGGTGCGCAGGGCGGCGACGAATGTGCGCCAGGGGGTGCGGGCGAGGGTCAGCAGCCCGACGGCCGGGTCCTTGCTGTCCCGTACCTCGACGGCGCCGTCCGGGTGCGGGCGGATCTCGGTGCAGTCGCCGTTCTGCATGCTGTAGGAGCTCTTGAACCAACGGGGGGAGTTGTTCTCAGGCATGGCGTTCTTCCTTCTCGGTGGGCGAGTCGCTCCGGTTTCGAGCGACTCGGTCTGCGAGTTGCTGGGCGCTGGCCGCGATGAAGGCCTCCGACTCGACGGGGCTGAGCGCGATGCCCCGCAAGTCGGCGAAGACCTTGCCGTAGTGAGCGGTGTCCTGGGCTCTTTCCAGGTACGCGTGGCTGGTGATGTTCTCCAGCGAGACCACTTCCATCCCCGACGGGGGAGGAAATCCGTAGATCGAGAACGGCGTGGGGCCGCCCGGATAGGCGCCTGCCGAAAAGGGTAGTACTTGCACGGTCACGTTCGATAGTTGTGCAATTTCGATCAAGTGCACGAGTTGTTCCCGCAGCACCCGATGGCCGCCTATTTCCTGGCGCAACGCGGCCTCGCCGATCACCATCAACACCTCCAGCGGGGCCGGTTCCTCGCGGGTGAGCACGCGCTGTCGATCCAGCCGCACCCGGACCCTGGTGCGGCACTGCTCGTCGACCGGTCCGACCGTGCCGCCGCGGATCACCGCCGTCGCGTACTCCTCGGTCTGGAACAACCCGGGAATGATGCTCGGCTGGAAGCCCAGGCAGGACGCCACCTCGGCCTCCAGGCCGATCAAGTCCAGGAAGTCCTGGGGAAGTCGATCGGCCAGGTCGCGCCACCAGCGCTGCCGGCGGCCCTCGCGGGCGAGCGCCAGCCAGCCGTCCCGCGCCTGCGCGTCGCCCACCTCGTACAGGTCCAGCAGCGCCTTCAGATCCAGCGCCCGAATCCCGCTGCGCCCGGACTCGATCCGGCTGACCTTCGCCGGATGGCAGGAGAGGGCGTCGGCGGCGTCCTCCAGCAGCAGCGACTTGTCCTCGCGCAGGCGACGCAGGTTGGCACCCAGAACGCGCCTGCGCACCGTCGGGTATTGCTCCGCGCCCATTCTTCCTCCCGCTCCCGAGCCCGAGCGCTTCCGTCGAGGTATTCCGGCTCCGCCAAGGCTTCGAGCCGTTCATCATCTTTACCGGCCTTTACCGGCTTTCCCGGGTTTCATCTCGGCGAGTCGCCCGTCATGGTACTCATGTCCGACACTCTGCAAGTCGAGTGAGTTGTTTGACTTGCACTTATTGCGCCCACCGAGGACGCTACTTACAGCGACACCTCGACCACCCGCCGGGGTGTTCGCAAGTGACCGATCGCGCCTTTTCCCGACCTTTGGGAGGCGAGGGAACGTGCTGCAGGAGCAAGATGCCGGCGTGAACCAGGCAGGGATCGCGTGGATCAGCGCCGCCACCCGCGATCCGCGCGAGACGCGGTACACGTGGCTCACCAACCCGGGCGCACGGCGCGCCGCGGACACCGGCCGTCTGTTCGACGCCGTGGTGATGCGGGTCGACCTCGGCGCCGCCGTGCTCGACCTGCTCACGGCCGCCGCCGAACCCGTGGGGGCGGTGATCGCCGAGGAACACGCGGGCAAGTGGGCCTACCTGATCGGCCCCGGCAGCGCCGAGGCGTGGCTCGCCGCCGTCGGCCCGGCCGGCGGCACCCGCTACCACTACGTCGGCCACGGCGGCTGCCTCACCCTGCCCGGCCCGCGCCCCTACCCCGGATCGTCGATGACCTGGATCGTCCGCCCGGGCCTGGGCACGAACCTGACCTGCGTCCCCACCCTGGCCAGCGCCTACCTGCACGCCGAATCCCACCGCCCCGACCCCACGCCCTGAACCGCGCCCCGACACCCGAGGCCACGACCCGACGAAGCGGGACGCACGCGAACTACGCGTGGGTGTAAGGGCGCACGCGAACTACGCGCGGGTGTACGGGCGGACGAAAGGGGTGTCGGTCGGGCGCAGAAGGGTGCGGGGGCCGGCGGCGGCGCGGATCGCGTCGAGGCAGCGGCGTGGGTCCGCGGCGTAGATGTTGCTGAACCAGGCCATGTTGGCCTCGACCACCACCCAGTGCTCCTCGGCCGTGTCGGCGGTGCCGGCCAGGCCGATGTCCACGACCACCGCGCCAGGCAGGTCGGCGGCGGTGTGGGCGAGCATCTCGGCGGCGAAGGACAGGAGTTCGCCGGCCCGCGGGTCCTCGGTGAGCGACAGCGGGTCGAGTCGGCCGAAGCGTGCGTAGCGTGAGCCGGTGTGCACGACGCCGTCCAGCACGAACAGTCGGTACTCGGCGACGAATGTCCGGATCTCGCTGACCAGGACCGGGGTTTCGCCGGGAACGGCGGGCGGCAGTCGGGTGCCGTCGGCGTACACCGCCGCCTCGAACGACTTGTCGCTCGGCGGCTTGACGAAGGCCGGCACGCGCAGCCGCCGCGCCTCGGCCATGGTCGTCGCCGTGATCGCCCGCCGCGTCCAGCGCTCGTCCAGCGTGGTCAGCCAGTGGTCGGCCGGCTCCAGCAGGGCCACGCCCAGTGACTGGGCCACCGTGTCGGCGAACCGGGGTCCGCCGTAGTAGACCGCCGATCCGCGCAGGTCGGGACGCGGGCCGTCGAGCACGGCGACCGGCATGCCGCGCGCCACCGCGGCGCGGGCCAACAGGTCGGCGGTCGTGGTGGTTTGCGCGGACAGGGCCAGGGTCTCGATCACGAACGCACGTTAGGGCGTGTAGCCCGGCGGGGCGACCGGGTTTCGGATAGGAATGGCACGAGGGCTCGGTCAGGGGGACGGTGTGTGGAACGCGATCGTGGATGTGGCCGATGTGTGTCACTCCGAGAAGCTGTATCCGATCGGCGCGAAGGGGCCTTTTCCGGCCCGTCTCGACACGGTCGTGAACGCGTGGCGGGCCCGGCACGGTGCCGGCGTCCGGGTCGAACTCGTGGTGGCCAAGGCGCTGTTGCCGGCCCTGGACGCGGCCGACCGAAGTGCGTTGTCGCGCCGCGCGGCCCGGGGCGAGGTGACCGTGCGTGCGGTCGCGGACACGTTCGTGCTCGAACGCGCCGAGGCCGAGGGCCTGCACGTGCTCAGCGGGGACCACTTTCTCGACTTCCGCGCCCGGCACCCGTGGATCCGGTCGCACCCGGAACGTTTTCACCACTGGCACCAGGACGAGCACGGCGTGCACTTCGTCCCGCGCGGCATCGACCCCGAGCCGCCCCGGCCGCTCTCGGCGGCGGAAGGCGTCGAGGTGATCGACGGGTCCGCGCGAGCGCACCCGGGCCCGGACATCCTGAACACCCGGTGGCGGTGCACCGAACCGCGCTGTCCGTACGCACGCACGTGGACGGGCCTGATCCCGGTGTGGCCGCGCGTGGACGTCGGCGCGCGGGCGGTCTGCCCGGAGTGCGCGAGTGTGCTCGCGGCCCAGGGCCCCCGGCGGGCGACCCGACAGGTGGCGTTGGCCGACCACGCCACCGGCGAGTCGATCGAACGCCTCCCGCTGGAGTTGGGCGGCAACCTGGTCCTGGGCCGGGGCCGGATCCCGAACGGCTACGACCTGGGCGGCCTGCAGCGCCGGTTCGGCGAGGCGGTGCGGTACGTCAGCCGGCAGCACGTACTGCTGCGCTTCGCGACCGGACGCGCCGGTGAGCGGGTGCTCGCGGTCGATCTGGGTTCGGCCAACGGCACCGAGATCGAGCGCTGGAACGGAGCCGGCCACGAACCCGGTCGGCCGATGGCCGTCGACGCGGAGGAGATGCTCGCCCCGCGCGACCGGCTCGTCCTCGGCGGCGGTGTGCGCGTCGAGGTCGAGGCACACGACTTCGATCCGAAGGCGCCGCCGCGCGACGTCGAGCACACCGAGCACACCGCGCGACGGACCGTACCGGGGTGAGCCGGGGACGGGCGCGAACCGCGGGGCTCGGCGGGCGGTAGCGTTCGAGGCGGGGGCAGGGGCGGACGTGAGACGAGAGGGGTGGCGTGAGCAGCGTCGACACGGTGTCGTTGCAGGACCTGTGGGACCGGGTGGTCGGAACCCAACCGGATCCGCCGAGTTGGCTCGCGCTCGTGACCGGGGCGGTCGCGGTCGTGGTGGTGTTGTACCGCCCGACCTGGCGACCGCTGCGCTCGGTCGTGACGATCGCGCACGAGGGTGGGCACGCGATGGTCGCGCTGCTCAGCGGGCGCCGATTGTCCGGCATCCGACTGCACTCGGACACCTCCGGGGTGACCGTGTCGGTGGGCAAGCCGACGGGCCTGGGCATGATCCTCACCGCGATGGCCGGCTACATCACGCCGTCCATCCTGGGCGCGGGTGGTGCGGCGCTGCTCGCGGGCGCGCACATCACCATGGTGTTGTGGGTGGCGCTGGTGCTGCTCGCGCTGATGTTCATCGCGATACGCAACTGGTTCGGCGCGCTGGTGCTGCTGACCACCGGCGGGGTGATCTTCGCGATCTCCTGGCTGGCCAGTGCGCGGATCCAGGCGGCGTTCGCGTACCTGCTGGTGTGGTTCCTGCTGGTGTCCGGGGTGCGGCCGGTCTTCGAGCTTCAGCAGATGCGCGGTCGTGGCCGTGCGCCGTGGTCGGACGCGGATCAGCTCGCCGACCTGACCAGGATCCCCGGGGCGGTGTGGGTCGGCTTCTTCGGCCTGGTCTCGGCCGCGGCCCTGGGCATCGGCGCGGGCTCGCTGCTCACCTGAGCGCCGCGGTACACCGGAGCGATCGGGCCCGACGCCGGCCGGCCCCACCTCGCGGTGGGGCCGGCCGGCGTCGTTCCACCCGGCGTGGAACCCGCGATCAGAGCGCGTCGGGCAACTTCGCGAGCACGCCGTCGTAGATCCGCTTGAGCCCCGCGGGCGCGAAGGTCTTCTCGAAGAAGCCCCCGATGCCGCCCGCGCCGTTCCACACCGTGACGATCTCGACCCGGCTGCCCGTGCCCGCCGGTGACACGGTCCACGTGGTCACCATCGACGAGTTGGCGTCGGTCTCCACCAGCGTCAGGGGAGCCGGCTCGGTGACCGTCACCAGGCAGTCGCGCGACCGCTTGCTCGTGGCCTGCAGCCGCCAGTGCGCCACCGTGCCGGCGCCCTTGGCGCCCTCGCGCACGTCGTACTCCGAGAAGTGCTCGGTGAGCAGCTTGGGCCGCACGTCCGCGTAATCGGCGACGGCCGCGAAAACCGTTTCCGGTTTCGCCGCCACAGTCGTCTGTGCGGTTGCCCTGACCTGCGCCATGACCACTCCTTGCCCTCGATTGCTGTCGGCCGGGTCAAGCAAACCACTCCGCCGCCCGGGCACCGAATCGCACTCCCCCTACCCGCCGGTCGGCAACGGGTCTCAGGCCGTCTCCACGCCGACCGAGCCGGCCGGTCCGGCGAGGTCGAACTCGTAGCCCCGGCCCTGCGTACGCAACTTCCAGCCGGCGCCGTGACGGTGGAACGCGTCGAGCCGCAACACCCGTTCGACGGTGGCGGCGTCGAGCACCGAGCGGACGAACGAGGTGGCCTGGCACGGCGCCACGTCGATCTCGATCTGCGCGACCGCCGCGAACGTGCTCGCTCCGTCGACCGAGGCCGCGATCACGACGCGACGTACGTCACGTGGCAGCGCGTCCAGTTCGAGCGTGACCGTCTGCTCGGCCGGGCCGGTCGCGTCGAGGACGACCGCCTCCAACGGCGTGGTCGGTTGGTTCCGGAACCCGAAATCGGCGTCGCCGCGCACCCGTTCGTGCTCGTCCGCCCGGGGTCACTTGCAGCGCGTACCGGCCGCCGGCAGTTCGCCCTCGAGCAGAAAGTTCTCCACCGCGGTGTCCACGCACGTGTTCCCGCGGTTGTAGGAGCCGTGCCCGTTGGCCTCGCGGGTGAGCAGAACCGCGCCGGGCAGTTGCGGGGTGAGCGCCTGGGCCTGCTCGTACGGCGTCGCCGGGTCGCCCGTGGAGCCGACGATCAGCACCGGCGGCGCGGTCGGTGCCTGGATCGGGCGGGCCCGGTCGGGGCCGGCCGGCCGGCACTGCGCGGCGAAGGACCAGGCCACGCCGGGGCCGGTGATCGGCAGCGGGTCGGCCAGCTCCTTGGCCAGCGCGTCGGCCTCGGCGATGGTCAACTGCCGTCCGTCGGCGCAGTTGATCGTCACGTTGGCCGCGGCGTGGTCGCTCGGGTAGGAGCCGTCCGCCTCCCGGCCCAGCCAGTAGTCGGTGACCGAGGCGGCCCGGCGCGCGTCGTCGCCCAGGTAGATCGCCAGGGTCACGCGCAGGTCCTTCCAGGCCTGTTCGCTGTAGACGGCCTGGGAGATCGCGTTGACGGCCTCGCCCTCGCCGATGGTGCGACCGCCGGCCACCTTGAAGGGCTTCTCGCCCAGCTTGTGCAGCCGGTCCGCGAGTGTGCGCACGGCTTCGTCGACGGTGCCCTCGAACGGGCAGTCGGACTGCTTCAGGCAGTCGGCCAGGAAGGCCCGGAAGGTCTGTTCGAAGCCGCGGGCCTGGCTGCGCGCGGCCGCGACCCGGTCCAGCGCCGGATCCATCGGCGCGTCGAGCACCATCCGGCCGCTGCGGCCCGGGAACGTCTCCAGGTACACGGCGCCGAGGAAGGTGCCGTAGGAGTAGCCGAAGTAGTTGAGCCTGTCCTCGCCCAGCGCACCGCGCAGCACGTCGAGGTCGCCCACCACCTCGCGGGTGCCCAGGTGGGCGAGCAGCTTGCCGCCGCGCGCGGTGCAGCCGTCGGCGAACTCCGCGTAGAACGCCGAGATCGAGGCCAGTTCGGCCGCGTCGTCCGGGGTCGGGTCCAGACCGCGCAGCCGGTCGATGCCGGCGTTGTCGACGCAGGTGACCGGGTTGCTGTCGCCGGTGCCGCGCGGGTCGATGCCCACCACGTCGTAGCGTTCGGCGAGCGCCGGGCGCTGCCCGAACCCGGCCACCATGCGCAGCACTCCCGATCCCGGGCCGCCGGGGTCGACGGCCAGGACGCCCAGCCGCTCCCCCGTGGCCTTCTTGCGGTACGCCTGCACCTCGATCGTCTCGACCGCCGGATTCGCGTAGTCCAGCGGCACCCGCAGCTTCGCGCACTCCAGCAGGCTCTCGTCCGCCTTGGTGCCCTTGTCGTCGGCGCACTTCGCCCAGGCCGGCCGCTGGGCGTAGAACTCCTCGAGCGCCGGGTCGTCCGCGCCGATCGGCTTGGCCGTCGGGGTGCTCGCGGTGGCCGTCGCGGTGCCGGTGGGCGAAGGCGCGGCGGTGGGCCGCCGATCGTTCTTCGACTCCGCCCCGCCGCCGGAGCCGCCGCACCCGGCGGCCAGCACGAGGGCGAGGCCGACGGGCGCGATGCGTCGCAGGCGCGACGCGAATATGGAGGTGGTCACGGCGCCAAGGAGTATCAGTAACCGGCCGACTGTGCCCACTATTTGTTTGGCTGGTACTTCTCCAGTTCCGGAATGACCTCTTTGCCGAGGATTTCGATCGTCCGCAGGATGTCCTGGTGCTCCAGGAAGCCCCACTGGACGTAGCAGATCAGTTCGTCCACCCCCAGGTCCGCGTAGCGCTTCATCTTGCGTACGCAGGTCTCCACGTCGCCGATCACGATCATGTCCGCCGCGTCGAAGGTCTCCACCGGGACGTTGCCCTCGAACATCGGCTTGAGCAGCGGGAAGGTCTTGTCCTGCTCGGCCGGGGACAGGTGCGGCAGTTCCCATTCGAGGGTGAACATGGCCAGGTTCTTGTACCACCACGCGACCGAGTCCCAGACCCGCCGGTCGACCTCCTTGCGCCCGGTGGTGTGCACCAGCGTGTAGGCCGCGACCTTGTTCGTGGTCACGTCGGTGAGCGGGGTCGGGTTCGCCGCCGCCGCGCGGTAGGCGGCGACCTGGGCGGCCATCGTCTCCAGCGGCTGCATGATCGAGAAGGACAACATGCCCAGCCCGTTGCGGCCGGCGATCTCCGCCGAACCCTGCGAGGTGGCGGCCATCCAGCACGGCGGGTGCGGGTCCTGGAACGGCTTGGGGGTGACCATCCGGCGCGGGAAGGAGAACCGCTCCGACTCGTACTCGAAGTACTCCTCGCGCCACATGCCGGTGACGATCTCGATCGCCTCGCGCCAGTCGTCCCGGGACCTGGCGATGTCCACGCCGAACGCGGTCTGCTCCATCGGGGTGGAGCGGCCGGTGCCCCACTCGACCCGGCCGCCGGACAGGATGTCCACCGTCGCGACCTTCTCCGCGATCCGCTGCGGCGGGGTGAAGCCGAACGGGGTCAGCGTGACGCCGAAGCCCATCCGGATCCGCTCGGTGATCCCGGCCAGGTGGCCCAGGAAGACCTCCGAGGCGGGCATGTGCGAGCGGCCCTCGCGGAAGTGGTGCTCGACCGCCCAGACGGTGTGGAACCCGACCCGGTCGGCCAGCCGGATCTGCTCGATCGCCTCGCGGTACGCGCGCTGCTCCTCGCGCCGCTGGCCGTAGGGGTGTTCGCCGTGCCACGGGCGCGGCACGTCCACTTCGTAGAGCACGTCGAGCTTCATCGGAGCACTCCGTTTTCGATATACTGAAAAATGTTTTCGAATCCCGTATTCCGTGGTCCCGAGTGTGACCCGCCGAGGTACCGGCCACAAGGTGCCCGCCGGGTCGGAGAGTCGCCGTCATGGTCCGTCCCGCCCTCGCCGCCGGTCGCGCGGTGGAGATCCTGAACTTCTTCGCCGCCCACCCGGGCGACGCCTACACGCTCTCCGAGCTGCACTCCGCCCTGGGCATCAACCTCGCGTCCGCGCTGTCGGTGCTCCAGGCCCTGGAGGACGCCGGCTACCTGGTCCGGCATCCGCGCCGCAAGACCTACGAGCTGGGTCCGGCCCTGGTCGCGCTCGGCGACGCCGCGCTGCGCGGCAATCGGGCCGTGGACCTGGCCCGGGCCGAGATGCGCGCGCTGGCCGACGAGTTCGCCACCGAGCTGATCGCCAGCGTCGCGGTGGGCGACGAGATCGTCATCCTGGCCGTGGAGGGCCGGCCGCAGTTGGCCTCGGCCGACGTCCGGGTCGGTCAGCGGTTGCGCATGGTGCCGCCGCTCGGCCAGGTCTTCCACGCGTGGTCGGCGCCGGCGGAGGTCGACGCGTGGTTGGACCGGCTGGACGAGCGCGTGCGCGGTACGGCCCGGGTGCACCTGCCGCCCACCCTGGCCGCGGTCCGCGAGCGCGGGTACTCGATCACCCTGGACAGCCCGACCCGGACCCGGATCGGCGGCACGCTGGAGCGCATGGCCGAACATCCGCGCGAGGCCGCGCTGCTGCGCGACCGGTTGGCCGAGTTGGCCGCCGCGCTGGGCGAGGAGGAGTACGAGCTGATCGCGGTGGACCCGGACACCCGCTACGACATCTCGACCCTGGTCGCCCCGGTCTTCGACGCCGCCGGCCGGGTCGCGGTCGCCCTCACCCTGAACGGGCTCAAAGCCGTGACGGGCCGTCAGGTGATGGCCCACGGCGAACGATTGGGCTCGGTCGCGCGGCTGGTGACCCGCCGCTCGGGTGGTCGGGTACCGGAGTAGGCCGGGTGCCGATCGGGCGCTCGCCCCCGCCGCGAGGGTCGTGTTTCGGGTACGTGTCGACCGGCTCACCGCGTGCGCACTCGCTCATCGTCGGGCAATGCGCGCGTAACACGGGGCCGGTTCCTTAACCCGCGCGTAACACCGAGGTATACGTCAGGAAACTCGGGCTGCCCACCCTGACCTGAGACCAGATCAGGCCCACGAGGGAGCCGCATGACCGTCGCGACCGACGCCCTGAACGCCGGAGACACCGCGTGGCTGCTCGTGGCCACCGCGCTCGTGCTGCTGATGACCCCCGCCCTGGCGATCTTCTACGGCGGCATGGTCCGGGCCAAGAGCGTGCTGAACATGCTGATGATGAGCTTCGTGGCGATCGCGGTGGTGACCGTGGTGTGGATCGCCTTCGGCTACGGTCTGGCCTTCGGCGACGATCTGGGCGGCGGACTGCTCGGCGAGCTCGACCAGCCGTTCATGGCCGGCACCAAGCCCACCGACCTGCACGGCACGGTGCCCGAACTGCTTTTCATGGCCTTCCAGTTGACCTTCGCGATCCTGACCGTGGCACTGATCTCCGGGGCGATCGCGGACCGCACCCGGTTCAAGGCGTGGGTGCTCTTCTGCGCGGTGTGGGTCCTGTGCGTGTACGTGCCGCTGGCGCACTGGGTGTGGGGGCCGAACGGGTGGATCGCGCACCGGCTCGGCGCGCTCGACTTCGCGGGCGGCCTGGTGGTCGAGATCAACTGCGGCGCCGCGGGCATGGCGGTGGCCCTGGTGCTCGGCCCCCGGATCGGCTTCAAGCGGGATCCGATGCGACCGCACAACCTGCCGCTCGTGGTACTCGGCGCGGGTCTGCTGTGGTTCGGCTGGTTCGGCTTCAACGGCGGCTCGGCGCTGGGCGCGAACGGCCTGGCCGCACAGGCGCTGGTGAACACCCAGGCGGCCGGGTGCACCGCGCTGATCGGCTGGCTCGCGGTGGAGAAGCGCCGGGACGGACACGCCACCACGCTCGGCGCCGCCTCCGGCGCGGTCGCCGGCCTGGTCGCGATCACCCCGGCCTGCGGCGTGGTGGACCTGCCCGGCGCGCTGGCGATCGGCCTGGCGGCGGGTGTCCTGTGCAGCTTCGCGGTGGGCTGGAAACACCGCTTCGGCTACGACGACTCGCTCGACGTGGTCGGCGTGCACTACGTCGGCGGCGTGGTCGGCACGCTGCTGATCGGCCTGTTCGCGGCGGGGGACGTCACCGGCGGCCCGGAGGGCCTGCTGCACGGCGGCGGCGCCGCGCTGCTCGGCAAGCAGGTGGTGGCGATCGTGGTGGTCTCCGCGTTCTCCTTCGGCGTCACCTACGCGATCGCCAAGGCGATCGACCGCACCATCGGCTTCCGCGCGCACGCCGACCACGAACAACTGGGCCTGGACCTCGCGGTACACGCCGAAACGGCCTACGACCTCACCGCCTTCGCCGGCACCAAACGAACCGGCAGCACGCCCTTCCGCCCCGGCCCCCCACCGGGCGACGGCCACGACGCGGACTGAACGGACGCGCCGGTCGGGCTCCTTCGGCCGCATCCGCGTCCGGCCGGCGTTCAGACCGGGCGCCCGGCCCGGCGCGTTACGGCCGAGGGGGTCAGCGCGATCGGCGGGCCAGGATTGCCGCCGTGGCCAGGCCGGCGATCGCGGCGCTCGCCGGCAGCGCCGCTCGGCGGGCGAGCTTTCGGGTGTTGTGGTGGTCGAAGACGCCGCCGCCGGACTGGATCGAGAAGGCGGACCACACCGACTGGGCCGAGAACGCCGATGCCACGCCCAGGTAGGAGCCGATCGACGCGGCGGACAACGCCGAGCCGATCGAGCCGAGGGACAGCGCGGAGCCGACCGAGCCCACCGACAGCACCGAACCCACCGACCCGATCGACAACACCGAGCCTTCCGACGCGATCGACAACACCGAGTTGTGCGAGCGCCAGGACAGGATCGAACCGTGTGCGTCGACGCTGGACCGCTTCTTCGTCATGGGCCCAGTCTGCCCGAAGGCCGAGAATCCGGGTTCACATCCGGTCCACCGCGACCACTCGCAGCACCGCGCGCCCGGTCTCGTCCGACTCGGTCAGGTCCACCTCGGCGGTGATCCCCCAGTCGTGGTCCTGGGCCGGGTCGTCGAACACCTGGCGGACCCGCCACGCGGAGTCCTCCTTGGTGATCTGCATGAGCTTGGGGCCACGCGCGTCGGGACCGGTGCCGATCGAGTCGTGCTCGTCCCAGTAACCCTCCAGCGCGTCCTGCCAGCGCTCCGCGTCCCAGTTGCCGTCGCCCTCCTGCTCGGACAACTCGCCGAGCTGGAAGTAGCGCCGCAGCGCCGCGAGTTCCACCCGGCGGAAGAGCGCGTTGCGCACCAGCACCCGAAACGCCCGCTCGTTCGCGGTGACCGGGGTGGTGCGGCCCTCGATGTCGTCGAGTTCCTCCTGGGTCGCGTCCGGGTTGGCCAGCTTCTCCCACTCGTCGAGCAGGCTGGAGTCGACCTGGCGGACCAACTCGCCCAGCCACGCGATCAGATCGTGCAGGTCCTCGTTCTTCGCGTCGTCCGGCACGGTCTGGTTGAGCGCCTTGTACGCGCTCGCCAGGTAGCGCAGCACGATGCCCTCGGTGCGCGCGAGTTCGTACCAGCCGACGTAGTCGCCGAAGGCCATCGCCCGCTCGTACATGTCCCGCACGATCGACTTGGGCGACAGCGGGTGGTCGCCGACCCAGGGGTGGCTGCGCATGTAGATCGCGTAGGCGTGTTCGAGCAACTCCTCGAGCGGACGCGGGTATTGGATGTCGGCGAGCCGCTCCATCCGCTCCTCGTACTCGATCCCGTCCGCCTTCATCTGCCCGACCGCCTCGCCCTTGGCCTTGTTGAGCTGCGCGGCGAGGATCTGGCGCGGATCGTCGAGCGTGGCCTCGACCACCGAGAGCACGTCCAGCGCGTAGGTCGGCGCCTCCGGGTCGAGCAGGTCGAACGCGGCCAGCGCGAAGGTGGACAGCGGCTGGTTGAGCGCGAAGTCGGCCTGGAGGTCCACGGTGAGCCGGACGATCCGGCCCTCCTCGTCCGCCTCGGCGAGCTTCTCCACCACGCCGCCGTCCAGGAGCGAGCGATAGATCGCGATGGCCTGCCGAATGTGCCGCAACTGTTGGGCACGCGGCTCGTCGTTGTCGGTGAGCAGGTGCCGCATCGCCTCGAACGCGTTGCCGGGCCGGTTGATCACCGCGAGCAGCATCGCGTGGGTGACCCGGAAGCGCGACGCCAACGGCTCCGGCTCGGCCTCCTGGAGCCTGGTGTAGGTCTCCTCGTTCCAGCCGACGAAGCCCTCGGGGGCCTTCTTGCGGACCACCTTGCGGCGCTTCTTCGGATCGTCGCCGGCCTTGGCCAGCGCCTTGATGTTCTCGATCTCGTACTCGGGGGCCTGCGCGACCACGTTGCCCACCGTGTCGAAGCCGGCCCGCCCGGCGCGCCCGGCGATCTGGTGGAACTCGCGCGCCCGCAGCCGGCGCACCCGCTGGCCGTCGTACTTGGACAGCGCGGTGAACAACACCGTGCGGATCGGCACGTTGACCCCGACGCCGAGCGTGTCCGTACCGCAGATCACCTTGAGCAGACCGGCCTGGGCCAGGCGCTCCACCAGCCGGCGGTACTTGGGCAGCATGCCCGCGTGGTGCACGCCGATCCCGTGCCGCACCCACCGGGAGAGTTGCCGACCGAACTTGGTGGTGAACCGGAAACCGCCGATCACCGACGCGATCTGGTCCTTCTCCGCGCGTGTGCACATGTTGATGCTCATCAGCGACTGCGCCCGCTCGACCGCCGACGCCTGGGTGAAGTGCACGATGTAGATCGGCGCCTCACGCGTGGTCAGCAGCTCCTCGATGGTCTCGTGCAGCGGGGTGACCCGATAGGAGAAGTACAGCGGGACCGGGCGGGTGGCCGACTTGACGATCGTGGTGGTCCGACCGGTGCGCCGCTTGAGGTCGCTCTGGAAGCGGTCCATGTCGCCGAGCGTCGCGGACATCAGCAGGAACTGCGCCTTCGGCAGTTCGATCAGCGGGATCTGCCAGGCCCAGCCCCGGTCCGGGTCGCCGTAGTAGTGGAACTCGTCCATCACCACGAAGCCGACATCCGCGTCCGCGCCGTCGCGCAGCGCGATGTTGGCCAGCACCTCGGCGGTACAGCAGATGATCGGCGCGGTCGCGTTGACCGAGGCGTCGCCGGTCATCATGCCGACGTTCTCCGTGCCGAACTGGGCCACCAGGTCGAAGAACTTCTCCGAGACCAGCGCCTTGATCGGCGCGGTGTAGAAGCTGCGCTCCTTGCGCGCCATCGCCGCGAAGTGCCCGCCGGCGGCGACCAGGCTCTTCCCCGAGCCGGTCGGCGTATTCAGGATCACGTTGTTGCCCGAGACCAGCTCGATCAGCGCCTCCTCCTGTGCGGGATACAGGGTGAGGCCGCGCTCTTCCGCATACGTCGCGAAGGCTTCGTACAGGGCGTCGGGGTCGGCCTCGGCGGGGAGCAGATCGATGAGAGTCACCCGTCTATCCTGCCTGCTCCCGGCCCCGCGCCCGCACGCAACCCGGATACCGCCGATCCCCGCACGTCGCCGCGGGCGGTCCCGGCGGCGGGCCGCCCGGCTTCCGGTGACGCGTGTCACATCCCTAGGGTCGCCGTGATCATCCGCCACCGGGGACAGGGGTGCTCGTGAGGCCGGCACGACACATGGGGCGGTTGGGTCGCGTGATGTTCGCCGGGACCCTGGCGACCGGCCTGCTCGGGTGCACGGCCCACGGCCGAGCCGCCGGATCCGACGTCACACCGACGGTGGAGGCGCTGCCGTACGACCCGGACGGGGACAGCGGCGGGATCGGCTGGACGGTGCGCCCGGCCGGGAGGACCCCTCCCCAGGCGGGCTACCGCCTGGTCGTCTCGACCGATCCCTACGCGGTCGACACGATCACCCGCGGCGGCGTGGACCCGAACGCCTGGGACAGCGGCCTGGTCCACTCCACCCGGCACACGGGCATCCGCCCACCGGGCTTCCGCTTCGAATCGGGCGCGACCTGCTACTGGACCGTGCGGATCCGCGACACCCACGGCCACGACTCCCCCTGGAGCCCCACATCCCAGTGGACGACCCACCACCCGGCGCCCGCTGCCACCGAAGACCGAGCAAACCCGAGCAGCCCGTCCGGCGCCTGAGGACACCCGGACCGCAGGCCACCCCGCAACCGCCAGGCTCCGGGCAACCGAACTCCAGCCCGTCCGGCGCCTGAGGACACCCGGGCCGCGGAACGCGGCTTCAGCAGACGACCCCCGCCGCCCGCAGCTTCGCCACCCGTTCCGCGCCGAGACCGAGTTCGCCCAGGATCGCGTCCGTGTCGGCCCCGAGGACCGGAGCCGGTGCGCCCAGCCGCCCGGGCGTACCGCCGAACAGCGCCGGATGCCGCGGCTGCCGCAGCCGTCCCGCGGTCGGGTGTACGTCGTCCTCCAGCAGCCCGACGGCGACGACGTGCGGGTCGGCCGCGAGGTCGCCGGGGCCCCGCACCACCCCGCACGGCACGTTCTCCGCCTCCAGCCGGGCGATGCCCTCGGCGACGGTGAGCCTGGTCGCGACCTCGTGGCAGCGGGTCACCAGCGCGTGGCCGACCTCGCGGTTGCGCCGACGCTCGGCGATCGTGGCCACGCGCGGGTCGTCGTACCCGTCCACGCCGAACGCGCGACACATGCCGGCGAAGTCCGCGTCCGAGGTGGGCGTGGCGATGCCCCATCCGTCCACGAACGCGTACGGACGCACGTCCGCGACGAAGCTGCCCGGCTGGCTGCCGTCGCCGTCGCGCAGCACGTCGTTGCCCGCCGAGTCGACCCACATGAACGAGATCACCGCGTCCAGCATGGACAGTTCGAGGTGCTGGCCGCCGCGCCCGCGCTCGCGGGCGAACAGGGCCGCGGTGATCGCCTGCGCGGCGGTGAGCGCGGTGACCTTGTCGGCGAGGGCCTGGTTCGAGAACCTCGGACTGCCGCTCTCCGGGTCCTTCTGGTTCTCCGCGATCCCGCCGTACGCCTGGATCACCGTGTCGTAGGCGCCCTTGCCGGCATACGGCCCGTGCGCCCCGAAGCCGGATATCGAGCAGTACACGAGGTCGTCCCGCCGCACGTCGGCGTAGCCCAGGCCGAGCCGTTCGGCCACGCCGGGCCGCCAGTTCTGCACCACCACGTCGGCCCGGGCGATCAGCGCGCGCACCAGGTCGCGGCCCTCGTCGGTGCGCAGGTCGACGCCGACGCAGCGCTTGCCGCGGTTGCACATCTGGTAGAGCGCGCTGATGCCGCCGGTCGCGGTGCCGATCCAGCGCGAGATGTCGCCGATCCCGGGACGCTCGACCTTGATCACCTCGGCGCCCTGATCGGCGAGCAGAGTCACCGCGTACGGGCCGGTGGCGGCCGTGGACAGGTCCACGACGCGCACGCCGGCGAGTGGTCCGTCGATCGGGACACGTTCCATGCGGCGCTCCCCTGGTGTGTCGCCCACGTGTCGCCCACGTGTGTCGCCCACGCGATGGCTCGCGTGACGGCATGACGAAAACAGGTTCTCTGTCACAGGTCAAGGCTCTGGCCTGTTGGCGAGGTCCGGCGGAGAATCCGGCAGCGTCCCGGTGTCCGGGACGCGACGCAGATCGACGGAGGATTCGTGACCAACCCGATCGGGCCGCTCACCGCGGCCGACGAAGGCTTTCACCACCAGGTCGCCGAGACGTTCGCGACGGTGGCCACGACGGACCCGTCGTGGACCGAGAAGGTCTGCGCGATGGCCGCGGCCCGGAACGGCAGCCTGCAACTGGGCTTCGGACTGGGCAAGTACGCGAACCGCGACGTGATGGACGGCTACGCGGGCGTCTCCCGCGGCGTCGAGCAGCTCACGGTACGCGGGTCGCGCCGATTGGCCCCCGAGCCGCACACCACCGCGGTGGGACCGATCCGGTACGAGGTGGTCGAGCCGCTCAAGGTGGTGCGCTTCGTGTTGGAGGCGAACGCGGCCCAACCGATCGCGTTCGACTGGACCTTCGAGGCGGTCGTCCCGGCGGTCTGCGAGGACCGCACCCACAACCGCCGCGCCTATCGCACCACCGCCGACCTGGTGCGCTACCACCAGACGGGAGTCGCCTCCGGCTGGGTCGAAGTCGACGGCGAACGCACCGAGATCACCCCCGACACGTGGGTGTCCACCCGCGACCACTCGTGGGGCACCCGGTACGACGTGGGCGCGCCCGCGACCGACCTGGAGCCGGCCGGGATGCCCGCGTCGATGTCGTTCCGGATGATCTGGGCACCGATCCTGATGGAACGTCAAGACGGCAGCCGCTACGCCCTGTTCCTGCACTACCAGATCAGCCGGGCACCCGGGTTCGAGCAGAAGCGGGTGATGGGCGGGGTCGAGCACCCCGACGGACGCGTGGACGCCTGGGCGGATTTGGTACCGGACTTGAGCTACGACCCGGTCAACCGGCGGCTGCGCGGCGGCCGGCTACACGCGACGATGGCGGACGGGTCGGCCCGGCCGCTGGAGATCGAGGTGGTCTCGGCGACCGGCTTCCACCTCGGCGCCGGTCTGTACTTCGGTCTGGACGGACGACACCACGGCGAATGGCGCGGCGAACTGCACGTGGAGGGTGAACGAATCGCGGACTGCTCGACGCCCGAACAGGCCCGCCGGCTGCACCAGATCCGGGACACCGTGGTGCGGGTCACCGATCCGGTGGGCGGCGGGGTCGGGTGGGGCAACTGTCAGCCCATCGTCACGGGCGCGGACCAGGCGTCGGGACTGACGGCGGAGTCCTCGTTCATGTAGGACTCGGGGACGACTCGTACGCGGCTCGTACGCGGCTGGTGCGCGGCTCGCGCACGCGGCGGATTTCTCGATGGGTACTCCGGTGAACACGCAGCGCGAGCCATACGATGCTTCCGACCTTGATCAGGGGAAGGGACGTCAGCCATGCGCAGGATCCTCATCGTCGGTGCCGGCCAATCCGGGCTCCAACTCGGCCTGGGGTTGCTGGCCCACGGCTACGACGTGACCGTGATGACCGAGCGGACCCCCGACGAGATCCGCGCGGGGCGGGTGACCTCGACCCAGATCATGATGCCGTCCACGATCGCGCTGGAACAGCCGCACGGCCTGGACCTGTGGGCCGACCTGGTGCCGCCGATCCCCCGGGCCGGGTTCACCATTCCCGGCCCGGACGGCACGCCGGTGGTGAACTGGCTGGGCGAGATGGGCGGCGCGCAGTCGGTCGACCAGCGGATGAAGATGCCCGCGTGGATAGACCTGTTCGTGGCGCGCGGCGGCAACCTCGTGGTGCACCCGGTCGCGGTGTCCGACATCGACTGGTACACCCGCAACTACGACCTGGTCGTGGTGGCCGCCGGCAAGGGCGAGCTGGTGTCGATGTTCGACCGCGACCACGAGAAGTCCGAATTCACCACCCCGCAACGCCAGTTGGCGGCCGCGTACTTCCATGGCGCGACCCCGCGACCGGAAGTGGGCCACGACGCGCTGCACGTCAACGGGATCCCCGGGGCCGGCGAGATCATCATGTTCCCGGGCCTGACGTTGTCCGGCCCGTGCGACATCATCCTGCTGGAGGCGGTACCGGGCGGCCCGCTCGACGTCTTCCGCGACGTGCGCGACCCGGACACGCACTGGGCGCTGATGCGGGACCTGGTCGAGCGGTTCGCGCCGTGGGACCACGAGCGGATCAGCCGCGCCGAACTCACCGATCCGATGTGCGTGCTCAGCGGCGGCTTCGCGCCCATCGTGCGCAAGCCGATCGGCGAACTCCCCTCCGGCGGCCTGGCATTGGGCATCGGCGACGTACTGGTCACCAACGACCCGCTCAGCGGCCAGGGTTCCAACAACGCCGCGCGAGCCGCCGACCTCTACCTCGACGCGATCGTGGCGCACGGAGACCGCCCCTTCGACGCGGTGTGGATGCAGTCGCTCTTCGACACGTTCTGGTCCCGCGCGCGCCACGGAGTCAAGTTCTCCACATCACTGCTCGGCGTGCCCCCGGAGCACGTCCGGATGCTGATGGGCGCCGGCAACACCTGCCCCGCGGTCTGCGACGCGATCATGAGCGCCTTCGACAACCCGGTGGAGTTCGAGGAGTTCTTCTACGAACCGGAGAAGGCGAAGGCGTTCCTGACCAAGGTCGGCGCGATCTAGGACGTGTCCGGCGGACCTCGGTGGGTCCGCCGGACAGGGCCTGGACGACGTACGTCTCCCGGCCGAGCGGTCGCCGCCCGCGCCTCGCGGGTCGCGGGCGGCGACCGTCGGGTCAGGGGTTGACGGTGATGGTGAAGGTCGACGTCGTGTTGCGGATGTTCTGCGCGTTGTCGCTCATCCGCAGGCCGTTGAAGGTGACCGAGCCGACCGCCGGGCCCTGGCCCGGTTCGGGAAGCTCGTTGGCCCAGATGCCGAAGCCGGACTTGGCGTCGTAGGCGTCGCCGCTGCGATGTGCGCCGGTGATCGAGATGTCGTTGAAGATGGTGTCCTTGACCGGGAACTGCGGTTGTCCGCCCACGTAGTTGGTCTGGAACATGATGCCGCCGTAGGTCGGGTCGACGATGTCCACGTCGCTCACCCGGATGCCCTGGAAGATCTTCGAGGCGGAGAAGACCCAGATCGCCGGGAAGACCTGCCCGTTCCAGAAGTGGCCGCCCGCGCGGACGATGGAGATGTTCCGGAAGTCGGTCGGGTCGGTACCGAAGCCGTTCATCGGATAGCCGAAGTCGAGTGAGCTGATGGTGATGCCGGAGTAGACGAGGGTGTCCGCGATCCGGATGTTGCGGAAGGTGTTGGCGTAGCCGCCGTAGACCGCGAGGCCGGCCGCACGCCACGTCAGCATCGAGGTCAGGTTCTCGTACACGTTGTTCTTCTCGTCCGCGCCGCCGGCGTCGATCGCGGAGAACAGCGCGAAGCTGTCGTCCCCGGTCGAGCGGGCCTCGATGTTGTCGAGGTGGTTGTCGGTGCTGCCGTTGGTCATGTTCACGCCGTCGGCGAAGGTGTCCCGGATCCGGCTGTCGCGGATCGTGATGTTGTCGGTGTTGGCGCCCCAGTACAGGCAGACGGTGTGTTCGTTCCAGACGTCGTCGATCAGGATGTTCGCGACGTTGGCGAAGTCGAACACCTTGCCCGGCCCGTCGATTCGCGACGTGTAGTTGCCGAAGTAGGCGAAGCCGGTGAACGAGGAGCCGTTCGCGGACGCCTCGGCGCGGAAGCCGACGTCGGTGTTCTCCTGGCTCGTGGGAGCCTCGAACCTGGTGAACCAGGGACCCGCTCCGGTCACCTTGACCGCTTTGCCGTACACCTGGAACTTGCTCGCGGTCGGGTACGTGCCGGGCGGCAGGTAGACGCCGACCAGCGTGCCGCCGGGGTCCATCCGGACCCGGTCGAGGGCGTTCTGCACGTCCTGGTGGGTGAAGCCGGCCGGGACGGCGTAGGTCGCCGGGTTCGGGTTGGCGATCGGCGCGACCTGCTCCAGGTCGACGAAGTCGATGGTGTAGTCGCTGGTGTTGGCCGCGTTCTTCTGGAGTTTGATCCGGCTGCCCTTCGGGACGGTGGTCCCGAGCATGATGTTGGCCTCGTCGTAGATGTGCCGAGGACCGCCGGCACCGGGCGAGTTGCCGGGGGCCGCCTCGTTGCCGTACAGCCAGGCGTACTTCGAGGTGAGCGCGATGGCCTTGAGGAAGGTGCCGTCCACGTACACGTCGAGCGTCGCGTCGATGCCGCCGCCGCCCGGGGCGTCCGGGATGGAGAACCGGGTGACCAGGGTGTTGGTGCTCGCCCGGGTGGTGAACTCGACCGAGCTGCCGGTGGTTTTGAGGGTGACCGCCTTGCGACCGGACGCCTCGCCGGCCGGATCACCGATGACCCGGTTCGGTCCGATCACCGCCGCGCCGCCGGCCAGGAGGCCGTCCTCGGCCTCGTACATGTCGTAGGGCAGGTGCGCGCCTCGGCCCACGAACAGCGGCCGGGTGCTCGTATTGTTCGCCTGCTTGACCGGGAGTTCGTTGGCGTCGGCGGCGATCACCGTCCCGACACCGTACGTTCCGTCCGCGGCAGGCCAACCGCCCAACGCGATCGGGGGGCTGCTCGCGCCGGGGGCGAGCACACCGGTGTACGAACCGGTGAGGGTGCGGAGCACGGCGCCGGTGGCGTCGGTCAGGGTCAGCGTGACCGCGTGGGCGCCTGGCGCGCTCGCGATGGTGCCCTGGTTCTTGATCGTGACGGTGAAGGCGACCGGGTTGCCGGCGACCGGGTTGTCCGGGGTCCACTCGACGGCCGAGGCGATCAGGTCGGAACTGGCCACGGGAGTGACCACGAGCGGATCGGGCGCGGTGTAGGCGTTGTTGGTCTCGTTCTGCTCGATCACCGCGTTGGCCTCGTCGACCCCGGCACCCGGGGCGTAGCTGCCGGCCGGACGGGTGCCGATGGTGGTGGACACCGTGGTGGTGGCACCGGCGGCCAGCGCGCCCACCTGGGCGGTGCCGGCGGGGGTGTCACCGAGTCGGAAGTTCACGGCGGTGGCGCCGGCGGGGACCGGGCCGATGTTCTTCACCGTCGCGGACAGCGTGATCGCGTCGGTCTCCACCGGTGCGACGGGGCTCGCGGTCAGCGCGGTGACGGTCAGGTCGGGGTTGGGCGCGGGCACGCCGATCACCTGGAACTCCGCGACCTGACCGCCCGGCGCACCGGAGTTGATGGTGATCCGCAGGCGCAGGTCGGCGACCCGGCCGGTGACCGGGATGCTCACGGTGTTGCCGCCGGGGCCCGGCGCGAAGGCGCGTACGGCCGCCGGGGCCAAGGTGGTGAAGCCGGTCGCGCCCTGTTCCCGACCGAGCACCTCGATGGTCTGGGTGCGCGGACCCCAGATCGGATCCGGGTTGAGGCGCACCACCACGGCACTGACGTCCGCGTTCGAACCCAGCGCCACGGTCAGCGTGTTCGGGTAGGTGTCGCCTTCCCAGTACGTGCTCACGCTGTCGTCGTTGGCGTTGCCGGCGACGAAGTTCTGCGTCGTGGAGGACGCGGTGATCGGCTTGCCGACGGCCAGGTTCGTGCCGGTGCCGCCGCCGGATCCGATACGGGTGACCCGGTTGCTGTTCGGCGAGCTGTTGCCGGCGGCGTCCCGGGCGACCACGTGATAGGTCACCGTCGCCGTATCCGGCAGGCTGTCGGTGTATTCGAGCGTGCCGCCGGCGACGGTGCTGCGCAGCCCGCCGTCGGCGTACACGTCGTAGCCGGTGACCCCGACGTTGTCGGTCGCGGCGGCCCAGGTGAGCCGGATGCGACCGGCGGCCGGTTGGGTGTACGCCAGTGCGGTCGGCGCCGTGGGGGCCTGTGTGTCGCCGGTGGTCGGGCCGTAGACCTCGAACTCGGCGACCTGGGCGGCGGGCCATCCGGTGTTGGCGGTCACCTCGACCCGCAGGTATCGGGTGGTCACCGTGTCGAACGCGAGCGTGAGGGTGTTGCCGCTCGCCGGGTCGAAGACGCGACCGGCCGAGGCGAGGATGTCGGTGAAGGTCGTCCCGTCGGTGCTGCCTTGGAGGGAGAGGGTCTGGGTCCGGCGCTCCCACCCGGCGGGCAGCTTGAGCACCACCTTGTTCACCCCGACCGAGGCGCCGAGATCGGCCCGGATCCATTGCGGCAGCGCGTTGTTGGCGCTCTCCCAGTAGCTCGCCTGATCGCCGTCGCCGGCCTTGGCCGCCGTGTACGGCGAGTTGGCGCTGCTCGCGGTCAGCGTCCCGGCGAGGGCGAGGTTGGTCGTCGAGTCGGCCGCGGTCTCGACGCCGAGTTCGGCGAGTTGCGCGGCGGGCGCCTTGCTGTTCCCGGTGACGTCGACCCGGACGAATCTGGTCCGGGTGGCCGGGAAGCGGATCCGCACGGTGTTCGCCGAGGCGGGCTCGAAGGTGTAGGCCGCCCGGCCGACGATGGTCTTGAAGCTCGTGCCGTCCTCGCTGCCCTGCACGGCCAGCGTCTGACTGCGTGCGGCCCAGTCCTCGGGCAGCTTGAGGACGACGCCGTCGACGCTCGTGCTGCGGCCTCGATCGACCTGGACGGCCTGGGGGAACGTCGAGCCGGTGCCCTGCCAGTAGGTGTCCTGGTCGCCGTCGGCGACGGCCGCGACATCGGTATTCGCGAGCCGGGCCCGGTCGCCCGACCCGGCGGACGTCACGGCGCCGGCGGGCCCGACGGCGACGGCGAGCGCGAGCAGGCCGGTCGCCAGTGCGGCGGTGGCGGTTTTCGGGATCGGTGGTCTCGTCCTCATCGCATTCCTCTGTTCGGTTCTCTCGCGGGGGACTTGCACGGGAGGTACGGGAGGAGCCGCGCGTGGTCGGAGAGCGGGCCGGTGCGTGCCGGGGCAGGCCGAAGGCCGGGTCGGCATGTGCTCGACCGGATCGGGGTGATGGTGGAGCCGGTCCCGCCGGCGGTGGGCAACGCCTCCGGGAAACCGGCGCGTTCGGGTCACGGATCGGAATTTGCGGCCCTAGGCCGTAAGTTCCCAATAATCTGTGAGTTTTTTGCACTGCGCGAGATCAGAGTTACAGACGCGTTACGGACCCGTCAACGCTCCGATCCCGGCCGAGCGGACCCGGGACACGGCCTCGCGGGATCGACCGTCGCGCGCTGTCGACGCTTGCGTTCCACGGCCGCCGAGACCGCGCTGGCCGGCGGCCCGAACCGAGCCGCGACACCGCTCGGGCTCGTAAGCGGCCCGCAAGATTGCGGCGAAATTACGTTCCGCTTCCGCGAGTCGGCGATCTTGCCGGGGCCGCCCGGACCCGCCGAATCAGGCTGCGGTTCGGCGCGTTGGCGCCCACGACACCGGCGAGACCTCGTGATCGACGCGCGAAGCGCGGAGAGCGGCGGAGCCGCAGAAGTTGGGCTTCGTGGCCCGGAGCGAAGCGGAGGGACACGAAGCCCCGAGCGAGGGGCCGGCTTTTTTCTCGGAGGAGCTTGCGGGGGAAAGAAAAAGCGGTGCCTCGCGAGCCGGCGACGAAGTCGCCCCAAAAAAAGTCCCGACCCGAGAGTTTTCGCTCTCGGGTCGGGATGCCGTCGTGCCCCGGGTGGGGGTGGGGACACGAGCGGCCGGGGATGCGAGATCCCCGAACGGCTACAGACCCTGGGGGGGATTGGGCTGCGCCTGGGCCACTCGGAAAGGGGGGAGTCCCGTTGGTTCCGAATGGACCGTCGTTCTGAAGGCTAGTGAAAACCGTGGCCGAAGAACACCTGTCCACCCAACCCGATTCGACCCGAGGCAAGGGTTTAAGGCCCACATAAGGTTGGATCAAGGTCCAGGTGCCGGCGGGCACACGCGCCGTGACTCACAGTGAGAAAATCCCCGTTCGACACCCACGCGAACGAGTGGCGACACCGCCACCGCTCACCCCGCCCCCGGCCTCCGTCGCCCCCGCCGGCTCTTGCCCGCCCGCCGGCTGCGCCGGACCACCGACTCGGTCGTGCCCCCGCCCAGCCGCACGCTGATCTCCGCGCCGCCCAGTACCGAGCGGCCCAACCCCACCTCGCCGCCGGTGGCCTCCGCGAGCCGCCGGACGATGTCCAGGCCGAGCCCGGTCGAGCCGTCACCGCCCTGGCCGTGTCCGCGCCGCAGGGCGCTCACCGGGTCGGCGATCCCGGGACCGCCGTCGGCCACGAGCAGAATCACCGCGTCCCGGCCCGAGTGCAGGGTCACCGAGAACGGCACGCCCTCCTCGGTGTGCCGGAACACGTTGCCCAACATCGCGTCCAGGCCGGCCGCCAGGTCGCCCCGGGGCACCGGGACCCGCACCGGCTCGTCCGCGCCCACCAGTTGCCATGGTCGATCCTCGTCCTCGGCCAGCGCGGACCAGAAGTCCATGCGCTCGCGGACCACTTCGGCCGCGTCGCAGCCCACCGCCTCGATGGTCGCGCTCGATCGCCGCGCGGTCCGGATCAGTTCGTCGACCTCGCGCTCCAACTGCGCCACCGCGTTGCGGGTCTGCTCGGCCACCGGGTCCTCGCCCAGCGCCGCCGCGTTCAACCGCAGCGCGGTCAGCGGCGTACGCAGGCGATGCGACAGGTCGGCGGCCATCTCCCGTTCGTTGGCCAGCAGTTGCTCCACCCGGTCCGCCATCGTGTTGAACGACGTGGCGGCCTCCTGGAGTTCGGAAGGCCCCTGGGGCACGATCCGCGCCGCCAGGTCCCCGGTACCCAACGAACGGGCCGCCGCGGCCAACCCCCGGGCCGAGCGCACCACCTGCGCGCCGAGCCGGTCGGCGACCACCACCGAACCGCCGACCAGGACCACGGCCACCCCGGTGAGCACCAGCCAGGCCGTATTCACGCCGTGCTCCAGGTCGTCGTCCGGGACGTACACCTCGATCACGGTGATCCTGCCCTGGTCCAACAGCAACGGTTGCAACAGCGCCCACCCGCCGCCCGCGCGGACCCGGAACGAACGGGCCGACTCGCGCGCGGTGGCCACACTGTGCTCGCTCGCGCGCGGCCGACCCAGGACCGAACCGTCCGGGAGATGGATCGCGATCCGGCCGCCGGAGCCGGCCGGCACGCTCGCGATGGCCGGCTCCAGCGTCGCCCGGTCGGTCGTGATCACCAGCGCCGGCTGCAGCGCGGCGGCCTGCCGCTCGGCGTCGGTGAAGGTGCGGTCCGCGGCGATCTCCCGGATCACCAGGACCAGCGGAATCAAGAACGCGAGAGCGACCATCGTGGTGACCGCCAACGAGACCCGCACGAGCGTGCCCCGCACGCCCTTCGGCGCCCGCGGCGGCTTCTCCTCCCGCCCCGCCGGCCCACCCGCTCGACCGGAGGCACCCGCCCGACCCGAGGGGCCGACCCGGCCCGAGCCACTCGCCGGACCCGAGGCATCCACCGGGCCCGAAGCACCCGCCCGACCCGAGCCACCGGCCCGGCCCGAGGCTCCCGTCCGGCCCGCCGCGTCCCCCCGCCGACCCGCCGCCCCACCCCCGCGCGGGCCGAGCCTCACGCCGGCGGCTCCAGTTTCACCCCGACACCCCGCACGGTATGCAGATACCTCGGCTCCCGCGCCTTCTCGCCGAGCTTTCGGCGCAGCCAGGACAGGTGTACGTCGATGGTCTGGTCGTCGCCGTAGGACTGGCCCCACACCTCGGCCAGGATCTCCCGGCGCGGCACCACCGTCCCGGCCCGCGCGGCCAGGAACGCCAACAGGTCGAACTCGCGTCGGGTCAGTTCCAACTCCCGATCGTCCAGCCGTGCCTCCCGGCGCCGGACGTCGATGAGCAGACCTCCGACGCTGAACACGTCCGCCGTGGTCCGCCCGCGCGCACGGCGCAGCACCGCGGACAACCGCGCGCCCAGGTGTTCCCCGGAGAACGGCTTCGTCACGTAGTCGTCGGCGCCCGCGTTGAGCAGCCGGACCACCTCGGCCTCGTCGTCCCGGGCGGTCGCGATGATCACCGGGACGTCGGATATGCCGCGAAGCATCTTCAACGCCTCGGATCCGTCCAAATCCGGCAGACCGAGGTCCAGAATGACCACGTCGAAGGGGTAATGGGCGACTTCGCGCAGCGCCTCCAGGGCCGTTCCGACGCTGCGCACGGCGTGGGAGGACGACGTGAGGTATCGGATCAGCGCCGAACGTACGAATTGATCGTCCTCGACCACGAGCACCTGTGCCATGGTTCGGAACCGTACCCGTACTCTCCGCCCCGGCCGGCCCGGGAGGGGAAACACCGGGCCGGGGGCACAGGCGAGAGGATAGGGCTCGTGCGGAGGACCATCACGTCGATATCGGTGTGGCTCGCGGTCACCGCGATGGCCGTCGCGCTGTCGTGGTGGGGCGTGCGCAGCGTGCTGCGCGACACCGTGTTCGAGCCGCCGCGGGCGCCGACCCTGGTCGCCGGGGACGAACCGCCGCCTCCGGTGGACACCCCGTCGACGGCGTCCGGCACGGTGCCGACCACCGAGGAGCCGGACCTGATCTCGGCCGTCAACCGCACGCCGCCGCCGACCTCGTCGTCCCCGTCGCCGTCCGCGTCCTCGGCTCCGCCGTCGCCCAAGGCCGCGACGACGCCGGCCGCTCCGCCGGTCCGGTTCCGGGAGGGGCCGCCGGTCGCCGCGGTGCAGAGTTTCGAGGTGCGCGGCGGGCGGGCCTCGTTCCGCTACCAGGGCACCACCGCGACCCTGATCGCCGCGACCCCGAACTCGGGGTGGGCGGTCAAGGTGTGGCCGGGCAACCAGTGGATCCGGGTGGACTTCGTCAGCCGTGGGCGGACCTCGTCCGTGTTCGTGGTCTGGAACGGGCACGACCCGATCGCGTCGACCTACGAGGCCTGAGCACCCATCGCCGGGCCCGGGCGGCCCCGCGCGCTACCGGCTCTTTCCGGCCCGGGCGAACTCCGCCACCAGCGCCTTGTCGAACGCCGCCAGGTCGTCCGGCTTGCGGGAGCTGATCAGCGTGTTGGTGCCCGCCGTGCACACCACCACCGCCTCGTCGACCCAGATGGCACCGGCGTTCTCCAGGTCGGTGCGCAGGCTCGGCCAGGAGGTGAGCTGCCGCCCGCGCACGACGTCGGCCTCGACCAGGGTCCACAGCGCGTGACAGATCGCCGCGACCGGCTTGCCCTCAGCGAAGAAGCGCCGGATGAACTCCACCGCCTTGGGCTGGGTACGCAGGAAATCGGGGTTGGCCACCCCGCCGGGCAGTACGAGCGCGTCGAAGTCGCCCGACCCGACCGCGTCGATCCCGGCGTCGACGTGGAACGTGTCGCCCCGGTCGTAGCGGTCGAAGCCCTGTGCCTCGCCGGCCTTGGTGGAGATCAGCTTGGGCGATCCGTCGGCCCGTTCCACGGCCAGCCACGGCTCGGTCAGCTCCACCTGCTCGAAGCCCTCGGGGGCGACGAGGAATGCCACGGTCAAGCCCTGCAGCTCGGATGCCATGCGGGCACGCCCCTCCGTACGGAACGGTTGCAACGGTCGGCTCTCCGCCTGCCCGACCACCTCGGCCATAAACCCGGCCCCCACCTGCCCCCACCGGCCCCGGCAGGGTCGGCGGGGCCGGGCGAGCCCCACCCCAGGGCGTGTCTTCGATCCCCCGACGGGCGATCGAAGACACGCACTAAAGGTCTTCGAGCACCTCGGCCGCGGTCGCCCGCAGGCCCCGGGCGGCCCGCGTGGCCGTGTTGTACGCCTCGTCGCCGCGCCCGTCGGTGAACGCGTTGGCCGCCTGGATCAGGCCCTGGGCGCCCTTGAGCACGTCGACCGCCGCCGCGAGCAGCGCCTCGCCGCGCGCGTCCCGGCCGGCCTCGCCCGCCATCGCGGCGAGCTGCCGGGTGAGCACGGTCAGCCGCATGTCCACACCCCGCGCACCGGACAGCGGCGCCGGACGCGGGTCGCGCACGCTCGGCACGCCCTGGCGCGGACTCGACACGCCCTCCGGCCCCCCGCACAGCGCACACACCTCGCCCAACGCGAGCAGCCCACGCTCCGGGTGCCTGGGGCACGGCGCCGAGCGCGGCCGCGCGTCGGCCGCGTCCCGGGCCCGACCACGCCGCCTGCGGTTCTCGCAGAACAGACACTTGTCCCGCGCGTCCTCGTCGACCGGACCGTACGGATGCTCGTTGCACAACGTGGTCGGTACGGGCGCGGCCAACTGGCCGAGGAGTCGGCGGGTGTTCGCCAATTGCTCGGCGATCGCGTCGTATGCCTCGGGCGGGCTGGTGTTGCCCAGGAGGTCGACCATCTCCATCAGGTTCTTGGTCGAGCGGACGAGTGCCTTCGTATCAGGTGCCACGCCTATGGACTGTAAATGATCGGCGGGACATCACCGCACGATCAGGACTTCGAGGGTCCTGGGCCCGTGTACACCCTCGACCCGGTCCAGTTCGATGTCGCTGGTCGCGGACGGTCCGGAGATCCAGGTCAGCGGTCGGCCCGGGGTCAGCCGCTCCAACGCCTGCGGCACCGACGCGACCACGTCCCGCGCCCGAACCACGCACAGGTGCCAGTCCGGTACCAGGGTCAGCGCACGCCGACCCTGCCCGGGTCCCGCGTCGAGCACGATCGTGCCGGTCTCGGCGATCGCGACGGCCGACGCGGTCAGCACGCCGTCGGCGGCGTCCAACTCGGCGGTGGTGAGGTGGGGAGCGTGCGACCGGGAAGGAGGCAGAGGCCTGTTATTTGTAGGATCATCTGACAATTCGCCGATCGGGCCGTACGTCCAGCCATCCGGTACGCACACCCCCGCCGCCAACCCGGCCGTCCACGCCGTCGGCAGTCCGGCCGGCGTCACCACGCGGTGTGCCCCACGTCGCTCGACCGCGCCGGCGACGGCGTCCGCGAGCCCGCTCTCCGCGACCTCGTGCACGATCGCCCGGTAGTCGCGCAGGTGCTCGACGAACAGTTCGAGCACGCCCTCGACCACGTGGGCGCGCGCGTAGTCGCGCGGCACCGGGAACACCTCGTCGCGCGGCACGTCCACCAGCGCCCGCCGCACCCGGGCCAGAATCACCTCGCGCGAACTCATCGCCCCTCCCCCTCGCTCTCGTCCGCCCCGACACCCGGAGCGGCCTCGACACCCGGAGCGGCCTCGACGCCCGGGGTCGCCCCGACACTCGGAGCGGCCTCGACGCCCGGTGCCGACGAAGGCACCGGCCCCGCCGGACCGCTCCGCTCGCGCACCCACCAATCCCGGAACGACTCCGCCGGCACCGCCGGGATCGACCGGCTGTCCGTCCAGGCCGCGCCCGGGCCGGGCGCCCGCTTGGGGATCAGCCCGCGCGCGCGGGACGCGGCCCGCTGTACCCGGCGCAGCCGGCCCGGTTCGTCCAGCACCCACTCGGCCGCCCGCATCGCCGCCCGCTCGGCGCGGTGACCGCCGCCGTCGACCACCTGCTCACGCAGGTGCACCAGCACCTCGGGGATGTCGATCGCGACCGGGCACACCTCGTAGCACGCGCCGCACAGCGAGGAGGCGTACGGCAGGGACGCCGTCTGCTCGTCCACCCGGTGTTCGGCGATCCCGCGCAGTTGCGGCACCAGGATCGCGCCGATCGGCCCCGGGTACACCGAGCCGTACGCGTGCCCCCCGGTGCGCTCGTACACCGGGCACACGTTCAGGCAGGCCGAGCACCGGATGCAGCGCAGCGCCTGCCGGCCGGTGCGGTCCGCGAGCACGTCGGTGCGGCCGTTGTCGAGCAGGACCAGGTGGAAGTCCCGCGGCCCGTCGCCGGGCGTCACCCCGGTCCACATCGAGGTGTACGGGTTCATCCGCTCACCGGTCGAACTGCGCGGGAGCAGTTGCAGGAACACCTCCAGATCGGCCCAGGTCGGCACCACCTTCTCGATGCCGACCACGGAGATCAGCGTGTCCGGCAGGGTCAGGCACATCCGCCCGTTGCCCTCCGACTCGACCACCACGAGCGTGCCGGTCTCGGCGACCACGAAGTTCGCGCCGGAGACCGCGACTCGCGCGGACAGGAAGCGCTCGCGCAGGTGGCGGCGCGCGGCCTCGGCGAGCGCGGCCGGATCGTCGGTCAGGCCCGCCGGTGCGGGAACGCCCCACTCGCCCATCTCGCGCACGAAGATCTCCCGGATCTCGGCCCGATTGCGGTGGATCGCGGGCACCAGGATGTGCGACGGCAGGTCCTCGCCCAATTGCACGATCAACTCGGCCAGATCGGTCTCGTAGGCCCGGATGCCCTCGGCCGCGAGCGCCTCGTTCAGGGCGATCTCCTGGGTGACCATCGACTTGACCTTGACCACCTCGGTCTCGCCGGTGGCCTTGACCAGGTCGGCGACGATCCGGTTCGCCTCGGCCGCGTCGGCGGCCCAGTGCACGGTGCCGCCGGCGGCGGTGACCGCCGCCTCGACCGCGAGCAGGTGTTCGTCGAGTCGGCGCAGCGTGCGGTCCTTGATCGCCGCGCCGGCCGCGCGCAGTTCGGCCCAGTCGTCGAGTTCCTCGACCACCAGGGCCCGCTTGTCGCGGATGGTGCGGGTGGCCTTGCGCAGGTTGTGCCGCAGTTGCGCGTCGCCCACGGCGGCCCGGGCCGCCCGCGGGAACGGGGGCATGCCGACGAACGTGGCGCCCTTCGGCGGGACTGCCTTGCTCATGCCGGCTCCTTCTCGGTGGAGGCGAGGATTTCCGCGAGGTGCAGGACGCGCATCCCGGTGCGCTGACGGTCCATCAGGCCGCCGATGTGCATCAGGCACGAGTTGTCCGCGGCGCACAACACCTCGGCGCCGGTGCCGGCCGCGTGCCGGACCTTGTCGGCGCCCATCGCGGTGGACACGTCCGGGTTCTTGACCGCGAAGGTGCCCCCGAAGCCGCAACACTCCTCCTCGCCGGGCAGGCCGAGCAGTTCCAGGCCGCGCACCTCGCGCAGCAGCGCGGTCGGACGGTCGCCGAGCCGCATCAGGCGGCGCGAGTGGCAGGTGGGGTGGTAGGCGACCTTGTGCGGGAAGTACGCGCCGACGTCGGTGACGCCGAGCACGTCGACGATGAACTCGGTGAGGTCGTACACCTTCGGGACCACCGCGGCGACGGCGGCCGCGAGGGTGGGGTCCTCGGCTCGGGCCGCGGCGCGCGGGTGGTTGTCCCGGATCATCGCGCCGCACGACCCGGATGGGGTGACCACCGCGTCGTAGCCCGCGAAGGTGTCCGCGAACCGGCGGACCATCGGCTCGACGCGGGTGCCGTAACCGGTGTTCCAGTGCATCTGCCCGCAGCAGGTCTGCGCGAGCGGGAAGTCGACCGCGCAGCCCAGCCGCTCCAGAAGACGCACGACGGCCTGACCCGTGCGGGGGTACAGCGTGTCGTTCACGCAGGTGATGAACAGCCCGACGCGCATGCGGGCGGCCTCCTCGCGGATCGGCGGGTCCGACTCGGAGCCCGAGGTGGGGTCCGAGGCGGAATCCGACGCCGAGTCCGACGCCGAATCGTGTGGTCTGACCACACTGTGGTGTGCACACGCTAAGGGCATGTCATGCTGTGCCACAAGGCACGAGCGGCGACCCGGGCTGTGGAGCCCGACAAAACCCGCTGATCCGCTGAAACCCGCCGAAGTACCCCGAAACCGCCGAGGAGCCTTCCAGTGAACGACGGCCCGGACTGG
Organism: Embleya sp. NPDC001921; assembly: GCF_053594475.1. NCBI lineage: Bacteria > Bacillati > Actinomycetota > Actinomycetes > Kitasatosporales > Streptomycetaceae > Embleya > Embleya sp. NPDC001921. Next base: position 297,045 of record NZ_JBSFEO010000001.1, read on the forward strand.
CGACCGGTCAAGCGCGTGCGCGCGTTCGAGGAGGTCGTCGCGCAGATCGAGGAGCAGATCGCGACCGGCCGACTGCGCGCGGGCGACAAGTTGCCCGGCGAGCGCGCGTTGGCCGCCGCGCTGGGGGTCAGCCGACCGTCGGTGCGCGAGGCGATGCGGGTCCTGGAGGCGATGGGCGTCCTGGTCGCCAACACCGGCAGCGGTCCGGAGGCGGGCGCGATCCTGGCCGGATCCGCCGGGCCGGCGCTGACCGGCGTGCTCGGCCTGCACCTGGGACTGGCCAACTTCGCGGTGGACGACGTGGTGGAGACCCGGCTGCTGATCGAATCCTGGGCGGTCGAGGCCGCCGCGCGGCACGCGAGCGAGGCCGATCTCGACCGCTTGCGCACGATCGTGGCGGCGATGGACGAGCCGGACGTGTCGGCGGAGCGGTTCAACGAGCAGGACACCGAGTTCCACACCGCGATCGCCGAACTGTCCGGGAACGCGCTGGTCGCCACCTTCATGCGCGCGCTGCGCGACACGGTACGCCGGCACCAGCGCCGCGCCGTCGCCGAACTGGGCCCGGACACCGGGGCGTTGCGCGCGGACCACCGGGCGATCCTGGCCGCGATCGAGGCCCGCGACCCACGCGCGGCGGCCGAGGCGTTGGCCGTGCACCTGCGCCGCGCGTATCCGAACGTGGCCCGGGTGCGTCGGGACGCGAGCCCCCACGAAGGCTGACGAGTCGCCGTACCTCCGCCCCGGAGCCGACCCGTGCCCGCGCGTCACGTCGGGAGCCGACGCGTCGTGCCGTGTGCGTCCGGGGCCGGGCCGTCCTCGCGCGCCCGTCCCCGGCCGACCCGCCCCGGCCCGACCACCCGAAACTGACGAATCGTCACCCACCTTGTGGGTCAAGGCGATCCGCCCGAACGCAGCGGTGTGCCGGCGCGATCCGCCCGCCTCGGGCACCCGTTCGGGCAAACCTCGAAACGCTCTGGTAACCCACCTCGTTCGCCCGGCATACTGCGCGGCAACGTACAGCGCAGGAGGTCGCGAGGATGCTCGGGCACGACCGGATCGACGCGGAAACGTACCACCGGGACATCATCCCCGGATTGCTCATCGGCGAGCACGGCAGACGGGCCGAGGCGGGCCTGGCCGGGCTCGATCCGATCGGCATGCGGATCGGGGACGGCGCGTGGACGTATCGCCCGCACGATTCCCGGTTGCGGATCGTGGAGGGGATCGACGCGGACGCCGGCTGCGTGATCCGGCTGTCCCCGGACGCGTGGACCGATCTGGTCACCCTGCTGCGCACCGCGGCGGCACTCGCCATCGCGGGCGACGTGCGCACCGAACGCGGCAGCCTGGCCGACCTGTTCCGCTGGGAACCGGCGCTGCGCGCGCTCTATCAGGGCATCGAGATCTATCTCCCGCGTGGTACCGAGGTGTTCGACCGGCAGGGCCGAAAGGTGGACCCGGCCGCCGAACTGACGCTCGATCACTCGGATCGCGAACTCGCCGAGCACTTCACGGCGACCGGGGTGATGCGCGTGCGCGGGGTCTTCTCCGCCGCCGAGATCGCCGTGTTCGAGGCCGAGGTGGACCGGCTCGCGGCCGAGGCCCGCCCGGACGACGACCGGTCCTGGTGGGCGGAGCGCGAGAGCGGCGAGCCGGTGTTGTGCCGGATCGTCTACGCGAGCGAGCGTTCGGCTCCGATCGGCGCGCTGGCGCGCGATCCGCGGCTGGTCCGCCTGGCCACGCTGATCCACCCGGACCTGGCCGCGTCCACCGACCGGATGGAGGGCATCTCGGTCCTGCTCAAGCCGCCCGGCCGGCTCAAGGGCCTGGCGAACATCCCGTGGCACACCGACTGCGGGCTGGGCGGCCACCACATCATGTGCCCGTCGGTGGCGATCGGCATCCAACTGACCGGCTCCAGCGCCGACACCGGCTACCTGGAGGCGATTCCGGGCTCGCACGGCCGCACCTGTCCGCAGCCGAGGGCCGAGGACCTGGCCGACCTGCCCCATCTCGCGGTGCCCACCGATCCCGGTGACGTGACGGTGCACATGGCCGACGTTCTGCACGCCTCCCCCGCTCCCGCCGGCGAGGGCGGGCGGCGCACGATGTACGTCACCTTCCACCCGCCGACCCTGTTCGAACACGTCGGCCCGGGCGAGGCGGTCAACGACCTGATCCGCAGTCGTACCGCGAGCGAGCTGGACGCCGGGCTGGGCCGCTGAGTCCGGACGCGTCGGCTCCGGCGCGGGCGGCCGGGGGCGGGCGCGAGGGGATCGGCCCGGCCGATCGGGCAGCCGTGACAGGCCCCGCGCGTGGCGCGAACACGCGTTCGGGGCAACCGACTTCACCGTTACGGGATCCGTCCGCGGCCGGATCCGCGGCGGCCCCCGCTCAGCGGTTCGGCGTGGCGTGCACGGTCGCGCATTCCACCCGGAGGATGCGGTCCAGATGGGTGATCCGCAACACCCGTGCGGGTTGCGGTCCGACGCCGCACACCACGATGTCGCCGTCCCGATCGCGCAGGCGGCGGTAGCCGTACACCAGGCTGCCCAGACCGGACGAGTCGATGAACGGCACGCCCGTCAGGTCGATCCGCAGGCTGTGCGCGCCCTCGTCGACGAGGCGGTCCACCGCCTGCCGGAACATCGGCGCCGCCGTCATGTCCATGTCGCCGTACACGGACACCGTGCCGCCCAGGTCGGCCTCCAGCGCGACGTGCACGACGCAGGGTCTGGCCGTGAACGATGTGTGATCGACGTCGTCCGGTGGGAGATCGTCAAGGCTCATATGGAGCGCTCCACCTGATCAAGTGTCGGTTTCGGTCGCGCGCCGCACGACCGCTCGGTACGGTTCGCACGTCTCGGGAGGAAACCCCACATCCGTCCCGAAACAACAAGACCGCATCGGCACCCTACTCGCCGAGTCGGCCCCTCGTGGACCGTCTTCCCCTATAGGTGTGATTCCGCCGGAACCCACACACCGGCGCCCGTCGCGGTCGTACCTTGAAGGTTGCGCGAGCGCCGGCGCGAGCCGGCTCGAAACGCACGGACGCAAGGGATTCCGTAGCCATGACCGGACAACGCCCCTCCGGCGACGAGCGGGGCAGCGACACGCAGGATCCGACCGCCCGTCGACGAACCAACGGTTTCAAACCGCCGGGTGCCCCGGACGAGCCCGCGCCGCCCGCGTGGTCGCCCGCCGAGGTGCTGGACGAGAGCGATACCGGCGTGGTCGTCTTCACGGCCGAGGGCACCGTGCGCTATCTCAACGCCGCCGCCGTACGGCTCCTGCCGGAGTGCGTCGTGGGCACGGCCTATCCCGCGCTGCCCGCGACCGGGACCGCCTGGCACGGCGAGCTGGACGACCGGCGCGTACGCGGCCGACGGGCGGTGCTGGGCGACGGCCACTACGTGTGGTACGTCCAGGACACCACCGCCGAACGGCGGCGCGAGGACACGCTGTTGGCCGAGCGCAGGCGCAAGGTCTTCCTCGCCGAGGCGGGCCGGATGTTGTCCGCGACCACCAATCCGCGCCGGCTCACCGATCTGGTCACCACGCTCCCGGCGGGCGAACTGGCCGACTGGGTCGCGCTGTCCGTGCCCAGCATGGAGGACGGCCGGCTGCGCACCACGTACGCGCCCGGCTCCGGCACCCCGATCGCCCGGGTGACCGGCGGCCTGGGCACCGCGTGGACGGCGCCGGCGGGAGTGGGCCGGGTACTGCGCACCCGACGCCAGGAACTGCATCCGCTGATGGACCGCGCGTTGCTGCACCGACTGGTGCCCGACGAGGCGGTCGCGGGCCTGATCGCGGTGGACGCCCGGTGCGCGCTGGTGGTTCCGGTGCCCACCGACGACGACGCGCCCTCCGTACTGACGTTCGTGCGCTCGGCGACCTCCGACCCGTTCACCGAGGAGGAGATCTCGCTCGCCGTCGACTACGCCGAGCGGGTGGGCGTCGCGCTGCGCACGTCGCGCCTGTACGTCGAACAGGACCGGCGCACCATGCTGTTGGCCCAGGCACTGGTGCCCGGCCCGTTGCCGGAGGTGCCCGGCGCACGAATCGCCGCGCGCTACCGACCGGTCTCGCTGACCGACGGCCTCGGCGGCGACTTCTACGCCGTGCACCCGACCCCGGTCGACGGGACGTGGGCGTTCTCGGTCGGCGACGTGTGCGGACGCGGCACGCCCGTGGGCATGTTCAGCTCGCGATCGTTGCTGATCCTGCGCACGGCGGCGAGCGCGGGTTGCGCACCCGCGCATCGCATGGCGCTGCTGGACGCGGAGCTGACCCTCGGCGACCCCTCCCTCGTGCTGACCGCGATCACCGGCGACTGCTCGGTGCACCCGGACGGTTCGGCGCTGGTCCGGTTGACCTGCGCCGGGCATCCGCCGCCGCTGTGGATGGATCCGGCCGGTCGGGTGCAGGCGATGGAGTTCACCGATCCGCTCGTCGCGGGCATCCCGGGCACCGTGTTCGGGATGCGCGAACTGCCGCTGGCGCCGGGCTCGACGCTGCTCTTGTACAGCGACGGCGTCACCGAGGCCCGCGACCCGGACGGCGAGGCCTACGGCGTACGGGCGTTGCGGCACGACCTGGCGTCCTGCGCGGGCATGCCGGTGGACGCGCTCGTGGAACGCCTGGAACAACGGTTGATGGCACACCTGGGCGACGCCCCCGTCGTGGACGACGTGGTCCTGCTGGGCATTCACATCCCCTACCGGGACGACGACGAGACGTTGCCGAACCTGGTCGAGCCCGACGGCCCGACCCCACCCGAACACCCGGACGGCGAATGACACATGTGGTCTCCGACGAACTCGACCTGTTCCTCGCGTACCTCGGACGGGCGGACGAGGTCGAGGCGCTGACCCTGGTCCGGAACCTGCTCGGCAAGGGCGTGCCCGGCGATCGGGTGCTGACCGAGTTGGTGATCCCGGCGCTGCGCGAGGTGGGCGAGCGGTGGGCGACCGGGGAGTGGACGGTGGCGCGCGAACACTCCGCCTCGCACGTCGCCGGTCGTGTCGTGCGCCTGGTCACGGACGCGACGCCGCGGCCGCGGTCCGAGGCCCGGGTCGTGGTGTGCTGCGCGCAGGGCGACTGGCACGGGCTCGCGACCACGATCCTGGCCGCGCTGTTGCGGGTGCGCGGGATCGACACGACGGTCCTGCCCCCGGGCACCGGCGCGGGCGAACTGGCGCGCATGTTGCCGGACTCGGGGGCGGGTTCGGTCGCGCTCGGCTGTACGGTCTCCACCGCGCTGCCGGGCGCGCGGGCGATGGTGGAGGTGGCCCGCCGGGTCGGTGTACCGGTCCTGGTCGGCGGCCCCGGCTTCGGCCCGGACGGCCGCTGGGCGGGCCTGATCGGCGCGAACGGCTGGGCGGCGGACGCCCGAGGGGCCGCCGACACGCTGGCCGGCCCGAACTGGCCCGCGGTCACCACCCCGGCCCCGCGGCTGCGCCACCTCCCGGACGCGGCGCACGACGGCGTCGGCCTGCTCCGTACACCGCTGGTGGCGGCGGGCATGTCGGCGCTGGTGCAGATCGAGGGTGAGCGCTCGGACACCACGATGCGCGACGGCCTGGCGACCGCCGTCGACGCGCTGGCGGTCTCCCTGTTCGTCGACGACCACGTGCTGTTCGTCGACTTCACCCGATGGTTCGCCGACGTCCTGGGTCACCGCCACGTCCCCGGGGAGGCCCTCGCCGCCGCGTACCGCGCCTTCGCCGCGCGCCTGACGCACGTCCCCGGAGCCGGCGCCACACTCACGGCGGCGGGCACGGTGTTGTAGGCCCGGCCGACGGCCGAGACGGCCCGAGTGCCGGCGGATACTCGCCCCAATCCGGCTCTTTCCGCTGTCGATGCACGACCCGGACAACTCCCGGAACCCGCCCGGTACCGCGATGCGCCGGGCACGGCGGCCTCGCGAACTGCTCGGCCGGGCAGGGCGTCACCCGGCGTCGGGTCAGCCCGCGGCGCTCAGGTCCTCGTCCGTCGGGGCGTCCTCGCACAGGGCCTCGTCCAGGTCGGGGTGCACGTCGAAGAGCCGGCGCAGGCCCAGGGCGGTGAAGACGCGGTTGACGTGGTGGTCGTTGTTGCTGGGCATCACCAGGCGCAGGGTGCCGCCGGTGGAGCGGAGCAGGCGGCGGGCGGCGACGAGCGTGCCGATGCCGGTGGAGTCGAGGAATTCCACTTCGGTGAGTTCGAGGACGATCCGATGGTCGCCGTCGGCGACCGCGTGTCTGACGTGTTCGCGGAGCTCGGGGACGACCGCGTAGTCGACCTCTCCGAGCACATGCAGCACGGTCCAGCCCTGGAGATCTTCCTTGATCACCTGAAGAGTCACGCGCCGGCAGTCCCCTCGCCCATGGTGTCCCGTACTCGCGCGGCAGGATGCCCGGAACGCTCGGCGACCCGTCCCCCATCGGATGCGCCGACGGATCCGGGAGGGTCCTGGACGCGGCTCGGGAGCCGGGTGGTCGGCCCGGCCTGTGACCTACCGTAGTGGGCCGCGGGAGCCGAGGCAGTGACGATCCGGTCACGTACGGATCTCGGTTGCAGCGTACACGGATCATCCGACGCCACTCCGGCAACAGCGCCCTCCGCCCCATCGGTACGCACGTGATGACGCAACGTCACATCCGACTGCACGTCAGCACCCGCCCACCGCACGCACGACGGCGCGGCTCAGCGCGGCGGCCACGGTACGTCCGCGACCACCGTGCACGAACCCGGCGCGATCTCGGTGAAGCCCGCGTCCCGGACGACTGGCCGACCGCTCGTGGTCAACGCGGGCCACGCGGCCGGGTTCGCGGTCCGCACCGCGAGGTCGAAGTCGCGCGCCGCCCACTCCTCGCGCCCGGCCGGGTCCAGCCCCAGCCACGCGAGATGGCTGCCGTGCCCCACCTGGGCCATGGCCTTGCCGGCGGTCATCTCCAGCGCCGGGTTCAGCCACAACACCGGCTGCCCGGGCGCGGCCGGCGGCGGCGCGGCGGGCTCGTCCAGGTCGGTGCCGGAGACCTGCAACTTGGCCAGGTCCTTGGGCCACGCGTCCAGCGGGATCGGCGGGTACACCCGAACCTCCGCCGTATGCCGGGCCACCGTGATCCCCGGCAGCGTGTTCGCCCGCCGCCACTCGCCGCCCCGGGCCCGCCGGACCACCTTGCGGATGCGGTGGCCCTGCCAGGCCTCGACCACCTCGTGCCACTCGCCTTCGGGGTCGGTCGACCTCGGGTCGGCCAACAGGACGAGGACCGCTCGCGCGGCGGCCTCCAGGGCGTCGGTTCGGGCCGGCGGGTCGTCCTTCTCGATGTGCGCCACGAGGGGGAGGACGTATTCGATGGTGCTCACGGGGTCGATCATGCCTTGCTCGGGGCCGCACGGCCTCGTCGGGAGTCCCGGGTTTCGTGGACGGGTTGCCGTTGCGGGTTGGTTGCGTCGGGTGTTTTTGCCCACCTGCCCAACCGTTGCGTCGGGTGCGGATGGTCGCGTTTCATCGGCCTCGGGGCCGAACCGGTGGCGCCCCGAGGCCGGTGGGTTTCGTCAGGCTTCGAGGGCTCTGGTGGTCAGGAAGCGGGCGATGATGCCTATGGCCTCCTGGGATTCGGGCATGGTGGGGTCGATGGCGGGCCAGGCGTGCGGGACGTCGGGGACCAGGTGCGCCTGCACCGGGACGCCGGCCGCGGCCGCCCGGCCGGCGAAGGCGGTGGCGTCGCCGAGCAGCGCCTCGTGGCACGAGGCCAGGAGCAGTACCGGCGGGAGCCCGGACAGGTCGGCGAACAGCGGGGACGCCAACGGGTCGCCCGGATCGTGCAGTTGCAGGTAGACCTCGGCGGCCTCGCGCAGCGCCTTCTTCGAGATCAGTTGGTCGGTGGACGCGTTCGAGTCGTACGTGGGCTTCGTCACGGTCAGGTCCACCCACGGGGACAGCAGGACCACGCCGGAGGGCAGCGGTACGCGGGCGCCCCGGGCCGCGACCGTCAGCGCCGCCGCGAGCCCGCCGCCCGCCGAGTCGCCGCCCACGAACGGGGCGAGGTCGCCGTCCTCGCCCGCCGCCACGATCGCGTCGTACACGCTCGCCACGTCGTGCAGCGCGGCCGGAAACGGCTCCTCCGGTGCGAGCCGGTATTCCACCAGTACCACCCTGGCCCGCGCCGCCAGCGCGATCCGCGAACCGACGCCCAACCAGCCCGCGGCGTCGCCCATCCGGTAGCCGCCGCCGTGGAAGTAGAGCAGCGTCAGCGCGGGATCGGGCACCTCCAGGAACGTGCACGGCACGCCGCCCACCAACTCCTGACGCACCGTCACCCCGGGCTCCGGGTCCTGCCGATACGCCACCGTGCCGCGCCGCCGCGCGTCCAGTTCGTCCGACGCCGCCCGCCCCTCGCGCACCGGTGGCAGGTTCCAACCGTCCAGGCTCATCCGTACCCCTCCCCAACCGAAACCCGGGTGCCCACGCGCCCGATGACCACCTGACGGGTGCCCCGATACCGGATCACCCACGCCCCCGGGAGGATCGGCCGCGCCGATCGGCGCGCGAGAAGTCCCATGGGGCTGGAAGCCTCCGGCAAACCCGGGTACGGATCAAGCGATTCGCCGGGTTGTGACATGGGGCCGGCGCAATTGGCCGCCGGGTGCACCCTTCGGTTCGTACCATGTGGCGCGCGGGGTCCTTCGAACCGCTCCCGGACAGGCGCCGGGGAATCGGTTGTCGCGAAGACGACAGCAGGAGGGGGGTCCGTCACATGGTGGTCCGGGTACGTGTTCTCGGCCATGTCTGCGTAGACGGCCCCGCGGGCCGCGCCGCGGAGGATCTCCTGGGCGGACCGCAGGCCCAACTCGTATTCGCCGCGCTGGCCCTGGGCCGCCGGCATCCGGTGCCGCGCGAGGAGTTGGCCGCGCTGTTGTGGCCCGAGCAGGCGCCCAAGTCGTGGGAGGGCGCGCTGCGCGGCGTGCTCAGCCGGGTGCGCGGCTTCCTGGGCCAGGCCGGGTACGACGCGTCCTCGGTGCTGCGCCACCGGGCCGGCTGCTACGTGCTGTCCCTGCCCGAGGGCACCGAGGTCGACGTGGAGGCGGCCGAGAGCGCGCTGATCGAGGCCGAGGCGCTCGCCGTGCACGGCGCGTTCGCGCAGGCCCGGTCCCGGGCGCACGACGCGCACGAGATCCTGGCCCTGCCGTTCCTGCCCGGACAGGACGGCGACTGGGTCAACGAGCGGCGTACCCGCTGGCGCTCGGCCCGGCTGCGCGCGCTCGCCGTGTCGGTGACCACCGAACTGCACCTGGGCCGGGCCGACGCGGCGGTGACCCGGGCCGCCCAACTCGTCGACCTGGACCCGTTCCGGGAGAGCAGCCATCGCCTGCTGATGACCGCGCACGCGGCCGGCGGCGACCGCGCGGCGGCGCTGCGCGCGTACGAACGATGTCGACGGCTGCTCAACACCGAGCTGGGGGTGGGGCCGTCGCCGGAGACCGAGTCGGCCTTCCTGCGCCTGCTCGGCGACGCCACGCCGCAACCGCTGCCGGTGCCCGCGCCCGCCGCGCGCTTCGCGTCGCCCACGCCCGGCGGGGACGCGCCGCCCGCCCCGGCCCCCACCCGCTCGGCGCACGACGTGTTCCCGCACGGCGCGCCGGGGCCGATCGTGGGCCGCTCGGCCGAACTGCGCCTGCTGGAGGAGTCCGTGCGGGCCGAGGTCGGCTCCCGCGTGCTGCTCGTCAGCGGCGACGCCGGGATCGGCAAGTCGTTCCTGTTGAGCGAGTTCGCCACCCGGGCCGGCCACGACGCGCTGGTGCTGACCGGGCGCAGCGACGAGGGCGTGGCGGCGCCGTTCCAACCGTTCGTGACGATGTTGCGCGCGCACCTGGCCGAGGTCGCGGCCGAGGAGCTGCGCGAGCGGGTCGGCGACCTGGGTGGCGAGTTGCACCGGCTCCTGCCCGAACTACCGCTGGAGCCGGCCGGCCTGATCCAGCCTCAGGGACCGCCCGACTCGGACACCGAGCGCTATCGGCTGTTCGAGGCGGTGGCGGGGGTGTTCCGGCACGCGGCGGCCGAGCGCGATCTGGTGCTGCTGCTCGACGACGTGCACTGGTCCTCGACCTCGACGATGCTGATGTTGCGGCACGTGGCGCGGGCCCTGATCGGCACCCGCGCGGTGATGGTGATCGCCTACCGCGACACCGGGCTCGGCTCGGTGCATCCGATGACCCGGCTGATCGCCGACCTCTACCGCGACCTGCACCCCGTGCACGTGCCGCTGGGCGGCCTGGACGTGGCGGCCCTGGTCGAACTCGCGCACGTGCTGGCCGGCCCGCTGCCGCCGCGCGCCGAGGGTGTGCGGGCGCACGTGCTGCGCGAGCTCAGCGACGGCAATCCGCTGCTGGCCACCGAGTTGTTGCGCCAGTGGGCGGATGTCAGCGACTGGTCGGCACTGGGCAAGAGCGTGCCCGCGGACGTCCCGCGCCGGGTGCGCAACGTGCTCCGGCAGCGGCTCCTGGGCCTGCCCCAGTCCACCCTGGAGGCGCTCACCGTGGCCGCCGTGGTCGGCCCGGCCTTCGACATCGACCTGGTCGCGGCGGTGCACCCGGGCGGTTTCGACACCGTCGTGGACGCCCTCGACGACGCGGAGCGCGCGCACGTGGTGCGGGCCGAGGAGACCGAGCGTCCGGGCCGCTTCACGTTCGTGCACGCCCTGGTGCGCTCCACCCTCTACCAGGAGTTGCCCACCGCGCGTCGGCTGCAACTGCACCGCAAGGTCGGTCTGGCCCTGGAGGCCCGCGGCGACCGGGACGCGCATCTTCCGGAGCTGGCCCACCACTTCCGGCTGGCCTGCCGGTTCGGCGAGGCCCGGCGCGCCTTGGACTACGCGTGGCGCGCGGGCGACGAGGCGCGGGACGGCGGCGCGTTCGAGGTCGCCGCCGAGCACTACCGGCAGGCCCTGGAGGTGCTGCCGATGGTCGGCGATCCGGCCCCGGAGACCCGCTGCGACCTGCTGCTCTCGCGCGGCGCCGCGCTGGACCGGTGCGGCGATCGGCGCTGCCGGGAGGTGCTGCGCCGGGCCGCGGAGGAGGCCCGAGCGCTGGCCGATCCGCGCCGGCTGGGCCGGGTCGCGCTGGCCATGGTCCGCCTCGGGCAGGTCTATCAGGTGGGCGTGGACCTGGAGTTGGTCGCGCTGTTGCGCGAGGCGCTGGCGGCCCTGCCGATCGCGTCCGGGCTGCCCGCCGACAACGCGCTGCGCTCGCTGCTGCTGGCCGCGCTCGCGGTGGCGCTCACCTTCGGGCACGATCGCGAGGCCCGGCTGACCATGCTCTACGAGGCGCTGGACGCGGCCCGCGAATCGGGCTCGCACGACGCGCTCGCGCAGGGTCTGGAGGCGCATCACCTGGCCGCGTCCGGGCCGGACCTGGTCGACGAGCGGCTGCGGATGAGCAGCGAGTTGACCGTGCTCTCCGGGCTGACCGGGGATCAGGAGTCGCTGTTCCGCAGCCACTTGAACCAGGCCTACGACCTGGTGGTGCGCGGTTCGATCCCGGCCGCCGAGCGCGAGTACGCGCAGGCGCAGCGGGTGGCCCGGCGGTTGCGGCACCCGTGGTTCACGTGGGAGGTGCTGATCTACCGCTGCGGCCTGGAGTTGCTGCGCGGGCGGACCGCGCGGGCGAGCGACGTGCTGGCGGACGCGCTGCGGCTGGCCCGGCGGTCGGCGCTGCCGCGCGAGGCGGTGCGCTCGTTCAACCTGTCGCAGATCCTGGCGGTGCGCTGGGAGCAGGGCCGGTTGGGCATGATGGCGCGCCGGGCCGGGGTGGCCGCCGGGTGGTCGCGGGACGTGTCGTGGTGGCGGGTGCAGGCGTGCTGGGCGGCGTCCGCGTCGGCCGATCCGAAGTCGGCGCGCGAGGAGTTCCACACGTTGTGTGTGCCGGGCTTCGCGACGATACCGGTGGACCTGTTGTGGACCGGCTCGCTGATGCGGCTGGGCGAGGTCGCGATCGAACTGGGCGATGTGGAACGCGGCCTGCTCGTGAGCGAGGCGCTGAGCCCGTACGCTGAGCATCTGGACTGGACCGGCTCCTCGCTCGGCCCGGTGCGCCGGGTGCTCGGCGGGCTGGCCGCGATCGTCGGCGACGGGGTCGCGGCCCGCGCGCAGTTCGAGGCCGCGTACACCCGATGCGTCGAACTGGGGCTGCCCGGGCACGCTGAGCGAACGCTCGGGGACGCCGTGCGATTGCTCGGCGAGCCGTTGGACACCGGCGCCTCCCCGCTTCGCTGACTGGCTGTCACCTTGCGCTTTCGCGCTGCTCTGACGCTGTTCTGACGCTGTTTGCCTACCGTTGGTGACGACCCGGCCGGTGTGCCGGGTGCGGAACGGGGAGGACGGGGCAATGGGGATTTCGGGCGCCGGATCAGCGGTGGCGCACGACGCCGACCGCGGCACGTTCAGTGTGTTGGGTTGGCCTGTCGTGTGCTTCGAGTCGTTCCATCGTGTGGAGTTGCCACGCCGCCTGGAGGGCGGTCTCGGCGAGCGGGTCGCGTGGGACGTGGCCGGCCGGGCCCCGATCGCGCTGTGCATGCCCGACGGGCAGGCGTACAGCTATGTCGAGGATCGCGGCGAGGTGCGGATCGTGCCCGGGGTGAGCGCGGACGCCGAGCTGGTGGTCGAGCTCGAATCCGGCGCGTGGCAGGACTACCTCTACGAGTTGCGCACCAGTCGGGGGCTGGTCGAGTCGCACGCGGTGCGGTTCGTGCGCGGCGAGTTCGCCGACTGGGACGTGTGGGAGCCGGCCATCCGCTGCATGTACTCCGGCACCCCGATCTATCACCCCGAGACGTTGGACCTGCGCGACCTCGCCGATCGTCCGATCGACCTGCACCGCGACTTCACCACCCGGGACGAGCCCGACGACATGGCGCATTTCCTGCGCGCCACCGGCTACCTGGTGGTGCGTCAGGTCTTCGACGCGGACCGGGTCGAGGAGTTGGCGGGCGAGGTGGACCGGATCCGGGGCCTGTGCCGCGAGGGTGACCGCGGCTCGCTGTGGGCGGACGGCCCCAACGGGCTGCGCTCGCCGTACCGGTTGACCTACCTGGGCATGCGCTCGCCGCGGATCGCCGCGCTGGCCGACGACCCGACGGTGCGCATGTTGTGCGGCCTGGCCGGCCAGGACGTGGTCGCGGTGACCGACCGCGACTCCGGACAGATCGCGGTTCTCAAGGAGTTCGGCACCGCGCCCGAACCGCTGTCCATCCCGGACCTGCCCTGGCACAAGGACTGCGCACTCGGCGGTTGTCCGATCACGTGTCCGCGGGTGCACGTGGGCATCCGCCTGGACGCGGTGAGCCAGGACAGTTCGCAGTTGTACGCGCTGGCCGGCTCCTGGGGCACGGTCGCGCACGAGCGGTACACGCCGGCCCAGTGGGAGAACCTGCCGGTGGTCGGCATCACCACCGAACCGGGCGACGTAACCGTGCACATGGGCTGCGGCCTGCACGCGGGCCCCGCCGCCACCGGCACGGCCCGCCGCCGCACCCTCTACGTCCAGTTCGACAACCCGCGGATCTTCGACGTCACCAACCCCTACGAGACCTACGAACAGGTGATCCCCGGCTACGGCAGCGGCGACCTGCTGACCATGTCCCGCATGTAGCCCGCGGTCGGGCTCGCGAGCGGCCCGCGGACGGTGCGGGCGCACCTCGCCGGATTCGCCCGGGCCGGGCCCGTCGACGGTGGTCAGCGGGGGTGGCGGGCGGTGACCCTGGCCTCGATATCGGCTTCCAGGGAGGCTTTGGCGCCCTCCCGGTCGGTGACCGTGACCTCGATGGTGAGGGCGCCGGTCTTCGGGTCGAGGTCGAAGGTGATGCGCCAGGAGGTGGGTTTGGTGATGCCGAGTTCGCTCTGGGCCTCGCGGACCAGGGCGGGCAGGCGCTCGTAGGGGATGGCGTCCAGGTCGATCGCCGCGCCGGGTCGGGCCGGGGTGCCCGGGATGCCGCGTACCGCCATGACGTGTTCCTCGATGGTGAGTTCGGAGGCGCTGCCGGTGCGCATCCCCTTGATCAGCGATCCGGCCGCGCGCCGCATCTCACCGTCGTCCAGCATCGCCCGCGAGCTCGCCGTCCCGCTGACCGTCGAGGTCGACGTCGAGATCGTCGGCCACGAGAAGCTTTCGGACGTGGTCGTGGTCGTGGAGGAAGTCGAGGATGTCGTCGTGGACTCGTCGACCGCGGCGAACAGGTCGGCGCGCAACGGCAGGACCACGAGCGCGGCGCCCAGCAGCAGGCCCACCGTGCCGAGCAGACAGAACGAGCCCGTGTCCCGGGGGCCGGCGACCAACGCCGACTCCGGGGCCGAGTCCACCGATTCGGTCGCCGCCCGGCGCGCCCACGCCTCGGTCGGCTCGGTGACGATCTCGACGTCCCACGGCTCGTCGGGGCGGTAGCGCACCACCACGACACCGCGTGGCCGGTAGTCGGGGATGTCGACCAGGTTGATGTCCTGGCGCGTCTCGACCCGGTACGCCGACCGCTCGTCCGGTGCCACCGTCAGCACGAACTCGACCGGCACGTTGGCCGACTCGCCGCCGATCGCCCGGCGGCTCTCGATCACGGCCAGCGCGGGCCGGGCCGGCGTGCGCGGATTCCGCGCCCGGTGGATGCGCCCCGCGACGGAGACGCCGATCACGTTGAGCACGAACAGCGCCACACCGAACGCGGCCACGGGCCACCGCTCGAGAATCGCCCCGACCACGAAGCAGGCCAGCGCGACGCCGATCACCCCGCCGGACAGGAATCCGGACATGGCGGCCTTGAGCCGCACGCGTGCGGGACCGCGGGTCTCGATGATCGCCATGGCGGCGATTGTGCCGGGCCCGGATGGACGGCGAAAGGCGCGCGGGCGAACTGCGGATCGGCGTCCCCGGGACGTGGGGAGATCCCCCGATTCCGCCCCGGGCGGCGGTGAGTCGGCTCACGACCTTCTGGTGCCCGCCGCCGCGGCCTCGGCCGAGTTCCGCGCGTCCGCGCCGGTCGGCCGCCGCGCCGCCCGCGCGCCCGGCCGACGACCTCACCCGCCCCCCGGATCAGTGCCGGACCGCGTGGCCGATCTCCGCCTTGTTCGCGTCGGTCAGCTTCCGGTTGCTCTTCGCGGTGCCCTTGGCCTGGGTACCGGCCTCGACGTCCTCGATGTTCATCACGATCGCGTCCAGCAGTTTGCCGCCCGCGTCGCGGAACTCGACCGAGAGCGTGTAGTCGACGGTCTTGGCGGTGTTGTTGACGACGGTGACCTCGGCGACGGTGCGGTCGCCGTCGGTCCGGATCGGCCCGACCGAGGCGTCCGCCGTCGCGTCCAGGCCGCCCTTGATCTCCTTCAACTTCGAGGCCGCGGCGGCACTCGCGGAGGACAGCGCGTCCTTCGCGTCCGAGCCCGCCGAGTTCAGCGCCGACTCGATCGCCGTGGGCACCGCCTTGCCGTCGCCGCCGCCGTCGTTGTCGTCGCCGCACGCCGCCGAGGTCAGGACCAGCGCGGCGGCGATCGACAGCGCGCCGACGGTACGGACGTACTTGCTCGCCATGTTCGTCGCTCCTCGCGTGGGTCGTCGCGGGGCCGACTCGGGCACCCGCGTACGAACAGCACGAATGTCCGCGTATCGGGCCGGCTAAACGCGCGGTCGGGCCGCCGAGCTTCTCGGTTCGGCCTTTGCACGGGATGCCTGCCCGAATGCCGGCACCTGACCGCGAACTGCCGGAACTGCTCGGCGGCGCCCGCTGGTTCGGCACCGACGCGGGCTCGGCGTCGCGGTACGACCCGGCCCTGCTCAAAGCATCCGCCGCCCGATCCCCCGCGCCCGACCCAAGGCGGCATCGGCGGGCCGGTGCTCCGGTCGACACGCCCGACCCGACACGCCCGACCCGCCACGCCCGATCCGGCAAGCCCGACCACCAAGCCCGATCCCGCCGCGCTCGGGTCACGCGGCGGGATCGGGCGTCGTCATGCCCGGCCGAACACGCCCGAGTCGACTCCGACACCCACGCTCGGGCCCACGTCCACGCACCCGCACCCGCACCAACCCGACGCTCCCCTTGAATAGTTCACCAGGTTAAGTTACAACACGTAACGTAAATCCCGAGGAGCGCGCCCGTCCCCGAGACTCGCCGCCGGCGCTCGCCCGCCCGGAATCGGTGGCACCGATCCGGCATTCGTGATTCCGGCACAAGTAATAGGGAGAACAGCCCATGGCCGATCTGCTGGTACGCGGAGGAACCGTCGTGGACGGAACGGGGGCCGCCCCGATCCGAGCCGACGTGCGGATCAGGGACGGGGTGATCGTCGAGGTCGCCCCCGACCTGGCCCCGAACGGCGGCGCCGAGCGCGTCGTCGAGGCCGCCGGCGCCTACGTCGCCCCCGGCTTCATCGAGGCCCACACGCACGTCGACGGCGCCATGTGGTGGAACCCGGACCTGGACCCGCTGCCCGCCTACGGCACCACCACGGTCGTCTTCGGCAACTGCGGCATGTCGGTCGCACCCCTGCGGGAGAGCGCGCGCGGACCCGTACTCGACCTGTTCTGCTTCCTCGAGGACCTCCCGCTCTCCGCCTTCCAGGACCAGGTGCCGTGGACGTGGGAGCGCTGGCCGGAGTACAGCAGCGCGGTCAAGGGCCAGGCCGTCGCGGTCAACGTGGCCGGCTTCGTCGGGCACCTGACCCTGCGCACCACGGTGATGGGCGCCGAGGCGTCCTGGTCGCGCGCGGCGACGCCGGAGGAGATCGCCGAGATGGCCGCACTGCTCGACGAATCGTTGACTCATGGAGCAATTGGTTTGTCGACCAATGTGTTCGACAAGGACCGCTACCTCGAACCGGTACCGACCCGGTTGGCCGAGGACGACGAGTTCGAGGCGCTCGCCGACGTACTCGCCCGACACCCCGGCGCGACGCTCCAGATGATCACCCGGTTCAACGAGCCGGAGAGCATCGACGCCGATGTGGAACGATTCGCCCGAATCTGCAAGCCGCGCGGGATCCGCGCCCAATGGACCGCCATCCCGTCCACCGTGCGCGAGGACTACCTGCGGGAACAGACCATCGCGCTGCACCGCCGGCTGCGCGCGGACGGCGTCGACTTCTGGCCCAATGTCCCGCATAAGCCGCTGGAGCCGTTCTTCAACTTCGAGCGCGCGCTCACCTTCCAGCGGGTGGCCGCCTGGAACCACTGGATCAACGGTCCGGCCGAGACCAAGCTCGCCACGCTCGCCGATCCGCAGTGGCGGGCGCGGGCCCGCGAGGACTGGGACAACCGGGTCTCGTCGTCGACATCTCGACTGGATCGCCCCGAGTCGCTGATCTTCGCGATCTCCGAGACCGGCCACGGCCCGCTGGACATCTCGCTCAAGGAGTACGCGGACCGGGAGGGACTGCACATCTCCGACGCGCTGGCCACCTGGATCGGCAACAACGGCATCCTGTCCTGCCTGCGCGGCATCCCCGACGCGTTCGACGAGCCGGTTGTGGCCGGCCTGTTCAACGAGCCGCACACGCTGACCAACATCAACGACTCGGGCGCGCACCTGCAGCTCTTCTGCGGTTCGGGCGAGAACGTGTACCTGCTCACCCGGTACGTGCGCGACACCGGCCTGATGCGGGTCGAGGAGGCGGTGCACAACCTGACCGGCAAGCTCGCGGGCTTCTTCGGCCTGGGCGACCGCGGCGTGATCGCGCCGGGCCTGGCCGGCGACCTGGTGGTGTTCGCGCTCGACGAGATCGAGGTGCGGCCCGAGGAGAAGCGCTACGACAACCCGGACGGGTCGTGGCGGTTCACCCGGGGGCCGGCCGGCGTACGGGCCACCATCGTGCGCGGGGTGCCCACCGTGCTCGACACCGAGCCCACCGGAGAGCGGCCGGGCACCATGGTGGGACTGGTTTCGCGGCCCGACTGACGGAACGTCACACAAGCGCGCTTACCCTTGAGGTACGGCGGTGGGTTCACCGACCCACCGCCGTGTCACGTTTTTGTGACGATCCACCCTAGGCGGTGTCAAGCGACACGAGCCGACGGGACGCTACGGCCAACGTGATCGATGCCACGGACCGCGTACGGGGAGCGGACCCGGGGCCTCTTCACAGCAGGCATGCGCGGAGGGCAACCTTGTGGACACGGGCAACCGCTTCCACGGCCGAAAAAAGCTCGAACAGCGTCCGAATTGCGCTGTTTTGGGCGGAACCGGCACGCCAGGAGCGATCACCGCCGGAAGCGCGATGGCCCTCCGTCTAGGTAGCATCCGCCGAGTGCCGCCCGTTACCGACGGGCACGCCCCCCGACAAAGGTTCTCGATGAGTGACGATTCCCCCTCGCCGGCATCGGCGGGGTACGCGCAGAGGCAGCAGCCGCGCCTGGCAAAGGGAGCTTCTCCCTGGCTCGTGCCGACGGCTGTGACCGGCGCGTTGACCGGCTTGGCAGCACTGCGCAACCGGCGCTGGGCCTTCGCGGCCGTGCCGACGCTGGCGCTCACCGGTGGCATGCTGTGGTTCTTCCGTGACCCGGAGCGCACCATCCCCACCGACGGCGTGATCGCCTCGGCCGATGGCGTGGTCCAGAGCATCGACGCCTGGCCCGACGGCCGCACTCGGATCGCGACGTTCATGAGTCCGTTGAACGTGCACGTGAACCGTGCGCCGCTCGACGGCGTCGTGAAGTCCGTGGAGCACAAGGCCGGCGGGTACGTCCCGGCGTTCAACAAGGAAAGCGAGCACAACGAACGCGTTGTGTGGATCTTCGACACCGCGATCGGCGACGTGGAGCTGGTGCAGATCGCCGGCACCGTGGCGCGCCGGATCGTGCCGTACCTGGAGCCGGGTACCGAGGTCGCCTGCGGCGACCGGATCGGGCTGATCCGGTTCGGTTCGCGCGTGGACGTGTACCTGCCGCCGGGCATCGAGCCCGCGGTGACCGTGGGACAACGGACAACGGCGGGAGAGACACGTCTTGACCGGGACTGATTACGACGATACGGCCGACCTGGAAGCCCCCGAACTGAACATTCTGGGCACCCCGGTCGAGGACGATCCGCAGGCGTGCCTGTCCGCGCGGATCTCGGTCGCGGACGTACTCACGCTGGGTAACGCGGCGAGCGGCTTCATGGCGATCTACTTCCTCGCCTGCTCGGTCATGGCGCAGCGCGGCGGCGACGTCGGCGTGTCGGCCGAGCGCAGCATGGCCGCGGCCGTGGTGCTGATGCTGATCGGCGCGCTGTGCGACCTGTGCGACGGCATGGTGGCGCGCAAGTTGCGGATGTCCTCGCTGGGCGCGCAGTTGGACAACCTCGCGGACGTGATCACGTTCGGCGTCGCACCGGCGTTCTTCGTGGTCACCTGGGCGGCCGTGCCGTTGAACACCGGGCAGGCGCCCGCCGCCGTCCTGGTGGCGCTGTCGGTGCTGATCGCGGGCGTACTGCGGCTGGCGAGATTCGCGACCACTCCGGGGCGTCCCGGGGTGTTCCAGGGCATGCCCATCCCGATGGCCGCGATGACGGTCGTCTCGATCGTGCTGCTCGACCTGCCGTTCACGCCCGCCGCGGTGCTGATCGTGGCCGTGTCCGGGTTGATGGTGAGCCGGATCGAGTACCCGAAGCCGCAGGGCAACATGGCGATCCTGGTGATGGCCGGCATCGGTCTGAGCATGAGCTGCCTGATCGCCTGGGCCGCCGACGCGCCGGGCAGCGAGTGGATGCTCAACATGGGCGCCACCACCCAGGTCACCCTGGCGCTGCTCGTCCCCGCGATGGCGATGGCCCGCAAGGGCGTCGAGCGCATCGGCCTGCGGATGATCCGCTAGCCGTACCGCGACCGAGAACGCGAAGCGCCGTCACCCTCCGGGGTGGCGGCGCTTCGCGTCGTCCGGGCCCGCGGGGCCACGCCGGGCGATCCCGCCTCGGACGATCCCGCCCCGGGCGGTGTCATCTCAGCCGGTGTGCCAGCCCGGTGAACCGTTTGCCCGCCGAGACGGTACGCACCGCCTGGCCGAGCGCGCGCCGCGATCCGACCAGGACCACGAGCTGCTTGGCGCGGGTGATCGCGGTGTAGAGCAGATTGCGCTGGAGCATCATCCAGGCACCCATGGTGACCGGGACCACCACCGCCGGATACTCGCTGCCCTGCGAGCGGTGGATGGTGACCGCGTACGCGTGCGACAGCTCGTCGAGTTCGGCGAAGTCGTAGTCGACCTCCTCGTCCTCCTCGGTGCGCACCACGAGCTTCTGTTCCTCGGGGGAGAGTGCGATCACCACCCCGCCGGTGCCGTTGAAGACGCCGTTCGCGCCCTTGTCGTAGTTGTTGCGGATCTGGGTGACCTTGTCGCCGACCCGGAAGGTGCGCCCGCCGAAGCGCTTCTCCGGCAGGCCCTCGCGGGCCGGGGTCAGCGCCTGCTGGAGCAGCAGGTTCAGGGCGCCGGCGCCGGCCGGGCCCCGGTGCATCGGGGCGAGCACCTGGATGTCGCGGCGCGGGTCCAGGCCGAATCTGCGCGGGATGCGGCGGGCCACCACGTCCACGGTGAGTTCGGCCGCGTCCTCGGTCTCCTCGGCGGGGAAGAGGAAGAAGTCGGTCAGGCCGTCGGTGATCGGCGGGCGGCCGGCGTTGATCCGGTGCGCGTTGGTCACCACGCCGGACTGCTGGGCCTGGCGGAAGATCTGCGTCAGCCGGACCCGGGGCACTCGCTCGGCGGCGAGCAGGTCGCGCAGCACCTCGCCGGCTCCCACGCTGGGCAACTGGTCGACGTCGCCGACGAACAGCACGTGTGCTCCGGTCGGTATCGCCTTGATCAGCTTGTTGGCCAGCAGCAGGTCGAGCATCGACGCCTCGTCGACCACGACCAGGTCCGCGTCCAGCGGCTTGTCCTGGTCGTAGGCCGCGTTGCCGCCCGGTTGGAGCTGCAACAGGCGGTGCACCGTGGCCGCCTCACACCCCGTCAGCTCGGCCAACCGCTTGGCCGCCCGGCCGGTGGGCGCGGCCAGGATCACCTTGGCCCCGCGCGCACGGGCGAGTTCGACCACGGAGCGCACGGTGAAGCTCTTGCCGCAGCCGGGGCCGCCGGTGAGCACCGCGACCCTGCTGGTCAGCGCGAGCCGGACGGCCTGTTCCTGTTCGGCCGCCAGCGCGGTGCCGGTGCGGGCGCGCAGCCAGGCCAGCGCCCGGGTCCAGTCCAGTTCGGCGAACGCGGCCAGGCGGTCCTCACGGGCGCCCAGGAGGGCGCGTACCCGGCCCGCGAGCGAGAGTTCGGCGCGGTGGAAGGGCACCAGGTAGACCGCCTGGACGGGATCGCCCTGGGTGCCGGAGACGGTGACCGGCCCGGGCAGTTCCTCGCACACCACCCCGTCCTCGCCCACCAGCTCGTTCAGACAGCGCACTACGAGATCGGAGGGCACGTCCAGGATCTTCACCGCCTCCGCCACCAGGACGTCGGCGGGCAGGTAGCAGTGGCCGCTGTCCGAGCCCTCGGACAGCGTGTACTGCAATCCGGCCTTGATCCGCTGCGGCGCGTCGTGCGGTATCCCGACGGCCTTGGCGATCGCGTCGGCGGTCTTGAAGCCGATCCCCCACACGTCCGCGGCCAGGCGGTACGGCTCGGTGCGCACGACGGTGATCGACGCGTCGCCGTACTCCTTGAAGATGCGCACGGCGGGTGAGGTGGAGATGCCGATGCCCTGGAGGAAGACCATCACCTCCTTGATCGCCTTCTGTTCCTCCCACGCGGCGGCGATCAGCTTGGTCCGCTTGGGGCCCAGGCCGGGCACCTGGATGAGCTGCGTGGCGTCCTCGTCGATCACGTCGAGCGAGCGCACGCCGAAGTGCTCGACGATCCGGTCGGCGGTCTTGGGACCGATGCCCTTGATCAGTCCCGAGCCGAGGTAGCGCCGGATGCCCTGCACGGTGGCCGGCAGCACGGTGCTGAACGAATCGACCTGGAACTGCTTGCCGAACTGCGGGTGGCTGCCCCAGCGGCCGCGCATCCGGATCGACTCGCCCGGTTGGGCGCCGAGCAGCGCGCCGACCACGGTGAGCAGTTCGGTGCCGTGCCGGCCGGTGTCCACCCGGGCGACGGTCCAGCCGTTCTCGTCGTTCTGGTAGGTGATGCGCTCCAGGACGGCTTCGAGAACGGCCCCTCCCCCGGCCCCGCTTTCGGCCCCGGGCGGCATGCCCGGCAACGTGCCTGTCATAGCGCCCGAGACTAGCCAACCGGGGTGACAGTAGAACTAGAACACGTTCTCTTTATGCTCGTCGACACCATTGACTGTGTCACATAACGGCGGTACGTTCCGGGGACTCCATGCTCCGAGCCGCAAGCTCCCGCAGCTCAAAGACCGTTAGGACACACGCATGCCCGTCATCAACGAGCAGGTCGAGATCGCTGCCGGCCCCGAGGCCGTGTGGGCGAAGCTGACCGACTACAGCGTCTTCGGCGAGTGGATGGTCCCGCACGTCGAGTTCCCCAACGGCGCCCCGGAGAAGCTCGAAGCCGGCGTGACGTACGACGAGAAGATGAAGCTGATGGGCTTCCCGGCGGACATCAAGTGGACGATCAAGGACGTCGAGGCGGGCAAGTCGCTGGCCCTGGACGGCAAGGGCCCGATGGGCGTCATCATGACCGAGGTCTTCATCGTCGAGGCCGCGGGCGAGGGTTCGGTGCTGCGGATCGAGTCCGAGGTCAAGGGCGGCGCGGTGCAGATGATGGCCGGCAAGGTCACCAAGGCCACCCAGGAGGCGCTGATCGAGTCGCTGGCGAAGTTCGCCGCCCTCGTCAAGTAACCCGCGCGCACCGCGCGCGGCCGTCGCCGCCCACCCGGCGACACCCCACGACGACCATCCCCCGGTGAGCGCACCCGGGCGGATGGTCGTCGCGCGTACGGGGTGCGCCCGCTCGGCGCGTTCGCCTGGAACAATGGCGATCCGTCACCGAGCGCCGCGACCCCCTGGAGGAACCCGACGTGCCGTCGACTTCCGCCCACTTCCCGTGGGCCTTGCACCGGACCAGGCTCGACAACGGTCTGCGTGTGGTGGTCTGCCCCGACAGCACGGTGCCGCTCGCCGCGGTCAACCTCTGGTACGACGTGGGCTCGCGGCACGAGGTCGAGGGCAAGCACGGCTTCGCCCACCTCTTCGAGCACCTGATGTTCGAGGGTTCCGCGCACGTGGACAAGGGCGGTCACTTCGCCGCGATCGAGGGCTGCGGCGGCGACGGCATCAACGCGTCCACCAGCGCGGACCGCACGAACTACTACCAGACGGTGCCCTCGGGGCAGCTCGAGCTCGCGCTGTGGCTCGAGGCCGACCGGATGGGCTCGCTCGCGCTGACCCAGGAGACCCTGGACAACCAGCGCGAGGTGGTCAAGAACGAGCGCCGGCAGCGCTACGACAACGTGCCCTACGGGACCTGGAGCGAGGAGATGATGGCCCTCGCCTACCCCGAGGGCCATCCGTACGCGACGTCCACGATCGGCTCGATGGCGGAGCTGGACAGCGCCGAACTCGCCGACTTCACCGCGTTCCACGAGACCTACTACGCGCCGGACAACGCGGTGCTGACCGTGGTCGGCGACGTACGGCCCGAGCACGTGGTGGCCCTGGCCGAGCGGTACTTCGGCGGGATCGCCCCGCGCGGCTCGTTCCCGCAGCCCACCCCGGCGCCGCTGCCGCCCCGGTTCGGGGCCGGCCGGCACGTGCGGGTGCATCGGGACGTGCCCGCGCCGCGGCTGTTCCTGTGCCACCGCGCGCCGCGCTTCGGCAGCCCGGACGCGGCCGCCTCGAGCGTGCTCGCGACGGCCGTGGGCCGCGGCCGGGGCAGCCGGCTGTACCGCGAGCTGGTCACCGCGCGCAATCTGGCCCAGGCCTCCGGCGCGTTCCTGTCCGCGTGGGGCCACCTGCACTTCGAATCGGTGCTGATGGGCTCGTGCGCGCCCAGTGAGGGCGTCGAGCCGGGCGAGGTGCTCGACGCCTACGTCGCGGTCTGCGACGAGGTCGCGCGCGAGGGGGTGACCGAGGCCGAACTCGATCGGGTCCGGGCCGTGTTGTCCGGCGACTGGCTTCGCGAGCTGGCCACCGCGGGCGGCCGGGCCGACGCGATCGGCCGGTTCACCACCCGCTTCGGCGACGCGGAGTCGATCCGCGACCACCTCGACGAGCTGCTCGCGGTCACCGCCGAGGACGTGCACCGGGTGGCCCGCGAACTGCTGCACCCGGAGAACCGGATCGTGCTGGAGTTTCGGCCCGAGGCCGTCGAAGCCGGTGCCGACATCGACACGAACGAGCCGGAGGCCGCCGCATGAGCGAGCACGTCGCGACCCGCCACACCCTGGTCGCCGAGCGACCCGCCGGCGCGGACCCGCGCCCGTACCGCTTCCCGGAGGTGCGCCGGGTCGCGGTGGCCGGCGGCGAGGTGATCGGCGCGCACCTGCCCGGACGCAGCCTGGCCTGGAGCAAACTGGTCATGGAGAGCGGCGCGCTGCACGAACCGGTCGGCCTGGACGGCCTGGCCCGGATCACCTGCTCGCTGCTCGACGAGGGCAGCCTGGACCGCGACGCGGACGCCTTCGGGCTCGCCATCGAGGCGCTGGGCGCGCAATGGCGGCTGGCGTGCGGCTGGGAGACCCAGGAGGTCGGCCTCGACCTGCCCGCCGATCGGCTCGGCGCGGGTCTGGACCTGATCACCGAGGCGGTCCGCCGGCCGGCGTTCGCCGACGCCGACGTCGAGCGCTTCCTCGCCGACCACGTGCGTTCGATGAAGACCTCCTGGGCCCAGCCCGGCACCCGCGCCGGACTCGCCTTCCGCCAAGCCCTGTTCGGCACCGACAGCCGCCTCGGCGGCCTGCTCGGCGGCACCCCGGACACGGCCGAGGCGCTGGACGCGGAGGCGATCCGGACCTTCCACGCGAGTCGGATGACCGCGCCCGGCAGCCTCGCGGTGGTCGGCGACCTGGACACGATCGACCTGGCCGCACTGGGTCGCACCGTCTTCGCGGGTGCCGGCGGCAGCACGTCGCGCGCGAACCCGGCCGCGTCCGCGGGCACCCCCTCGACCGAGCGGGCGATCGTGGTGGACCGCCCCGGCGCCGTGCAGTCGGTGCTCCGGATCGGGCACACCGCGGCGCCCCGCTCGACCCCGGACCTGATCGCCATCGAGTTGTTCGCCGACGTGCTCGGCGGCGCCTTCGGCTCCCGGCTCAACCACCTGCTGCGCGAGGTCAAGGGCTACACCTACGGCGCGCACGCGAGCTTCGGTCACGGGCGCCGCTCCGGCGCGTTCACGGTGTCCTCCTCCGTGCACACCGAGGTCACCGCCGCCGCGATCGTGGACGCGATCGGCGAGGTCCGCCGGATGCACGCGGACGGCGTCACGCCCGACGAACTCGCCGCCACACGCGCCCACTCGCTCGGCAGCATGCCGATCAACCTGCAAACGCCCGCGGGGATCGGCGGCCGACTGATCGAGGCGATCGTGCACGACCTGCCGGACGACCACGTCACCCGCGAGTACGCCGAGATCCTGGCCACGGACACGGACGCGGTCAACCGCGCCGCCGGCACCCATCTGCGCCCCGACGAACTCGCGGTGGTCGTCGAGGGCGACGCCGCGCGCATCGTCCCGGACCTGCGCGCGGCCGGCTTCGACGTGGTGATGTCCCGGGTGTGACGCCCGGGCGGGCCGCCCGTCGCGCCCGCCCGCTCACCCCTCCGCGACGAAGACCTGGCGATAGCCGCTCCACATCGCCGGCCCCAGGTCCTGCGGCACGTGCGGGGGGAGCGGCCACATCGGGCCGCTCACCTCGCACAGCACCACGTGCAGCCCCTCGCCCGCGTCGAACCAGCGCAGCCCCACCGCGCCGGGTGAGCGCAGCAGTTCGGCGACCGCCTCCTCGTGCAGCCAGCGCCCCATCGCGGTGCCCGAGCCGTGCGCGGTCAGGTGCAGCAGCTTGTCGCCGGCCGGGAAGAGCCGACCCGCCGACACGTTCGGCCAGCGCCGGATCTCCCGGCAGTCCAGACGCGACGAGGTGATCGCGCCGATCAGCTCGGGCGGCAGCGGGGTGCCCGCGGTGTCGTGCACGTCGCCACCACCGGCGGCGGCGAGCACTCCGACGTGCTTGAGGTCGTACAGCGTCAAGTGGCGCGCGGCGGGCGGCCCCGCCTCGGCCTCACCGTTGGCGAACGCCCCGCACAACACGAAGCGGCGGGCCCGACGGAAACCGGGCACCCGCAACAGGTCGCCGTGATGTCGGTCGCACCACGGGGAGAACGTCCCGTCCAGCGCCTCGGGCAGATCCGATCGCAGGTGCAACAGGCCCACGCCGCTGGGGAATCCGTCCAGATCGAGACGCGGGATCGCGGGTCGCTCGGACATCGTTCGTGCCTCCCCCGGTGTCCTCACGTCCGGCCGGCCCTGACGCAGGCGAAAACTGACGGAGGGTCATCCATTTGTTACCCACCGGTCGGGGAAAGCATGTCCTCCTTGCCGAACATCCGGGCCGCCTCGCGCGCGCTCGGCGTGCCCGCGTCGGGATCGGCGCCGGCCGCGACCAGCGCCGCGACCACGTCGCGCTCGCTCTTGAACACGGCACCCGCGAGCGGGGTCTGGCCGCGATCGTTGGCCCGGTCCGGATCGGCCCCCCGGGCGAGCAACGCGCGTACCGCGTCCGCGTGTCCGTGGTAGGCGGCGAGCATCAGCAGCGTGTCGCCCCGGTCGTTGGCCAGGTTCACCGGCAGGCCGGCGTCGACGTAGCCGCCGAGCGTCTCGGCGTCGCCGGTGCGCGCGGCCTCGAACAACCGCCCGGCCAGTTCCCGGATCCGCTCCTCGTCCTGCGCGGACGGCTGCTCCGGTTCCTGCTCGCTCATGACCTGCCTCCGAAAACGTGACGCCGTACGGGTGTGGCGGTCGAGCCGACACCGGGCCCGACCGGTTCCGAACCTATCGGGTGGCGCGCCGCGGCGGCGGTCCCGCCCGCGCCGGCGGGCGTGTGAGAATCGGTCCAGTTGCGGCCCCGGATCCGAAGGAGACGGCTCTTGCGCCATCTGCACCATCTGGACCTCGACGCCTACTTCGCCCGGATCGGCTGGTCGGGCGAGCGGGCGCCCACGTGGGCCACGTTGCGCTCGCTGCACTTGGCGCACGTGGTCGGCATCCCGTTCGAGAACGTCGAGATCGTCCTGGGCGGAGTGCCCTCGCTGGCGCCGGCCGACCTGGAGGACAAGCTGGTCCGCCAGGGACGCGGCGGCTACTGCTTCGAGCACAACCTCCTGTTCGCCGGGGTGCTGGAGACGCTGGGCTTCGGCGTCACCCGGTTGGCCGCGCGGGTGCGGATGGGCTCGGACGCGATCCGGCCGATGACCCACATGCTGCTCGCGGTCGAGGTGCCCGGCGAGGCGCACCCCTATATCGCCGACGTCGGCTTCGGCAGCGGCGGCCTGTTGGAGCCGCTGCCGCTGCTGCCGGGCGTGGCGAGTCCGCAGGGGGCCTGGCGGTTCCGGCTCGTGCGCGAGGGCGATCTGTGGCTGTTGCAGACCGTCTACGGCGGACAGGGCTGGTTCACCGTGTACGCGTTCACCCTGGAGCGCCGCGAGTCGGTCGACTTCGAGGTGGCGAACTGGTACGTCGCGACGCACCCGAGCTCGCCGTTCCGGCATACCCTGCGGGTGCAACGCAGCGGTCCGCACGAGCGCGCGTACATCCAGGACCGCCTGTTGACCGTGGTGCGCAGCGACGGCACCCGGGAGGAACGCGAGTTGAAGGACGACCACGAGGTACTTCGGCTCCTGGTCCACGACTTCGGCCTGCTGCTGCCCTGGGACACCGTCTTCCCCGCGCCGCCCGAGCGTGCGCACCCACCCGCGCGACCAGAGGAGAGCTGAGGCAATGTCCTTCGACAAGCAGGTGCAGGTCACCGCCGAGTTGTACGACTACGTCCTGGACCACTCGCTCGCACCGGACGAGGTCCAGCGCGGCGTGATCGAACGGACCAGGGAGATGGGCCGGTTCGCCGGGTTGCAGGTGCCCGCCGAGCAGGGCGCGCTGTTGACCCTGCTCTCGGGTGTGGTCCGGCCGAAGGTCGCGGTCGAGGTCGGCACGTTCACCGGCTATTCCGCGCTGTGCATCGCCAGGGGCCTGGCCGAGGGCGGCCGGCTGCTGTGCTGCGACGTGTCCGAGGAGTGGACCGCGATCGCCCGCGAGGCGTGGCGCGAGGCGGGCGTGGACGACCGGATCGACCTGCGGATCGCGCCGGCGCTGCAGACGCTGGACGCGCTGCCCTCGCACCCGCACATCGACCTGGCGTTCCTGGACGCGAACAAGGACGGCTACATCTCCTACTGGGAGGCGCTGGTCCCGCGGATGCGCCCCAACGGCCTGCTGATCGTCGACAACGTGCTCTACAGCGGCCTGGTGCTCAAGCCGGGCGGCGACCCGACGCCGGAGGCCGTGCACGCCTTCAACGAGCACGTGCGGGCCGACCCGAGGGTCGAGCCGGTGATGCTCCCGGTCGCGGACGGCGTCACGCTCGCCCGGGTGAAGGCTCTGGACGAGTTGTGAGCCGCGCGCCGGACGGGCCGTCATCGACCCGTCCGGCGCCCTCTCGCCGTGCGCCCACTTGGGGAGCGCTCGGCCGCCGGGCGCTCCCCCGCGGTCCGCTCAGACCCGGCCGGCCAGGATCCCGCGCAACCGCTTCGCCTCGGTGACCGCGCGGGAGCTCCCCTTCCGGTCGGCCAGCGCGTCCAGCCCCGCGATCGACACCGACCGTGTGCCGCCGCCGCCCGCGGCGCTCTCCGCGGCCACCGCCAGCGCGTCCGCGAGGCCCGTGGTCCTGGTACCGGCGAGCAGGTCGGGCAGGAAGCCGCTCAGCACGCCCCACACCGCCTCGCCCGCGCCGGCCCGGGAGGCCTCGCGCAACGAGGCGACCACGCGTGTGGTCTTCAGACCCCGGGTACGAACCGCCTCGCCGATGTCGCGGCCCAACGCGGGGGTGTCCCACGCGTCGCCCCTGGCGGCCAGGGTGACCAGCGCGTCCACCGCGGCGGTACGGTCCTCGGCCGCCTGTGCGCCCAGCGCGTAGGCCAGCGCGAGCGACATGCCCGATCCCAGCGGCCCGTGCGACTCGGCCAGCGCGGGCAGGATCTCCGCGCCTCGGCAGGTCCCGTCGATCCCGCGCTGGGTGCGGATCGCCAGGTGCGCGCCGAGCACGTCCCGGTCCCTCGGCAACACGAGCGGCCAGCAGTGCAGGTCCGGCTCGGTGGCCTCGGACCACCCCGGCTCGCGGGCGGCGGCACCCGGGTCGGAGAGGTCGTACACGGGCAGCGCGCTCTCGGGCACCGTGCCCTCCGGCCGTGTGTCGGGGTCGCCGGGGGCGATCAGCGCCAGCGGGCCGTCGAAGTGCACCCAGCCCCGGTCCCGATAGGAGAACTCGCGGTGGATCCGGTCGAAGCGCCGACGCTCGACGAACCCGGCCGGCGGGCCGCCCGCGGCCAGCACCCGGGCCACCCGCAGGCCGGCGGGCGAGGTGAGCCGGCCGGCCCGGGCGAGCACCGCGGGATCGATCTCGGCGGGCAGCCGCAGCAGTGCCTGGTCGACGTCACGCCGCCAGGGGCTGTGCCCGGACGCCTCGTACCGTTCCAGGCCCGCCACGAGCGCCTCAGGGGCCACGAAGCCGGTCGCGTCGGCGATCTCGGCCAGGTGCGGGCCGCCGCGCGGCGTCCGCAGCCGGGTGCCCACCTCGTACAGGCGCGCGAGCAGGAAGCGCTGCACCGGTTCGAGCCGCTCCACGTCCACCCTGGAGCCGGGGATCAGGTCGTGGTCGGAGGCCTCGGTGCCCTTGCCGAACAGGCTGCGGAACCAGCCGGATCGGGAGCCGCCGTAGCCGGTGGCGGCGGCCACCATCGCGCCGACCGCGCCCTGTACCTGATGGATGAACCACTGTTGTTCGACGATGTGCGCGTGCCGCTCGGTGAGCGGAAGCAGCGCGGTTCGCAACGCCTCGCGGTCGCGGGCGTGTTCGCGCAGCATCGCGGAGACGATCCGCTCCACCGCGAGCGGGTCGGTGTTGCGGCCGCGCGGGCTCACCCACGGGTTGGCGGTGCGGGCGAACATCACCGCGAGTTCCTCGACCAGTTCCTGGAGCGAACCGATCGGCGGCGGCAACTCGCGCACCGGCGGCGGCACGAGGACGAACACCGGGTCGGGCGCCGCGGCGGCGCTCTCGCCGATCAGCGCCGCCGCCTCCGGGCGCAACGCGTCGCCCAACAGCGGCAGTTGTTCGCGCACCTCGTCGCGCACGAGGGCGGCCTGGTCGGCCGGGAGCTTGCCGACGTGTTTGGTGATCAGCGCCAGCGCGCGCTCCTGGAGGTCGACGGCGACCGATCCGAAAGCGGTGCCCGCGGTGGCCAGCAGCAGGCCGGCGTGGTCCGGGTGGCGCTTGATCGCCTGGCCCAGCCAGGTGAGTTGGGTGCGGACGAGCTTCTTCTCGGTGCGAAAGAGCACGCTCCGGGCCGCCTCGGCGACGCGCTCCGGGTCCAGTCGGCCCGCCGCGTCCAGTCGACGCAGCACTTCCTGGGCCATGCCCGCCACCGGCGACGGCGCGTCCGGAAGCAACCGTAGATAGGAGTCGACGCGGGCGGCGAGCTCGTCGTCGGTGGGCGCCATCGCGTCGTGCACGCGAACGAAGGCGCGCAGTGAGCCCGGGCGTTCGCCACGCAGCAGGCGCGAGACGCAGCCGTCCAGCACGGTGTCCCGCTCGATCACCTTCGCGTCGGCGAGCTCGGCCAGGGTCGCACCCCAGCCCGCGAACCCGGTCCGGCTCCAGGACTCGTGGTTCTCCAGGAGTTGTCCGATGCCGGGGACCTCGAACAGCGCCGGCAGCAGGTCGGTGAAGTAGGGGTCGGCGCGCAGCCGTTCGGCGAGCGTGGGTCCGGTGCCGAAGGTCTCCCGACCCACCTTGTCCACCCAGCGGATCACGAATCCGGCCGTGGTCGGCGTGGGCAGGCCGCTGCCGCGCACCAGGGCGTCCACCACGTCCCAGTGGTTGCCCCAGGTGTCCACCGGCATCTTCGCGGCGAGCCGGTTGACGATGTCCGGTATCCAGGCCGGGTCGCGCTCGGCCAACAGCGTGTGCACGGCCTGTTCGCCGGTGTCCGGGCCCGAGGGCCAGATCATCTCCTCGCGGAAGAGCCACTGGGCGATCCCGGCGGGTCCACCCAGGCACGCCACGCCCACGTAGCGCAGCGTGCGCAGGCCGCGCGAGGAGGCCCGGAGCGAGCGGACCGCCTCCTTGTATCGCGGCACCAGCTTGCGGCGCTCGGCCTCGGTGCGCCCGGCGAACAGGGCCACGATCGGCGCCGAAGCCCCGCCCGCACGGTCCTGTTCGACCAGGGCCGCCTCGACCAGGGCCCAGGTGAGCGGCTCGCGGGCCTGTGGTGCGGCGCCGGTCGTCGGCTCCGTCCCGGTCGTCGGCGCGGTCCCCGTCATCGGCTCGGTCCCCGTCATCGGTTCGCCTCCTGCGGTGCGGGCGCCGTCGCGGTCGGGTCGGTGTGCGCCCGCCCGCGCACGATCTGCGTGGCGAGCAGATGCTTGCAGGGTCCGCGGCCGCCCCGGTATTCGGCCCACCAGCGACACGTGCAACTGCCCGCCCCGGCCAACCGCAGCCCGTAGGTGTACTCGCCGCTGCGCACGGTGGCGCTCTCCCCGGTCCCGGTCAGCGTCACGGCGCCCGCCGCGACCAACGCGTGCGCGTCCCGCAGCCGCGGGTTCATCCGCTCCACGCTGCCGGTGTCGTAGGGCAGCTCGCGGTGGTAGTAGGCCGCCTCCGCGACGTCGTAGCCGATCCGGCCGCCGGTGCCCAGGCGGACCAGCGCGGCCCGCACCCGCTCGATGTCGAGCCCGGATCGCGCGGCCAACTCGCCGATCTCGACCCGGGGTTCCCAGGCCAACAGGGCCGAGATCAGGTCGGCGTCCGCGGCGCCGGAGTCGGCGGCCAGGCCGGTGAGCACCGCGCCCTCACCGGAGAAGCCCCGAGCCGGGTCCGGGGACAGCGTCAAGGTCAGTCGCATGCCCGGCAGTTCGATCTCCCACGCGGACGACACCGCGCTGCTGCGCGCGTGCACCGCGGGTCCGTACACGCGGAGTGCGCGGGCGTGTCGCAGCAGCCGGGTGAGCGCCTGGAGCCGGTCCGGTCCGGGCAGGCACACCGCGCCCGGCAGCGGGCGGGCGGTCAGCCGCAGCGAACGCCCGGCCGGGACCGCCCACAGCGCCTGCCGGGCGCCGCGCGGCAGCGCCCGCAGGAAGCGCACCGCCTCGCCCGCCGCGAGTTCGGCGCGCAGGTCGAACCCGCCCGAGATCACCTGGACTTCGGCGAATCCGCGCAGCCAGCGCTCGGGCAGCGGGACCTTCTTCTCCACGACCGGCCCGTCGAAGGTGGTCACCGTCACGTCGTCGGGCCCGACCGCCAGGTGCAGCGGATCCGCGCCGCCGACCTTCGCGAGCGCCTCGCGCAGCGGCGCGTTGACGTCCACGTTGGTGGTGCCGGTGCCGAACATCTCGCCGTCGATGCCCGCGGGCAGTACGTCCAGGCGCGCGTGCACGCCGCAACACGCCGAGAACGACTCGAAGCGGAGCCGATCGCCGTTTCCGGTGACCACCGGGTCGAGCAGACCCGGGCGCATCGGTTGGTAGTAGCGCGCCGCCGCGACGTCGGCGACCGCGAGCAGCCCGCCCGCCGCCGCCTCGGGCGCGGTCAGGAAGCCGTCGAAGAAGCGCGGGAAGGGGGTCAGGCCGTGCGAACTCAGGCCGCCGCAGGTCTGCAGGCCCAGCGAGCGTTCGCCGTCGACGGCGGCCAGCTCGGACGATCGCAGATAGGTGAAGGAGTGCACCGGGGAGGACATGTGGAAACCGTAGACACCGCGTCCGACAGCGGGAGTCGACGCCGCGGCGCGCCGTCGCGGGCGCCGACACCGCCCGGACGGCCGTACTTTCACCGCGCCTTCGGGGCCCGGTCCCGGAGCCCTCGTGGGCGGTCCGGCGCGCCGCGCGCGCGTGCCTCGCGGGTCACCCGCACGGCGGCGGATGCGGCACGTGTCACGGATCGCGCGCGGAGCGTGCGTATCGGGCCGTTCGTTCGTCGGAAACATCCGGATTACCGGGCAGTAGAGGGGGATTCGCGGTGCCGCGGCATCGATTAGGTGGTATCACCTGTGCGAGCATGGGCGGCTGGGGCCCGGGGCCCGAACGTGACAAGCCGAACTGCGGCACACGGACGACTCGGGTGGGTGGTGGCACATCGTCAAGAGAGTGCTGTTGTAACCATGATCCGAGGACGCGTGGCAACGCGCCGGCATACTATGCGCTGGTCCATTCAGCCGGAGGTAGCAGATGCCCGCAACGCAGCCGGGGAGCGGCTCGACGGTTCGCCGTATTCTCCTCGGTTCCCAGCTTCGCCGTCTGCGCGAAGCGAAGGGGATTTCGCGGGAGGAGGCCGGTTACGAGATCCGGGCCTCCGAATCCAAGATCAGTCGAATGGAACTGGGGCGCGTCAGCTTCAAGGAGCGCGACGTGGCTGATCTCCTCACGATGTACGGCGTGGGCGACGAGACCGAGCGGGCCGCGCTCCTCGGCCTCGCGGCGGAGGCCAACGCCCAGGGCTGGTGGCACAACTACAACGACATCCTGCCGAGTTGGTTCCAGGTCTACGTGGGCCTGGAGGAGGCCGCCTCGGTGATCCGCACCTACGAGGTGCAGTTCGTGCCCGGCCTGCTCCAGACCCCGGAGTACGCGCGGGCCGTGGTGATCGCCGGGCAGCCGTCCGCGTCGGCGGCCGAGGTGGACCGGCGGGTGGGCCTGCGGATGCAGCGCCAGTCGATCCTGTACCGCGACAAGCCGCCCAGGCTGTGGGTCGTGCTGGACGAGGCGGCCCTGCGGCGCCCGATCGGCGGTCGGGACGTGATGCGCGATCAGGTCCGGCACCTGATCGAGATGGCCGCCCTGCCGAACGTCACGATCCAGATCATGCCGTTCCGGTTCGGCGCGCACGCCGCCGAGGGCGGCCCGTTCCTGTTGCTGCGGTTCCCGGAGAGCGACCTGCCGGACGTGGTCTACCTGGAACAGCTCACGAGCGCGCTGTATCTGGACAAGCGCGACGAGGTCGACGCGTACACCGAGGTCATGGACCGGCTGAGCGTGGACGGCATGCCGCCGGACAAGAGTGTGGACCTGCTGCAGCGAATCCTTAAGGAGAACTGAGGGTTCCGCTTGTGAACGCCCTCGGGCGGCCCACCCGGGCGGAGCGTCCCGGGCGGGTTCTCACGCCAGCAGGTTGTCGAAGTCCCCGTCCTTGACCCCGAGGATGAGCGCCTCGATCTCGGCGCGCGTATAGATCAGCGCCGGCCCGTCGGGGTGGCGCGAATTGCGGACCGCGACGTCGCCGTCCGGCAGTGCCGCCATTTCGACGCAATTGCCTTGCGAGTTGCTGCGGCGACTCTTCTGCCAGGTGACCCCGTCGAGCGCGGTCGCCGATACCCCGTTGTGCGTTGCCTGCATGACGCTTCTCCTGGACCTCTCGCCGAGCGACCCGACGGCGGTCGCCCGCCCCCCGGTTGCGGCACGTGTCGTTCCTTCGTCCCGGTCCGTCGCAATTTCTTCCAGAACCGGTCCGACTTACGCATGCACGTGCATCTGACCATGCATATGCAGCGTACAACGGTGATGATAGCGCAGCCCGACTTCACTCACACGGGAGGGCTCATGCATTCCTCAAGGTTTCAAAGGAAGTGTAAAAGCTGCTTAAGCGGTGAGGGACGAAACGGGCGTAAGAATGCAGAAAACCCGTCGAAGGATCGACGGGTAAACGCTTGGCGCCCTAATTCGGTTGCCGCTTCCGAATGTGAATTAGAACTCTCCACAAAGCTGCAACGCGATCTCGCAACGCAATGCGGTTCGCATGCTGCGGAACGTGTTTGTCAGGCCGGTATCTCGAACATCGCCCAGACGACCTTTCCGGTGCGTCGACCCATGCCGTCGAGCGGGAACCAGCCCCACGAATCACTGAAACAGCCGACCAGGTACAGGCCCCGCCCGGACTCCTCGTCCTCGCCGCCGGCCTGGGTCTCCGGGAGGCTCTCACCGGGATCCTGGACCGCGCACATGACGCGCTCGCCCTTGCGCAGGAGCGCGAGTTGGATGTTGTGCGCCACGTCGGTCGCGTCGTCGCGGCCGGCGCCCAGTCCGTGGCACAGCGCGTTGGTGACGAGCTCGGACACGACCAGGGCGAGGTCGTCCTCGAGGCAGGCGGCGCCCCAGCCGGCGAGCACCGACTGGGTGAAGTCACGAGCGGCCTTGACCGACTCGCGACGCGCGGCGAGGGCTTGTATCGCGATATCGGATGTTGGGCCCATATCCCCGGCCAGAGGCTCCATCCACTGAAACGTCGACGTCCGGAACCCTGCGGGACTCGCGACGGTCATCCGTGCCTCCGAGCGGGTACTGGTCCCCGGCCTGTTGGGAACGCCGCCAGAGGACTCGCCTCACAGAGCGTCCATGCACATGCGCGTGCACATGCACACACTTCATTATGAGGATGCCGACCCCAACTGCAAGACCGGATGCACGTGCATCGACGATTTCTGCGTCTGCACCACGCCGATGCACGTGCATTTCGATCGACCAACGATCACTTTCCGTCCGGATCCCGGACATATCAGTGAACCGGTCTTTTCCCGCTTTTGGTCCTACCCAGGGAATAATCCGGACAATCTACGCGCACGGTGGTCGGCCCGCTCCCGACCGTGCGCGCCGGGTGGTCAGACCGACGCGCCCGAGGGCTGCCTCGGCGCGCCCGCGCTCGGCTCCTCGGAGCCGGTCCCGCGCCCTGTGAACTGGATCACCATTGCCGAACCGGCAAGCAGGAACACCGCCAGACCCGGGCCGAACAGCAGCCACGGCATGACCGACACCTCGGTGTCCTTGTCCGGGATGCTGTCCGCGTTCTCGAAGGTGTCGATGTTCGCCCCGATGTTCTCCACGAGCGCGTCGAACTTGGCCAGGATGCGATCGGTCTCCACCAGCCCCTTGCCGACCTTGGGGTACTGGGTGGCCAGCTCGGCGGTGAACTGCGGCACCGGCTTGCGCAGCAGCGCGGCCATCGACGGGATCGACTTGGTCTTCATCCCGACCGCCATCTTGCCCAGCGTGTCCAGGTCGTTGTGCGCCTGCTGGTATCCGGCGTCGGTGAAGGTCGGCCGGAACGCGGTGAACATCTTCTCGGACGCCTTGGTCTTGCCGATCACGCCGGTGGCGAAGACACCGATCACCATGCCGAGTCCGACCACCGCCGCGAGCGCCAGACACACCGTGCTCAGCACGACCCTGGTGCCGACGAAGGAGAACAGCAGACCACCCGCGCCGACCACGAGCAGCACGATGCCCGGGATCAGATAGAGGTACGTGACCGCCGTGTTGGGCGCGTGGGCCGTCGGAATGTCGTCGGCCTGGCGGAAGTTCCCGGCCTGCGCCTCCATCGTGCCCGCGAGCTTGTTGAACCGCGGCATGATCGTGGGCAGTTCCTTGAGGCCCTTGCCGACCTCGGGAGCGGTGACCCCCATCAGGTTGATCAACGCCGGCGTGGTGATCCCGGCCTGGCTCGCGAGACCGGGCAGCGTCTCCGCCTGGAGCTGCGCGAGCATCTCGTTCATCGTGACCAGGTCGGTCCGGCTCTGCGCGATCGCGGCCGGGGTGAAGGCGGGGCGGAAGTCATTGGTCAGATCGTCGACAGCCTGCGTCTTCTTCGGCAGGCCGGCGGCCAGCGGGAAGATGATCAGGGCCGCACCCAGCAGGGCGATCAGCACCAGCGCCACGTGGCGGTATGCACGCACAGCGGGTTCTCCCTTCGCTTTCCGTTATTCCTCGGATCGTATGGGTGATCATCGCGATCACCGGGGACCCGCACGGCGGAAAGCAACTGTTCTCGTTGTTTGTCACTCGGGCAGCCGATCTTCGCAAAGAGCAACCCGCCAGTCAGCTACTGGCAAGTAATGTCATGGGATCGAGATCTCCGGCACATCGGTCACTTCGGCCGACGACGCCATGGATCGGTGTACCGCCAGGGGCTAGCGTGCGCTCGCCGGCTCGTGCGAGCGGCGAGGTGTGAACGGAGGTCGCCGGTGGATCTTGAACCGACGGAGGATCAAAAGGCGGTACGGGCCGCTTTTTCGGAGTTCTTCACGGACCGATGCCCGATTTCCGTGGTCCGTGCGGCCGAGCCGCTGGGATTCGCGGCCGACCTGTGGCGACGATTGGCCGCGATGGGCGCGCCCGGGATGGCGCTGCCCGAACGGGTCGGCGGCGGCGGGGCCGGCCGGCTGGATCTGACCCTGGTGTTGCACGAGGCCGGCCGGGTGCTGGCGCCGGTGCCGCTCGGCGGCCACCTGGCCGCGTCCCGGCTGCTGCTCGACACGCCGTGGTGCGCGGAGGCGGCCGAGGGCACGGTGATCGCGGCGCCCGCGCTGCGGCCCGCCGTGGACGGTGTGGCCCGCCTGGTGCCCGGCGGCGCGGTCGCGCACGTCGTGGTGGCCCTGGACGAGGACGAACTGGTCGCCGTCCGCGGCGAGCCGCCGATGACCGCCCCGGTCAACCACGCCTGCGCCCCGCTGGCCGACCGGTACGTGCGCGACGACCGGGGCGGGCGGGTGGTGCTGGCGACCGGCGAGGAGGCCGCGCGGCGCTACGCGGCCCTGCGCCGCGAGTGGCAGTTGTATACGGCGGCCACGCTGGCCGGACTGGCCGAGCGCGCGTTGGAGATCGCCGTGGCGTACACGCTGGAGCGCGAGCAGTTCGGCAAGCCGATCGGCGCGTTCCAGGCGGTCCAGCAGGGGTTGGCCGATCTGGTCGGGCCGCTGGACGGGATCCGGCTGCTGGCCGCGCGCGCGGCGTGGTGCGCCGACGAGGGAGATCCGGCCGAGGCCGCCCGGCTCGCCACGATGGCGTTCCTGGCCGCGACCGACGTGGCGCGCACCACGACCTATCGCGCGGTGCACTTCCACGGCGGATACGGGGTGACCCTCGAATACGACATCCAGCTCTACTTCCGGCGGGCCCGCGGCTGGCCACTGGTCCTGGGTGATCCGGACGAGGAGTACCAGCGCCTGGCCGACGACCTCTTCGGACCCGTGGGGAGCCTCTGATGGACTTCGAGCCCAAGGAATCGGTCGAGGCGTTCCGCCGGTGGATCCGGGCGTTCGTCGCGGAACACCTGACCGAGGAGATGATCGAGCGGGCCCGGCGCACCGGCACCTTCCACGACTGGGAGTTCCATCGCGCGCTGGCCGCGACCGGGGTGATCGCCGAGGGCATGGCCGGGCCCGGGCGCAGCACCGGTCGCGATCCGTTGGAGTTGTACGTCTTCTTCGACGAACTGGGGCTGGCCGACGCGCCGTTCTTCGGACTGGCCAACACGATGCTGGTGGCGGGCATCGTCGAGCAGATCGGCAGCGCGTTCCACCTGGCCGAGGTGCTGCCCCGGTTCCACCGCGGCGAGGCGATCGCGGCGCTGGGCTACAGCGAGCCGGGTTCGGGATCGGACGTGGCGGCGGCGGCCACCCGCGCGGAACGCATCCTGGGACACCCCGAGGACGAGCCGGTGTGGCTGGTGAACGGTCAGAAGATGTTCACCACGCTCGTGCACGAGGCCGGCTACGTGATCCTGCTGACCCGCACCGACCCGGACGTGGCCAAGCATCGCGGTCTGACCATGTTCCTGGTGCCGATGGACCTGCCGGGGAT
This sequence comes from Embleya sp. NPDC001921, assembly GCF_053594475.1. NCBI lineage: Bacteria > Bacillati > Actinomycetota > Actinomycetes > Kitasatosporales > Streptomycetaceae > Embleya > Embleya sp. NPDC001921. Next base: position 335,817 of record NZ_JBSFEO010000001.1, read on the forward strand.
CTCCTTCCAGCCGGTGGAGACGATGGGCGGGGACCGCACCAACATCACCTACTTCACCGACGTCAAGGTGCCGGACCGCTGGCGGCTCGGCGAGGTCGACGGCGGGTGGGGCGTGATGAAGGTGGCGCTGGCCTACGAGCGCGGCGTGTTCGGCAACATGAACCAGGGCGTGTCGCTGCTGCGGCGGTTCACCCGGTGGGCGGCGGATACCGGGGCGATGGACGACACCTCGGTGCGCAAGCGGCTCGCGCGGATCGCGATCGACAACGAGATCACCGCGCTGCTCGCGTTGCGCCCGGCGCTGATCGCGAGCGCGGGCGGGTTGCCGACCACCGAGGGGTCGATCGCCAAGCTGTACGCGAGCGAGTCGTACAACCGCGCCGCCGAGGCGTGCCTGGACATGGCCGGGCCCGAGGGGCTGCTCGGCGAACCGGGGGACGCGTGGTTCGTCGACCACGCCGCGCGGGACGCTCCGGTGACCACCATCTACGGCGGGACGAGCGAGATCCAGCGCAACAACATCGCCGAGCATCGCCTGGGGCTGCCCCGGGCCCGGTAGCGGACCGGTCGGCGCCACCCGGGCAGCGGGTCACCCGGTGGCGCCGACCGGTGACGCGCTGCCCGGTGTTTACGGATATGGCGGGCACGGATGGCGGGCGGCCGAACGGGTGGCCGGATCACCGGCCGCTTCATGGCAGACTTCGGCACCGTTCACACCGGTGAGCGAAACGGAGTTTCAGCCATGCGGCCGCTGCACGACGAGGACCCTTCGAACATTGGCGCCTACCGATTGGTGGGCCGCCTCGGTGAAGGGACCACGGCTCGGACCTATCTGGGCGCCGCGCCCGACGACGCCCCCGTCGTCGTGCGGGTGATCCGGGCCGACCTCGGGCGTGATCCGGCGTTCCGGGCCCGATTCGGCGAAGAAGTGGACGCCGCGCGGCGGTTGGCGGGCCCCGGCACGGCGATGATCCTGGACGCCGACATCACCGGCCGTCAGCTCTGGTACGCCACCACCCACCTCGCGGGCCCGACGCTGGCCGAGACGGTCCGCCGGCACGGTCCGCTGCCCGGCCATTCGCTGCGCGTACTCGCCGGTGAACTGGCCGGGCTGCTGGGCCGGTTGCACGCGGTCGGGCTGTATCACGGGCGGCTCGACCCCGGTGCGGTGCTGCTCGCCCCGGACGGCCCCCTGCTGCCGCAACTGGGGATCGCACACGGGTCGACCGGCTCGTCGGTGACCGCCGACGGCGTGGTGATCGGCACCGTGCTCGACTCCCCCGGTTTCCGTTCGCCCGAGCAGGTACGGGATCTGACGGTGGGTCCGCCGACCGACGTGTTCTCGCTCGGGTCCGTGCTCGCGTTCGCCGCGACCGGCACCGGGCCCTTCGACCACGCCGGCGCGGGTTCCGCCGCCGACCGGGTCGCCGAGGGCGAGCCCGAACTCGGCGACGTACCGGCGTCGTTGCGCAACCTGATCGCCGCCTGTCTGGTCAAGGACCCGACTCGACGCCCCGGCCCCGAGGAGGTGGTCCGGGTCGCGGCCGGGACCCCGGGGCCGACCTGGCTGCCCTCGGCGACCGCCGCGTGGGTGGCCGAACGGGTGGCCAACCCGTGGGAGCCGCCCGAGCCGATGCCCGGCAGCGAGCCGTACGCGGCGGGCACCGTACCCGCCCCGCCGCCCGGCAGCGAGCCCGAGCCCGCTGTGCCCGCCGAGCCCGAGCCCGCGCCGGCCGAGATGCCGACCCCCTCGGCGGCGCCCGGCACACCCGAGCCCGCTGCGCCGCCCACCCGGGAGCAGCCGCCTGTCCGCACCCGCCGGGCCGGCTCCCGGGCCAAGTCCCGCCGCGGTTTCCTGGCGGTCGCGGCCGGCGCCGCCGTGGTCGGCGGCGGGGCGGCGGCCTGGGCGCTGAGCCGGGGCGGCGACTCGTCGCCCAAGGCCGCGCCGAAGCAGCCGGTGCCGCCGCCGAGTCCGGCCCGCTCGTCCGGCCCGAGCGCGCCCGCCGCGGTCCAGGAACTCACCGTCTGGACCACCGAGAACCTGCTGCCCGCCGCGATGCTCGGCGATCTGGGACTGGAGTTCGGCAAGAGCGGTTCCGGGGTGCGCCTGAGCAGCCGGCTCCAGCCGAGGGCCGGCTACACCCAGACCCTGGAGCAGGCGCTGCGCGCCGGTCGCGGGCCCGACGTGTTCGAGTTGGACCTGCTCGCGTTGGCCCGGTTCAAGGCGGCCGACCTGATCATGGACCTGACTCCGCATCAGAGCCGGTTGGACGCCGGCACCTGGTTCCCCGCCGTGCGCGCCTCGGCCACCTCCGCGGGCCGGCTGATGGCGCTGCCGCTGGCCGCGAACGTGCCGGTGGTGCTGTACGACAAGGGGCTGTTCCAGGCCGGGCAGGTGGGGGTGCCCACCGACCGGGTGACCTGGGTCGCGGACCTGGAGAAGCTGCGCCTGGCCAACGCGACCAACCCCGACTACCGGGCGCTGTACGTACCCGGTGGGGCCTGGCCGGTCCTGGCCTCGTGCGTGTGGGAGGACGACGGCACGATCGCGGTCCAGGAGGGCGACGCGTGGCGCGGCACGCTCGACCTGCCGGGCTCGGTCGAGGGGGCCAGGTTCTTCCGGCACCTGCAGTCCTACGCCGCGGACGCGACCGGTGTGGGCAACGACGACCCGGCCGTCGCGGCCCGGGTCGCCAAGGGCAACATCGCGTCCGCGATCGCCGATTCCACGCTCTACGACGCGGTGGTGGCGGCGAATCCGGCGCTGCGCGCGGTGCTGGGCGCGTTCCCGATCCCGGGCCGGACCGCCGGCAAGCCGGCCGCGGTCGGGGTGCGCGGCACGGTGCTCGCGGTGAACGCCGCCAGCCTGTTCAAGGAGGCCGCGATCGATCTGCTGGCGCTGGTGGCCACCGAGCGCTGGCGCGCGCGGATCGCGGCCCAGGGCCGGTTGGTGCCGGTGCGCACCGGCCTGGACCGGTCCGTGCCGCCGGACAACCCGATGATCCCGGCCTCGGTCGCGGCGCTGCCCGTGGGCGGGCGGGCGTATCCGGGGGCTCCCGGGTGGTCCGAGCGCCCGTTGGCCGAATTGTCCCGGCAGACGCTGGCCGGCAGTGATCCGCTGGCCGGCGCGGCGGCGGCGAACGGCATCGTGGCCCGCGAGTTCGGTGTGGCACCGGCCTGACGGATCTCCCGGACGGTTCCCTGCGGATCCCCCCGGGGGGCCCGACGGCCCCCCGGGGGATCCCGATGGATCTCCCGGCGGTGACGGAGAGTGCCCGCCCTAGGGTTTGCGCACGCCCCCTGTCCCGCAACCCGGAGGAGCCGCACCGTGCCGTCGTGGAACGACGACCCGCAGGCGTCATCGCAGGACGACCCGTCGGCCAACCCACCCCCTCGGCCCACGTACGCGCCGACGGCCGTGCCACAGCCCCCGCAACACCAGCAGCCCCAGCAGCCCCAACATCCGCAGTACCCGCAGCACCCGGGCGGCCCGCCGCCGCAATACCCCGCCGGCCCGCCGCCGCAGTACCCGAACATGCCGCCGCCGGGTTGGGGGCCCGCTCCGCCGCCGCCCGGCGGCGGTTCGTCCCGACGCAAGGTGATCGTGGCCGGCTCGGTCGCGGCGGCCGTCGCGGCCGTCGGCGGTGTCGCCGCGTGGTTGCTCACCCGCGACGACGGCAAGACGGCCGCGCCGCCGGGGCCCGACCCGACCTCCGGGCCGCCGGCTCCCCCGGCCCCGCCGGCCACCGCGGGGCCGCCCACCGCCGAGAGCGGCCCGTACACCCTCACGCTGTGGCTGGAGAAGCTGCTCACCCCGGGTGTCGACCAGGCCCGGACGAACGCGGACCTGGCCGCCGCCCTGCTCAAGGCGGATCCGTACGGGACCGCCCGGGCCGAGGTCCACGACACCATCGACGCCCGAAGGCTGGACACCGCGATCGCGGCGGGCAGCGGTCCCGACGTCTTCCAGGCGCAGACCCTGGGCCTGGCCCGTCGGGTCCGACGCGGTGATCTGCTCGACCTGACGCCGTACGCCGCCCGGTTGAACGTCGACGCCTGGCATCCCGCGGCCCGGGCCGCGTGCACGTTCGACGGCAAGCTGTACGCGCTGCCGATGGACGTGTACGCGCCGGTGGTGGTCTACGACAAACGGCTGTGCGACCCGGCCGGGTTCGTGGTGCCGCGCACCCGCGACGAGTGGCTCGCCCAACTCGACAGGATCAAGGCCCATCACGCGGGCAACCCGAACATCGAGGCCCTGCACCTGGCCGGCAAGGCCTGGCAGACGCTCGCGGCCTGCCTGTTCGAGGACGGTTGCGAGATAGCCGTAGCCGCGAACGAGCGCTGGACGGGCCGGCTGGGCAGTCCGGCCGGCCGTGCGGGGGTCGCCTTCTTCCAGCGGCTCCAGGCGTACTCCACCGCGGCCAAGAACGCCGAGGAGTTCCAGGACCCGGCGGGCTCGATCACCGCCGTGCTCGGGAGCGGCCGGGCGGCGATGATGATCCAGCCCGACTGGGTCTTCCCGTCCGTGCTGCGCACCGCGCCCGAGACGGCGCGCAACCTGGCCGCCTTCCCGATGCCCGGCCGCGACCCGGGCCGGCCCGGAGCGGTCGGCGTGTGGGGCGGAGTACTGGCCGTGTCCGCGAAGACCGCGCATCCGGCGGGGGCGGTCAACCTGCTCCGGGTGCTCGCCTCGGCGACCTGGCAGGAGCGCTGGGCGAACGAGAACGAGATGCCGCCCGCGCTGGCCGGCCTGACCACCACGTCGGGCACGGCGAACCCGATGCGGGCGGCCACCGTGGCCGCGCTGGCGCAGGGGCGGAACTATCCGCAGGCGCCCGGCTGGTCGTCCGCCCCGCTCAAGACCCTCGCCGAGGACGTGCTGGCGAAGGGGGTCGACCCGGACACGGCGGGCCGGCGCGCGGACGCGATGATCGCCGCCACGTACGACAAGGACCTTCAGGTCTGATCGCGCGTCGGGCCCACGAGTCGCCCCGACCGTACGCGGCGCCCGACGCTCGATCGGAGCGTCGGGCGCCGGCCGGTCCGACCGCGCCGTCACCCACACGGCGCAAGAAATCCTCAAGCGTAAGCCCGCCGCGGCCACCCGCGGCGGGCTTCCCGGATTACCCACCCTCCGCATTCGAGCCGCCGCATACCGTCGGGTACTTCCCCTTTCGGGTGACCGGCGGTTTCCGGATTCGGCAGTACATGTCCGGCCGCCGGGTCGCTCTCCGAGCACACGAGGATGCGGTCCGCCATGTCCGGAAGTCCCGATCCCTCCCGGGCCGATCTGCTCCGCGGCAGCCTCCGGGCCGTCGCCCCCACCGCGCACGATCTGGTCTCGCACTTCTACGCCCTGCTGTTCCTGCAACGCCCCGATCTGCGCGACCTGTTCCCGCCGGCCATGAACCTGCAGCGCGACCGCCTGCTCGCCGCGCTGTTGCGATTGGGCGCGGGCGGCGACGAGCCGCACGAGTTGCGCCGCTTCCTGCGCCAGTTGGGCCGGGACCACCGCAAGTACGGGGTCCTCGACGAGCACTACGACGCGGTCGGCAGCGCGCTGATCGGCGCGCTGGCCCGCTACCTGGGCACCCGCTGGACGTCCGAGCTCCAGGCCGCCTGGCTGGAGATGTACACGTGGGCGGCGGAGGTGATGATCGAGGCCGCCGCCGACGACGCCGAGGAGGCGCCGCCCTGGTGGGACGCGGTGATCACCGCACACGAGCCGCGCGGGCGGGACATCGCGGTGCTCACCGTCCAGCCGGATCACCCGCTGCCCTACCACCCGGGCCAACACGTCACGGTGGAGACGCCGTGGTGGCCGAGGATATGGCGGCACTACTCGATCGCGAACGCCCCGCGCGTGGACGGCCGACTCGAACTGCACGTGCGCGCGGTGCCCGCCGGCTGGGTGAGCAACGCGCTGGTACACCGTGCCCGGGTCGGCGACCACATCCGCCTGGGCCCCGCGCGCGGCGGTCTGGTGTTGCGCGGCGAGACCCTGCGCCGCACGTTGTGCGTGGCCTCAGGAACCGGTCTGGCGCCGATCAAGGCGCTGGTCCAGCACATGGCGCAGCGTCAGTTGGCGAACCGCGCCCACGTGTTCATCGGCGCGAAGTACGGGGTGGACCTGTACGACCTGAACGCGCTGTCCGCGATGGCGGAGGTGTACCCGTGGCTGAACGTGATCCCCGCGGTCACCCACGACCGCTCGTTCGCCGGCGATCAGGGCGCGCTGCCGGACGTGCTGGCCCGGTACGGCCACTGGCACGACCACGACGTGTTCGTCAGCGGATCCGCGGCCATGGTCCGGGCCACCACCCACCGGCTGACCGGCGAACTGGGGGTGGCGCCGCAGCGGCTGCACACCGAGAGCCTGGACGAGATCGCCCAGGGGTCCCGGCTGCTCCAGGGCTGCTGAGCTGCGGACACGCGGCGGTGAGGGCGTAACGTACGGACGACAGGGTCGTGTCGAAACGGCCGGTTTCGAGCAGCAGGAGCGCCCGCATGGTGAGCAAGCCGCCCGTGGACGACATCGGGGACGAGGGCTTGGTGGTCGGCCCGCCGAAGGAGTACGCGGCCGGTCTGCCGGCCGTCGCCTGGTCGCTGCGCCATGCCGGTCGCCAGATGGGGGTGCGACGGAGCCTGCTGACCCTGGTACAGGTCAACCAGAAGCAAGGCTTCGACTGTCCCGGGTGCGCGTGGCCGGAACCGGAGCACCGCAGCGTCGCCGAATTCTGCGAGAACGGCGCGAAGGCGGTCGCCGAGGAGGCCACCGTGCGCCTGGTGGGCGCGGACTTCTTCGCCGCGCACCCGGTCGCCGAGCTGGCCGGGAAGTCGGACTACTGGCTGGGCCAGCAGGGCCGGCTGACCGAGCCGATGTACCTCGCCGAGGGCGCCTCGCACTACGCGCCCATCTCGTGGGAGGACGCCTTCAAAGTGGTCGCCGAGGAGTTGGCGGCGCTGGACTCGCCGGATCAGGCGGCGTTCTACACGTCGGGGCGCACCAGCAACGAGGCCGCGTTCGTGTACCAGTTGTTCGTGCGCGCGTTCGGCACGAACAACCTGCCGGACTGCTCCAACATGTGCCACGAGTCGAGCGGCTCGGCGCTGACCCAGACGCTCGGCGTGGGCAAGGGCAGCGTGTCGCTGGAGGATCTGTATCAGGCGGATCTGATCTTCGTGGTGGGCCAGAACCCGGGCACCAACCATCCCCGGATGTTGTCCGCGCTGGAGAAGGCCAAGCAGGCCGGCGCCTCGATCGTGGCGGTGAACCCGTTGCCCGAGGCCGGGCTGCTGCGGTTCAAGAATCCGCAGAAGGTCACCGGCGTACTCGGTTCGGGCACACAGTTGACCGACGAGTTCGCGCAGATCCGGGTGAACGGCGACCTCGCGCTGTTCCGGGCCCTGAACCGGCTGCTCCTGGAGGCCGAGGACGCCGCGCCGGGCAGCGTGCTCGATCGCGCGTTCATCGACGAATACACGCACGGCTTCGATGAGTTCGCGGCGGACGTGCGGACCACGCCGTGGGACGACGTGCTGGAGGCGACCGGACTGACCCGCGAGGGGATCGAGCGCATCCATCGGCGCGTGCTCGACTCGCGGCGGATCGTGGTGTGTTGGGCGATGGGCCTGACCCAGCACAAGAACTCCGTGCCGACCATCCGCGAGGTGGTCAACTTCCTGCTCCTGCGCGGCAATGTGGGCCGGCCGGGCGCGGGGGTGTGTCCGGTGCGCGGGCACAGCAACGTGCAGGGCGACCGGACGATGGGCATCTACGAGAAGCCCTCGACGGCGTTCCTGGACGCGTTGGAGAAGGAGTTCGGCTTCGCCCCGCCGCGCGCGCACGGGCACGACGTGGTGGACGCGATCCGGGCGATGCGCGACGACGCGGTGCGGGTGTTCGTCGCGGTGGGCGGCAACTTCGTCTCCGCGACGCCCGACACGGCGGCCACCGAGGCCGCGTTGCGGGCGACCCGGCTCACCGTCCAGGTGTCCACCAAGCTCAACCGCTCGCACGCGGTCACCGGGCGGCGGGCGCTGATCCTGCCCACCCTCGGTCGCACCGAGCGGGACCAGTTCGTCACCGTCGAGGACTCGATGAGCGCGGTGCACATGTCGCGGGGCAAGCTGCCGCCGGCCTCCGCGCACCTGCGCTCCGAGGTGGCGATCGTGTGCGGGCTGGCCGAACGTGTGCTCGGCGAGCGGGTATCGGTGCCCTGGCGCGACTTCGCCCGCGACTACGACCTGATCCGGGACCGGATCGAGCGGGTGATCCCGGGCTTCACCGACTTCAACCGCCGGGTGCGCGAGCCCGGCGGGTTCGTCCTGCCGCACGGCCCGCGCGACGAGCGCAGGTTCCCGACCACGACCGGCAAGGCCAACTTCTCCCGCAACGACCTCGCGGTGCTGCGGGTGCCGGCGGGCCGGTTGATCCTGCAGACGGTGCGCTCGCACGACCAGTACAACACCACGATCTACGGCCTCGACGACCGCTATCGCGGGATCAGGCAGGGTCGCCGGGTGGTCTTCGTGAACCCGGCCGACCTGCTCGAACTCGGCATCGCGGACGGCTCCTCGGTCGATCTGGTCAGCGAGTGGCAGGACGGCACCGAACGGCGCGCGCCGTCGTTCAGGGTGGTGTCCTACGACACCGCGGCGGGCTGCTGCGCGGCCTACTTCCCGGAGACCAATGTGCTGGTGCCGCTGGACAGCACGGCGGACGAGAGCAACACACCGACCTCGAAGTCGATCGTGGTCCGGCTGGAGCCGCATACGCACTGAGCCGGGCCGTGCTCGAACGAGCGCCGGGCGGACCCGGGTCCGCCCGGCGTTCGCCGGTGCCCCGCCGGCTATCCCTGGAAGCGGGCCGCGAGCACGGCCGCCAGTCGGCGGGAGGCGAAGCCGGTGCCGTGCACGAAGCGGACCACCGGGCCGAACGTGGCGGCCGCGGGCGGGCCGCTGACGTACAGGCCCGGCACGGTCGTCTCGAACGCGGCGTCCAGTGCGGGCAGTCCGGCCACCGTTGCGATCCGCCGCCGCACGTGCGGCGCGAGGAAGCCCAACGCGGCGAGGTCTACCCGATAGCCGGTCGCCGCGAGCACGTGGTCGGCGTGCACCTCGCGCTGGTATCCGGTGCGGTCCCGAAGCAACATCCGTGCCCGTCCGTCCGGCTCGCGGCGGGCCCCGACGACCGTCTGCGCGTCCCGGACCGGGACCCGCCCGTCCAGGCGGTCCCGCAGCCACCACGCGGCCGAGGGCCCCAGGATGCGCCGGGCCAGGTCGACCCGCACACACGCGGGCAACAGCCGGAACGCGGCCGGCCCGCGCGCCGCGGCGGCCACCGACCACCCCTGGCCCAGCGGCGAGTCCGGGGTCAGCCGCCGGATCCGCCCCGGCACGGGCGGTGTGCCGAACCGCACCCGGTCGGCCCGGCCGAACACCCGCACCCGCGCGGCGCCGCCCTCGTGCAGCAAGGCCGCGCTCTCCAGCGCCGATTGGCCCGAGCCGATCACCACGATGTCCCGGTCCGCGCCCAGTTCGGCCAGGTCCGGGTGCTCGGCGGGGTGCGAGACCAGGTCGGTGCCCAGGCGTTCGAGCACGGGCGGCACGTAGCGATGCGCGGCGAGCCCGGTGGCCAGCACGACCGCGTCCACCTCGACCTCGGTGTCGTCCTCGCGGCCGAGCACGAAGCCGTTCCCGGCCGGCTCGACGCCGGTGATCCGCACCCGCTCCACGTCCGGCACGAGGCGATCGGCGAACCACCGACCATAGGCCGCGAAGGTCTCGCGCGGCACCGGCTGATCCCCGGTGGACGGCCGCTCGCCCCGGGCACGTTGGAAGGCGGCCAGGCCGAATCCGGGTCCGGGCGCGGAGATCGAGGACGCGTCGGGTCGGGATTTGAGCAGCATCCCGGCCGGCATGTGTCGCCGCCAACTCTCCATGGGTTCGCCGAACACTCGGGTGGTGACCCCGAGTCGGCGCAGGTGGGCGGCGAGCGAGAGGCCGTAGGGGCCGGCTCCGACGATGGCGACGGTCATGACGATGTCCTTCGGTGTTCGATATTCGGTCTTCGGCGTTTGTTCTTCGGTGTTCGGTGTTCGGTGTTCGGCCGGTGCTCGGTGCTCGGTGCTCGATGTCCCGTACGAATTGTTGGCTTATCCGGTGAAAAGTCGGTTCGCGCTGCTAGAAAGGTCCGGACGGGGAGGCGACGACATGGGCGGGCGAGGGGTCGAGCTGGATCGTTCGGTGCCGGCGCTGCTGTTCAAGGTCGGCCGCTATCCGCTGCACCAGGGTTCGGTGGGCGCGGTGCGCTCGCTCGGCCGCGCGGGGGTGGCGGTGCACGCCGTGGTCGAGGACGCGTTCACCCCGACCGCGCTCTCCCGGCATCTGCGCGCGCGGCATGTGTGGCCCACGACCGGCCTGGAGGACCCGGTGGCACTGGTCGACCGGTTGTTGTGGATCGGACGCCGATTGCCCGCCCGCGCGGTGCTGGTGCCCACCGACGACGAGGCCGCGCTGCTCGCCGCCGGCGCGCAGGACCGGCTCGCGGAGTGCTTCCTGCTGCCGAAGGTCGACCCGGAGCTGCCCGCCGACCTGGCGGACAAGCGCGGGCTGTACCGGCGCTGCCTGGAGCACGAGGTTCCCGCTCCGGACACCCGCTTCCCCGCCGATCGCGAGCAACTTCTCTTCCATGCAAGAGAGTTGGGGTACCCGGTGGTGGTCAAGAACCTGGCGCCGTGGGATCGGCTGCGCGCCCCGGTGGTGCCCGGCACCACCCTCGTGCGCGGCGAGCGCGCCCTGCTCGCGTCGGTCGGCGCGCCGCGCGGGGTGCTGTTGCAGGCGTATGTGCCGCGCGAGAGCGCGCAGGACTGGATCGTGCACCTGTACGCCGCGCCCGACGGCGGGTGCGCGCCGGTGTTCACCGGTCTCAAGCTGCGCTCCTGGCCGCCGCACGCGGGAGTGACCACGTACGCACGGGCGTTGGCCAACCCGGGGCTGGCGCGCCGTTCCGCCCGTCTGTGTCGGGCGATCGGCTATCGCGGGCCGGCCGACCTGGACTGGCGGCTGGACCTGCGCGACGGGCGGTACAAGCTGGTCGACTTCAATCCGCGCGTGGGCGCCCAGTTCCGCATGTTCGAGACCGATCGCGGGTTGGACGTGGTGCGCGCGCTGCATCTGGACCTGACCGGACGCGCGATCCCGACGGGAGTCCAGCGCGAGGGCCGGCGCTACGTCGCGGAGCATCTCGACATCGCGGCGTGGGTGGCCTACCGGGGCCGGGTCGGGGTGGCCCGGCAGCCCGGATACCCGCCGGTCCGGGGCGGTCTGGAACCCGCGTGGCTGGCCTGGGACGATCCGCTGCCCGCCGCCGCGACGGCGGTCCGCGCGCTGGCCGCGGCCGTACGCCGGTGCGGGCGCTGAGGGCGTCGGATGCCGACGATGCGGTCGCGAGCGACGCGGCGGGCCCGGCGGGCACTCGCGCCGGCGCTGGCGGCCGTGCTGCTCGCGGCCTGCGGGTCCGGTCCGCCCGCCGGACGCCGGCTGTTGTTCGCCGAGGACTTCACCGGCTCCGCGTTGGCCGCCGGGCGCTGGGTGACCTGCTATGACTGGAACGTGGACGGCTGCACCAACGCGGGCAACCGCGAACAGCAGTGGTACCGGCCCGAACAGGTGCGCGTCGGCGGCGGCCAGGCGGTGCTGACCGCGGTGCGCCGGCCCACACGCGGCGCGGACGGCACCGTGTACCCGTGGGCCTCGGGCATGTTGTCCACCGGGCGGCCGAGTTGGAACGGTCGGCCGCGCTTCACCTTCACCTACGGTCGGGTCGAGGCCGAGCTGTCGATGCCGCGCGAGCCGAACTCGTTCCCGGCGTTCTGGCTGATGCCCGCCTCCCGGTACACGCCGCCCGAGCTGGACGTGGTCGAACTGATCGGGCTCGACGGCCGGGCCCGGTCCACGGTGCACTGGCGGGGTGCGGACGGTCGCCCCGACGCGTGGGTGCACGAGTCGCCCGCGCGCGACTGGTCCGGCCGCTTCCACCACTTCGCGCTCGACTGGACGCCGGAGCGGCTGACCTGGTGGATCGACGGTGAGCAGGTGTTCACGGTGACCGATCCGGCACGGGTGCCCGACGAGCCGATGGAGGTGCTGTTCACGCTCGCGATGGGCTACCCGGACCCGGTGCCCGACCACGTGCGCACCGCCGAGTTGCGAATCCGGTCGGTACGGGTGTGGGCGCGCTGAGCGGGGGCCGCACGGCGGCGGGCCGGTCACCGGGTCACCGGGCCCGGCCGACCACCGGGTCGCGGTGTGCCTGCCAGGGGTCGGGGTGTCCGCGCCAGCGCGCCCGGGTCTGCCGCCAGGCCCGCCAGCCCAGCGTGGGCAGTCCGTCCCGGAACGGCGCGACCCGGGTGCCGGTACCGGCCAGCCAGGCGTCCAGGCGGGCCGCGCCGGTGTCCGCGCGCACCAGCAGTCGGGAGATCCGCCAGGGGTCGTCCTCGCGCGAGCTGTGCGCGTCGCGCACGGCCATCGCGGTGCGAAAGCCCGCGTGCCGGACCGCCTCGCGCACGGCGGCGTTGTTGTAGCCGAACGGGTAGGCGAACGAGGTGACCGGGCGTTCGAGTTCGGCTTCGAGCCGCTCCCGCGAGTCGGTGATCTCGCGGTGCATCAGCTCGATCGGCAGGGTGTCGAGCTCGCGGTGTGTGCAGCCGTGCGCGCCGATGGTCAGGCCCGGCGCGTCGGCGATCCGGCGCAGGCCGTCCCAGGTGAGCATCGCGGCGGGCGGCAGCGGTGGCCGCAGGGTGGGCCACAGCGCGTCGGTGGTGACGTAGAGCGTCGCGGGCAGGTTCCGCTCGACCAGTTGCGGCAGCGCGTACCGGGCGAAGTCGGCGTATCCGTCGTCGAAGGTGATCAGCACGCTGTGTCGGGGCAGGTCGCGCCCGCCGTGCAGGGCCTCGGTGAAGCGGTCCAGGCCCACCGGGACCCGGCCGCTGGCCAGCACCCGGTCGAGTTGCCGGCCGAACTCGCCCGGGCCGATCGTGAACGGCGCGATCCACGGCGGCGGATCGTCGCGTACGCAGTGGTAGAGCAGCACCGGAACCGCGGTCTCGGATCTCATCGGAATTCCCTTCGGGACGCCTGCGTGTGCGCGACGGTGCGGATCAGCGCCGCGGTGGTGGTCAGGCCCGCGAGCGTGCCGAGCACGCGGGGAGCGGAGAAGGCACCGGCGAGCAGGTACGCCTCGGCGGTCAACGCGCCCAGCGCGGCGCTGCCGGCGACCGAGGTCACCGCCGTGGCGAGCGCGGTCGTACCGTCGCCGGCCACCGCGTAGCCGGGTCCGAGCGCGAGGAACGCGACCACCACGAGCACCCGCAGCGGGTGTTCGGCGGGCAGTTCGAGCGCCCCGAACGCGAGCCAGCCGGCCGCGGCGGGCAGCACCGCGCGGATCGGGCGGGTCACCGGGCGGAGCCGCTTCGGGCCGGGGCGCTTCGGGCCGGGGCGGCGGGCTGCGGCACGGTTCGCTGCGGCGCGGCCTGCGGTGGCACGGCTTGTGGCGGCGCTGCCTGCGGTGGCACGGCTTGTGGCGGCGCGGCTTGCGGTGGCATGGCTTGTGGCGGCGCTGCCTGCGGTGACGCGGCCCGCCGTGGCGTTGCCCTCGGGTCGATCCGGTAGATCACCGCGTCCCGGTCGCGCAGGAGCACCGTGAAGCGCGGCGCGGTGGCGAGCGTGTGGTCCATCCGGTTCAGCGCGCCGGCCGGCAGCAGGCCGGTCTGGTCGCACACGGCCCGTTGCCCGGCGGTCAGGAACAGGTACGCGGTGCTGCCCGGGTACTCGTCGGCCAGCGCGGTCAACCCGGCGACCGGATCGCGCACGACGCCCTCGCGCAGGGCCGGGGTCTCCATCGCGAACCAACGGTGCTGCTGCTTCTCGTAGTCGGCGTAGGCGCCGGGGAAGTTGTTGGTCGCCGCGACGATCAGGTCGCCGGGCGCGGACACCGACGCCAGCCACCGCCGGGCCGCGATCTCGCCGTCGACGAAGTGGTTCTGCCGCTCCTTGCCGTAGTAGCCGAAGACGAATCCGGTGAGCAGCAGCGCGAACACCACCGGCAGCAGGATCGCGCGCGGACGCGGCCGGCCCCGGTCGCCGAACAGCGGTGCCGCCCACGAGGCGATCAGGAACGCGACCGCCGGCAGCGCGAACAGGTAGACCCGGAAGATGATCTCGCCGCCGTACGCTCCGGCCGCCAGCAGCGGCAGTGGCGCGATCGCCAGCAGCGTGGCGGGCGAACGGCGCAGCCGTGGGCAGCGGATCAGCGCGGCGGCGGCGAGCAGCACGACCCCGGCGGTCAGTGCGCGGTCCACCCTGGCGACCAGCACCTGTCCCGGTTCGGCGGTGCCCAGATTCACCATCCCGGCGTGCGCGTTGGCCTGGAAGTCGCCGAACTGGGCCCAGGAGGAGCCGAATTGCTCGAAGAGGAAGGGCCGGGCGATGGTCAGGTCCCAGCCGAGCACGGCGACCGCGGTGAAGCCGAGCAGCGGCAACGCGATCTGGCGGTGCGCGCGCGAGCAGGCCAGCGCGCCGGCCGCGACCGCCAGCATCAGCGGGGTGAGTTGATGTGCCGTCACCACCGCGAGTACCAGCGGCGCACACAGTCCGAAGGTGGCGAGCGGGCGCCGATCGCGGTCCAGGGCCAGCGCCAGAATCGTCACGTAGAGCACGAACGCGAAGGTCTGCGGCGCGAAGTAGTCCTGACCGACCCACGCGGTGCAGAAGTAGATCCACACCGCCGCCCACACGATCCGCCGATTGCGGGTGAACGTGCGGTACAGCAGGACCAACGGGCCGATCAGCAGCAGGTCGAAGGCGAGCGGCGACCACGCGGCGATGGTCAGCGCGTCAGGCGCGCCGATCGCCTCGACCGCCGCGGCGGCCTCGGCGAAGAAGCCCGGCCACTGGTGGTACGGCGCCAACTCGCCCGCGTTCGGCAGGGTTTCACCGGTGCGCAGGAACTGGTCGACCACCTCGACGTGCTTCCAGGCCCACGCGTAGCGCAGGTGCTCGTAGAGCACGGCGGGCGTCGCGTGCAGCATGGTCACCAGGGCGCAGGTGTACAGCGCGTACCGCGGTGCCCGGGCGGCCCGGTCGAGCAGCGTCGCCGCGAAGCCGGCCGTGAGCAGGGCAAGCGCGCACCAGTACAGCGTCGGCAGCACGTCCAGCAGGCCCAGGCCGCCCATCCGGTCCACCGCGACCGGCATCCGCACCGCGAGCACCCACAGCAGTGCCGCGATCGGCAGCGCGAGCAGGCCGAACGCGCGAAGGGCGAGCGCCGGCACGGTGGGCCGCGGGTCCTGGCCCAGCCCGCGCAGCCGCCCGGTCGCGTAGCCGAGCGCGGTGGTGAGCACGCCCAGGACCACGGCCGGGATGGTGGCCTTGGGCGGTGCGGCGTCCGGCGCGAACGGGCGGACCAGGGCCCGCGGGATGGTCGAGGCCAGGTAGGAGCGCTCGGACGCGAGCGCGGTGCCGGTGCCGGTGTGTCGGCTGACCGCCGCCTTGGACAGCCCCTCGGCCCAGCAACGCGCCCGGAAATAGCGCCACGTGGTGCGTGCGGCGGGAACGCGGTGGCGGACCACGGCGGCCGGTTCGTAGCCGATCCTGCCGCCGCGGTGCCGGGCCGCGGCGCGGATGCACAGCTCGGTCTCCTCGCAGCCCAGCGGGCGCGTGCCGACCCGGCCCAGGTCGGTGCGGAACCCGCCGATGTCGAGCAGGACGCCGCGCCGGAAGGACATGTTGGCGCCGATCAGGTTGCGCACCGGCGCGGCGTGTTCGGGCATGCCCCGGTAGGTGCAGCCGACCACCCAGTCGAACTCGGCCGGGAACCAGGCCGGGCGTCCGGTGTCCCAGCTCGGTCGGATCCGGCCGCCGACACCGAGCACGTTCGGGTCGGCGTAGCCGTCGAGCAGGCGCATGGTCCAGTCGGGTTCGGCCGCCGCGTCGTCGTCGAGGAAGGCCACGATGTCGCCGTGCGCGCCCTCGACGCCGGTGTTGCGGGCCCCGGAGAGGCCGCGCCGGCCCCGGTTGCGCAGCACGGTGACGTCGGGGAACTCGCGGGCCGCGCGGCAGGCGAGTTCGTGGCAGTGGTCGGCGACCAGGATCGTCTCGGCGGGTGGCTCGTCCTGGGCCCGGATCGAGGCGAGCGCCGCGGTCAGATCGTCCCAGCGGTCCATCGTGTAGGCGCAGACGATCACCGTCAGGGTGGGCCTGGGGGGTGTGCGGTCCGCCGGCGGAACACAGTGGCGGGCGCCGGCCGCCCGGGCCCGGCGTACGGCCGCCTCCTCGGCCCGGATGGCGACCCAGGCCAGGCGCCTGGTGCGCGGTGGGGTCTCCGTCATGCGGGCCTCCCGGGGGTGGTGGGCAGCCAGACCCGGCGGGCGGCCAGCAGGGCGAGCGCGGTCGCGGTCTGCGCGGCCAGCCATGCGACGCCGGCGCCGAGTACGCCCAGGACGGGCAACAGGACCACGGTCAGGGTCAGTACGGCCGTCGCGAGGCCGGCCTGGATGGCGACCACCACGCGCATCCGGCCGAGCACGCGGCAGGCGCTGATCGCGGTGGACACCACCAGGTGCGGGAGCGCGGACAGAGCGAGCAGTTGCAGGAGCGTGGAGCCGTTTCGGGCGTAGCCCGGGCCGAACACGCGCAGCACGAGCGGCGCCCCGACAACGAGAGCAGTGATCGCAAGCGCGAGCAGCGCTCCGGTATGTCGAAGCACCCGCCGACAACCGGCGGCCGGGCCGGCACTGTCGCCGGCCGCCTCGACCAACAGGGACGCGCCCATGTTGAGACTGATCAGGTAGAGCGTGTTGGCGACCACCCACGAGAGCGAGAAGTAGGCACTCTCCCGGGCGCCGGCGTGCTCCAGCACGATGATCGGCGGCAACGTGGTCGCGGCCGACCAGCACAACGTACCGAGGTAGTCGGACCCGGCGTAGCGCACGATCGAACGCCCGGGCGGCACCCTGCCGGCCGGTCCCGCTCCCGGGTTCGCGCCCCGGTCCGGGTCCGCGCCCGCTTCGCCGAACCCGGCTCCCGCCTCCGCCGCCCCCGCCCCCGCCGGCTCGCGTCGGCGGGTCGGCAGCAGTCGCGCGAACAGCCAACCGTCCACCACGACCAGGGTGGTCACCAGTGCGAGCGTCCAGGACATCAGGATCCCGAGGGTGGGCAGCAGGCCGGCCAACGCGGCGACGAATGCGATCTTGGCGATGGCGAAGCCGCTGTTCTTGCCCACCACCAGGCCCGGTCGGCGCAGTCCGGTGAGCGCGCCGTCCTGGAGCGCGAACAGCGCGTACGCCACGGTGGTCGCCGCGAAGCAGCAGCCCGCCGCCGGTTCGCGCAGGAAGCCCAGGCCGGGCGCGCACACCGGGATCAGCGCGAGGAAGCTCGACACGGCCACCAGCGTGGCGCCGAACGCGGCGGCGTAGGCGGCCCGGATCAGCGCGCGCCGGTCCCGGTCCGCCTGCGGCAGGAAGCGCACGAGTACGTTGCCCAGCCCGAGTTGGCCGAGCCCCGACAGCAACATCAGCGCGGACACGGCGGCGTAGCTGCGGCCCACCGTCGCGTCCCCGTACCACCGGGTGGCCAGCGCCCAGTAACCCGCCCCGAACGCCGAGGTGACCAGCGAACCGACGGTCAGCACATGGCCGTTGCGCAGCAGCGGGTCCACCCCGGGGCGGATGCGGATCGGCCGACGGAGCTGGGCCTGCGTCACCGGGCTCGCTCCGGGTGTTCCCACGGTGGACGCACGCCGTGCACACGAACGCGGGCGTGCAGGTAGGCGAGCGGACCGGCGGCGAGCGCGCGGCGCTCCAGCCCGGCCAGGCGGGCGGGCCAGGGGGCTTCGGGGCGGCCGGGCGTGCGGGTGCGGGTCAGCGCGTACCGGAGGCCGCCGGGCACCCGGCGGGCGAGTGCGCCGAAGGTACGGGGTTCGCGCAGTACGGCGGCGGTCAGATAGGCGCCCAGGCCGGTGCCGTACCCGCGCACCTGGTGCACCACCGCGGCGGGATCGGCCCGGTGCCGGTGCCAGATCAGCGCGCCGGGTTCGTAGCCGATCCGGTGGCCGCGCACGATGGTGCGGAAGAACGCGAGCAGGTCGTCGCCGCCGCGCGCGGGCGTGCCGACCCCGGTCGCCGGGTCGAAGCCGCCCATCGCGCGCAGCGTGTCGGCCCGAAAGGCCATGTTGGCACCGGAACCGAAGCGTCCGGCGGTGAACGGGAACAGCGGATCCGCCGGCGGCGCCTGGGCGTCGTACAGCACCGGTTCGAATCCCTTGGCGTAGCCCGCGTGGTGGTGCAGCATCAGTTGCGCGGGGGTGCGCAGTTCGGCGGGCAGGATCAGCCCGGTCACGCACGCGGGCCGACCGGCTCGGGTGAAACCGGCGACCAGGCCGGCGACCCAGCCGGGGTCGGCCAGCACGTCGTCGTCGGTGAACGCCAGCAGTTCGCCGGTCGCGGCGGCGATGCCGCGGTTGTGCGCGAGCGCCAAGCCGACACGCGGTTCGCGGACGTAGCGCACCAGGCCCGCGCAACCGCCTCGGACCACGCTCGCGGTGCGGTCGGTGGTGGGCGCGTTGTCCACCACGATCAGTTCGAGGTCGGGATAGGTCTGCCACAGCAGGGTGCGCAGGCACGCGGCGAGCAGTTCGGGCCGCTCCCGGGTCGCCACGATCACGCTGACGCGCGGTGTCTCACGGCGCCCCGGCGGTTCGGGGGCGTGGTCGGGTCCGGCGGGCGCGCCGAATCGGGCGCGGGCCGCGGCGATCAGGCGGTCCGGGTCCGCGCCGGGCACGTCGACCCCGGACAGGGACGGGTCGGCCCCGTCCGGATCGGCCCCGGGCGGATCGAGTTCCAGCAGGCCCACGGGTGTGCCGTTGTGCCGGACCAGCGCGAGCACGGCGCCGGCGGGGCAGTCGGCCGGCCGGCCGTCGGGAGTGCTCAGGCGCGGCGCGGCGCCGGCGGTCAGGTCGAGCACCCGCACGTGTACGAGATCGTTCGGGTCGGCGGGCCGTTGTCCGCGGTCGGCGGCCGAGCGGCTCGGCGCGGCCGGGCGCGGGATGAACACGGGGGTCGGCGCGGCGGCCGGCTCCGGGTCGGACGTCGGATCGTTCCGCTCCGCCGGGCGCTGCCTCGGGATCAGCGGCAGCGGATCGGGGTCGGGCCTGCCGGGCTCCGGTTCGGGTCGCGGGGTCAAGCGTCCTCCCTCGGACGGACCGCACGCGCGCCGGCGTGCTCACGCAGCACGGTGCGCAGCACGCGTTGCCCGTCGCGCAGTGCGTTGAGGTTGGATCGGCCGCTGCGGCGCGGAAGTTCGAGGCTGGGCACCTCGGCGATGCGCAGCCCGGCGCGAAGCGCGCGGACGATCATCTCGGCCTCGATCTCGAAGCCGGTCGAGCGCAGGTCGAGGTGCTCCAGGAAGCACCGCCGGAACGCGCAGAAGCCGTAGCACAGATCGGTCAGTCGGTAGCTGTAGAGCCGGCTCACCAGCGCCATCAGCGCGTGGTTGCCCAGGCTGCGCAGCGTGGTCAGGTCGAGCGAACCTCCGCCGCCGACGAACCGGGAGCCCTTGACGAAGTCGTAGCCGTTGGTCAGGAAGTGCACGTAGTGCGGGATCTCCTGCGGCGACATGCTGCCGTCGGCGTCGATGGTGACGATGATGTCGCCGGTCGCGTGCCGGAATCCGGTCCGCAGCGCGCTGCCCTTGCCGGGGCCGGACTGCGGGATGACCCGGGCCGCGGGCAGATAGCGGCGGGTGATCAGCGAGGTGGCGTCGGTGGAGTCCCCATCGATGAGCAGGACCTCGTCGACGCCTTCGGGTATCTGCTGGAGCACCCAGGGCAGGTTGCGCGCCTCGTTGCGGGCCGGCACGACCAGGGTGACCCGGTCGCGCGGCACCGGGTCCGGTACCGACTGCCCGGCGCGCAGCGGTGTGCCGCCGGGCAGTTCGGCGATCCGGGGCAACGGACGTGTCGCGTGTGCCGTGTGCGTCGTGTCGTGCATGACCGGCCCCCTCCCGTCTGCCGCGCGCCCCGGGGGGACACACGGCATCGGGCCGGCGAAACCGGCCCGAGATCGGTGACGCCGGGTGCCGATGGCACGACACCCGGTCATCGCTGATCGTGGTTGGGTGGCGAAAGCAGGGTCAATCGGACCGAAGATGCTTTGCCAAGACGTTACGGTTGGGCGTTTTTACCGTCGAATGCCAGTTCGGCTATTTTTTGCGCTTATCAGGGCCTTGCCCCCTCGCGGTTCGGCAACTTTTCACGCCCGTCGGGGTGTTGCCGGACGCGACGCCGGGCGTCCGACGCACCCGAACGGCGAGGGTCGATCAGCACGAACAGTCGCACGAGCAACATTCACCGCATTCACAGCAGTTGCCGCAGCACTCACAACCGTCGCAGCAGTCCCCGCAGTCGCACTTGTGGCAACAGCCCTGGCGCTCCCGGCCGGTGCACGGATCCTCGAACGTCTCCCGGCAGCACCACTGGCACGTGCAGCACAGCCCGGCCCAGATCGCGCACGCGACGAACACGTTGTGGCCGCCGGGCGGCGGAGGCGGCGGAGTCGGGCCACCGGGCGGACCCCACGGGCTGTTCGGGTCGTACGGGCTGCCCGGCGGCTCCTGGTTCGGCGGTTGCGGGTAGGGCGGTTGCCGGTTCGGCCACGAGCCCTCGGGCCGGGCGGCCAGGCGTCGTTCGGGCCGCTCGCCGTGCTTGGCGCAGCCGTTGCCGTGCTTGCCGCCGACCGAACACGACGGCGACTCGACCGGGAAACCCGCGTGCCGGAAGGACCGGTCGATCGCCTCGTCGACCTCGTGGACGAGCAGCCGGTGGGCGAGCACGCCGTCGACGAAGTCGACCTCGGCCAGCGCGAGCCTGATCCCGGTCGCCGCGTCGCGGCACAACCGGTGCGCCTCGTCCGGCCCGGTACCGGTGGCGAGCAGCGGGTTCCAGGCCCCGGCCGCGCGGTCGGCGTGGATGTCCTCGACCGCGTCGAGCAGGTGCGCGAGCCGACCGAACAACCGGCCCGCCTCGGCCAACGACTCGACGTTGTCCGGCCGTTCGGCCAGCAGCGCGGTGTGCGCGAACGCGGCGGCGGTCGCCGTCTCGGTGGGCTCGGTCACGGTCAGCACGGACACGCCCGGCCCGGCCGACGCCTCGACCTCGACCTGCCGATCCACCGCCTCGACCATCACGGCCGTGTCGAAGCCCACGTCCGACGCGGCGTCCGCGCCCTGGCGGGCCCAGCGCTCGGCGACCCGGCGCGCGCCGCCCGCCACCGCGCGGCGCTTGTACACCCCGTCGCCGTCGTCGATGTGGTCGCGCATCTTCGCCGACGCGAGCACCAGCGACACCGCGCCGGCCAATCGCGCGCCCTCGCCCATCGCGACCTCGGCCCGGCGCATCGCGCGCAGCGGGCACGGGCCGGCCTTGCGCCGGCCCTCCGCCGCGGGTCGCGCGGACTGCCCCTCGACCAGGACCGAGATGATCAACCCGTCGTAGTTGGTGGCGATCCGCGCCGCCTGTCCGTGGTCGTCCCGCAACGCGAGACACATCCCGCACAGGTGGGCCATCCACTCGCTCTGCAACTTCTCGGTCAGCCGGTGCCGGCACGGCCGGATGATCCCGAACAACCCCTCGCCCCATTTCCCTGCGCCGTTCCGCCCCCACAGGCGAGTCAGCCTACTGATCACCCGTCAGCCCCGTTCGGGTTCCGGGCCCGGGGTGGGGCCGGCCGGGCAACCCGCGGCCCCTTAGGATCCGCCGCGTGACTGCATCGATACTGGTCGTCTGTAGCGGGAACATCTGTCGCTCCCCCGTGGTCGAGGCGATGCTGCGGCACCGACTGACCGGCTCGGCGCTGCCGGCCGAGGTGTCCTCGGCGGGCACCATCGACTGGAACGCCCGGCCGATGGCGGACAACAGCGTGCTGGTGCTGGTCGAGTACGGGATCGACCCGGGCGCGCACCGCAGCCGCAAGCTCACCGTCGACCTGCTGCGTACCGCCGACGTGGTGATCGGCATGACGCGCGAACACCAGTGGGCCGTCGAGGCGCTCGCCGCCGACGCCCTGCCGCGCACCTTCCTGCTCGGCGAACTGGTGCGGTTGGGCGAGAAGTTCGGCCCACGCGGCGAACTGCCGCTCGCCGACTGGGTGGCCCGGGTGGACGACCTGCGACCGGCGAACCGAATGGCCCGACCCGCCGACGAACTCGACGACCCGATGGGCGAGCCGATCGAGTCGTTCCGGGTGATGGGCACCCGGGCCGACGACCTCACCGCGCGGCTGGCGGGGCTGCTCACGCGCTGATCCGCACGCCGTCCACCCTCCAAGATCGGCGGTCCGGGTCGAGGGCGGCATCACCGGCGGCCGGTCGGCCGGGTCGATCGTGAAGTCGTTCCTGGGTGCGACGGGCCGAGCGGCGGTAGTCCATCATGGGCAGCGTGACCGAACACGATCTTGCCGACGAGGGCCCTGGCCGGGCCGAGACCTTCCTCGACCTGCTGCGCCTGGAGCAGATCGAGGAGAACATCTTCCGGGGCTGGTGCCACGCCGGCGCGCCGCTGCGCGCCTTCGGCGGCCAGGTCGCCGCGCAGGCCCTGGTGGCGGCGGGCCGCACGGTGGTCCCGGACCGACACGTGCACTCGTTGCACAGCTACTTCCTGCGGCCCGGCAGCACCACCGCGCCGATCGTGTACCAGGTCGACCGGGTCCGGGACGGGCGCTCGTTCGCGACCCGGCGGGTGACCGGCGTACAGCACGGCGCGGCGATCTTCACCCTTTCGGCGTCCTTCAAGGTCGCCGAGGAGACCCCGGAGCACCGCCGCGCGATGCCGGACGTGCCGCTCCCGGAGGACCTGCCGGACCCGTACGAGAAGTTGTCCGCCGAGGAGCGCGCGCACTACGAGGAGTCGCAGACCCGGCTGCTGATGGACCTGCGCTTCGTCCCACAGGACAAGTCGCCGGGCACCCACATCGTCGACGGCATCCCGCACCAGCGGGTGTGGATGCGCGCCGCCAAGCAGTTGCCGGACGACCCGCTGCTGCACGTGTGCGGGCTGACCTACATGTCCGACCTGACCCTGGCCGGCACCGCGGCCCGGCCGTACATCACGAATCCGGCCAAGCTCCAGATGGCCTCGCTGGACCACGCGGTGTGGTTCCTGCGCCCGTTCCGCGCCGACGAGTGGCTGCTGTTCGCCCAGGCCTCGCCGTCCGCCCAGGACGCGCGCGGGCTGGCCATGGGCGAGTTCTACAACCACGACGGCGTACTGGTGGCCTCGGTCGTCCAGGAAGCGGTGATCCGCCAGCGGTAGCGGCGCGGGTCGGTCACGGCGGCGTGGGTCTTCCGGCCGGGCCGCGGTGCGGCCGGGTGAGCGCGTCCACACCGAGCCGCGCGCCCGCGCGGACCCCGCCGGCCCGGCCGAGCTCGCGCAGTGCGTACAGCAGCACCGCGATGTCGTCGATCAGGATCGGGTCGGGCAGCAGGTCCACCGGGCTGATCGCGTAGATCAGCGCGCCGAGGAACAGCGCCCGGTCGCGCGTGGTCGCGTCCGGCCCCCGCACCAGCCGCCAGGTCCGCAGCAGCCTGCGGACCAGCACGACCACGATCACGAGCGTCACGACGAAGACGACCGCCGCGACGCCGAGCACGATCCACACCCAGGTGTCCACGTGGGTCGTGTGCCCCGTCAGGCGCCGCCCACCCAGACCGTCTTCGCGTTGCAGAACTCGCGGATTCCCTCCCGGGCGAGTTCGCGCCCGTACCCGCTGGTCTTGATCCCGCCGAAGGGCAGCTCGGGGTAGGACGTGACCATGCCGTTCACGAACACCGCACCGGCCGCCAACTCGGCCGCGCAGCGCTCCTGTTCGGCCTCGTCCTCGGTCCAGGCGTTGGCACCGAGGCCGAACGGGGTCGCGTTGGCGAGGTCGATCGCCTCGTCCAGGTCGGCGACCCGGTACAGCCCGGCGACCGGGCCGAACACCTCCTCGCGGTACATCCGCATCTTCGGGGTGAGCTCGGCGACCACGGTCGGCGGGTAGTACCAGCCGGGACCGGCGGGCCGCTCGCCGCCGCACAACACCCGGGCCCCCTTGGCCTTGGCGTCCTCGACCTGGGCGCTGACATCGCGTACGCCCTGCTCCTGGGCCAGCGGGCCCACGTCGGTGCCCTCGGCGGTCGGGTCGCCGACCCGCAGCGCGGCCATGTTCGCGGTGAAGGCCTCGGCGAACGCCTCGTACACGTCGGTGTGCACGATGAACCGTTTGGCGGCGATGCAGCTCTGCCCGTTGTTCTGGGTGCGCGCCTTGGTGGCGGTCTTCGCGGCGGCCTCGATGTCGGCGGAGGGCAGCACCAGGAACGGGTCCGAGCCGCCCAGTTCGAGCACCGTCTTCTTCAGCTCGCGCCCGGCGATCGCCGCGATCGAGCGCCCGGCGCCCTCGCTGCCGGTCAGCGTCGCGGCCACCACGCGCGGATCGCACAACACCCGCTCGACCAGCTTGGACCCGATCAGCAGGGTCTGGAAGGCGCCCTCGGGAAAGCCGGCCCGGGTGAACAGCTCGCCCAGGTACAGCGCGGTCCGCGGCACGTTGGACGCGTGCTTGAGCAGGCCGGTGTTGCCCGCCATCAGCGCGGGCGCGGCGAAGCGCATGGCCTGCCAGAGCGGGAAGTTCCACGGCATCACGGCCAGCACCGGACCGAGCGGCTCGTAGCGTACGTACGCCCGCCGCGCCCCGACCGCGCCGGCGTCGGCCGGCTCGTCGGCCAGGAACCCCGCCGCCCGCTCGGCGTAGAACCGACACAACCGGGCGCACTTGGCCACCTCGGCCTCGGCGGCGGCGAGCGTCTTGCCCATCTCCGCCGTCATCACCGCCGCGACGTCGAGCTTCTCCGCGTCGAGCAGGTCCGCGGCCCGACGCATGGCCGCGGCGCGCACGTCGTACGGGTCCCGCCGGTGCGCCCGGAACACCTCGTCGGACCGCGCCAAGCGCGCCTCGATCTCGCCTTCGCCCAGTTCGGCGAACTCCTCGAGCGTCTCCCCGGTCGCCGGATTGACGGACGCGATGGCCATGAGAGCCTCCAGATACGGCGGATGCGAAAGGCGAGGGCGGCGACGCCGAACCCGATCGGCGCGCCCCCGCTCGACCCGTTACCCACACCGCACCGGCTGACACAACACCCCGATCGGCCCGGTGCGCCGACCGCCTGTCACCGCGGCCTGGCAGCATGCCCGCCATGAACGAACAAGCCATCCCGGTCCTGCGCGTGGCCGACGCGGCCGAGTCCGTCGCCTGGTACGCCCGGCTGGGCTTCGTCCGGGAGTGGGAGCACCGCTTCGAACCCGATCTCCCCGCCTTCGTCGAGATCGCCAGGGGCGATGTGCGCCTGTTCCTCAGCGAGCACACCGGCGACGCGACGCCGGACACGCTGGTCTACCTTCGGGTCGCCGACATCGACGAGGTGGCCCGGGAATTCGGTGTCCCGGTCGAGGAGGCGCCGTGGGCCCGGGAGGTTCACCTGAGCGACCCGGACGGCAATCGGCTGCGGTTGGGCACGCCGAGGCAGGAGTGAGCCCGGGACCTCGGATCGGCCGGGCGGTGGCTTCACTCCATGCCGACCTTCAAGGTGATCCGACCGCCGGCGACGTGTTCGGCGAGCGCACCGAGATGCCCGAGTTGACGTTCGTCGACCCGGAGCCAGGTCAGGTCCGGAAGGTCGGCGAGGGGACTCAGGTCGGTCACGGGCGCGCCGCAGATGCCGACCGTGCGCAGGCGCGACAGACCCGCCAGCGGGGCCAGGTCCGTCACGGGCGATCGATCCACGTACAGACAGTCCAGGACGGGCAACCCGCGCAACGGAGCCAGGTCCGCAACCCGGGTGTGGATGATGCCGAGCGTTTCCAGCCTCGGGTACTTCGTCAGGCTCGACAGATCCGCGATCGCCGTGTCGTGCAGATACAGGTCCCGCAGATTCGGGACGTCCGGCAGTAGCTCGGCGTCGTCCAGCGGCTCGCGGTTGAAGTGAAGGCCGGTGATCCAGGGAAACCGTGCCAACATCGTTCGATCGGAGAGTTGCCCGCACCCGAGGGACAACGAGACGACGTGGGGCACTTCCACCAGCGGACCCAGATCCGTGATCCGGGTGTCCACGATGGAGAGCGAGACGAGGTTCGGGAGCGCGGCGAGAGCTCGTGCGGGGATTTCCGACGTCTCGGCGGGCAGTTGAAGGGTGCGCACGTCGGTGCGGCCGGCCAGGAGCGCCAGAGTCGCCGGATCCGGAATCCGCAGATGCAGGTCCGCGAATCCCACGTGCTTCAACACCGCTTCGTAGTATTGCTCCCGATCCGTCACCGCGCTCCAGGCCGTGACCAGGTCCAACCGGATCGCGAACCATTCCCGGTCCCGAAAGCGAGCCAGCAGCGGAATCACGACGTCGCCGCCGATCTCCGAGGCGGTGTGCAGGATCCTTCGCGTGTCCTGGTCGCAGACGTGTTCGTTCCGGGTCAGGTCGACGAGCAGATCGACCACGAACTCGCCCGCGGCGGCCAGGTTCCGGGCCGCGTCCCAATCCCTGGGCGGCAGCAGGTCCGCCGTCGCCTCGCGGAACCGGTCCGCCCGCTCCGGATCCACCATCGCCGCCGTCGACACACACGCGGCGCCCAGCAACCACAGCCGATCACGGTGCACCGGGTCCGCCTGCGCCCGCGCGATCAGGCCGTCGAGCAACTCCCGCTGCCGGGACGGGTCGTCCTGGGTTCGGCCGACCGCCATGATCAACACGTCGTGGTAGAGCGGATCGTGCGCGTGGTTGATCAGGTGGTCCAGGTGCTCGGCACGGACGATCTCCAGTGCCGCCAGGTAGTCCTGGAAGCTCGCGTGGCCGAACTCGAAGACGCCGGACTCGGGTTCCTGGAGCAGCCCGCTCCGGGCGACCAGACTCTCCAGCACCTCCTCGGCCGTGTACGGCGGCTCGACGGTCTGCCGGAACCGGGTCAGTACGTCGGCCACACACGCCGTCGCGACCCGTCGGGTGATCGATCGGCGGCCGTTGAGCGTCATCCACATCGCCAGGGCGGCCAGCACCTTCTCCGCCTGGGTCGGCTGGAGCCGGACTCGACTCGTGGTGATCCGCCGGGCGCGTTCGCGACCGCCCAGCAGCATCGCCATGGCCGAGCGGTACAACTCGGTGCGGCCCTCGGGGAGGGCTTGGTCCGCGTACCGGTGCAGCGCGCACATCAGCGCGCACAGCAGGGGGTTCGTGCCGAGCCGGGTCAGGTCCCGGCGGCTGTCCAGGGTGCGCTTGAGCCGCTCGGCGCACTCGGCCAGTTCGTCGGGGTCACCGCACTGGGCCCGGTGCCAGCGGTCCACGAACAGCGCGACCTGCGCGCTCGACATGGCCTGGAGCTCCCCCGCGACGAAGCCCGCCCGGCGCAGCCGCCGGTGCCGCCGCTCGGACAACACCCTGGGCCGCGAGGTCACCACGTAGGCCGCGTCGGGGTAGTCCACGCACAACTGTTCCAGCCAGTCCAGCGCGTCCGCCCGGTGTCCCTCCGGCAGTTCGTCCACCCCGTCGACGAAGACCACCGCCCGCCCGTCGCGCATCCGGCGCGCCGCCCAGCCCGCGGGCTGCTCGCTGCCGAGCGTGGAGCCGGAGGCGGCGACGAAGTCGGCCGGTGCGGGCAACACCAGTCGATCCTCCGTGACCATGGTGCGCAGCTTCAACAGGAACGGCACCCGGCCGGTCCAGGACGCCAGTCTGGCCGGCAGGTCCCCCGAGGCCACGTGTACGGCGAGCCGGCGCAGCAGCGTGCTCTTGCCGGATCCCGCCGGGCCCTCGAGCACCATCCGGTCGCTGCGCGCGAGGGCGTCCTCCAACAGGCTGCGGGCGGTGTCCGCCTGCGCGCCGTCGTCGTCCCACCGCCGCCGGGGCTCGCGCCGGGTCTGCACGACCAGGCTCACATAGGCCGTGGTCAGCTCGTACGTGCTGTCCTGGGGGTCGAGTTCGGTGACCCCGAACAGCCGGGCCTGATCCAGCCTGACCCGCAGACCCGCGCGGTAGCGCCGGTCGAACGTGTCGTCGACGTCCTCCTCCGCCGGCACCCGGCGCAGCAACTCCGCCTGGCCGACCGCCTGTTCCATCACGGTGCGGGCCAGGAACTCCGGCTGTTTGGTGAAGAAGTCCACGATGTGCGTACAACACTCGCCCAGGAGTGCGTCGAACAGCGGCGTCCCGGACTGCGCCGACCCCCGCGCGCGGGCGGCCAACCGCGACCGCAGCACGGTCGAGTCCAGGCCCGCGGCCTGTACGTCGTCCATGGTGACCGCGTCGCCGAGCGTGGCCACCACCGCCGCGACGATCAGTTCGCCGTCGGCCGGTTCCAGTCGGGCGAAGTCCCGTTCCACGTCGGTCAGTCGCCGGGTCAGGGTGCGCGTCAGTCGTTCCACGTCGGCGACGCCGACCTCGCGGCGTACCCGGCGGCGCGCGACGCGCCCACCCATCCGGACCGGCGCTTCGACCAGTCGCGCGCCCGGGGGCACCGAGGTCAGTCGCCGCAGCGTGCTCGTGATCGCCGTCGCCAACAGGCGTCCCTGTACCGGATCCACCACTCGTCCCGCCTCCCGAGCCGACCGGAAACCCGAGTATGTCGCGATCGGCGATGATCGCGTGGGGATATCCGATCGGGCCGGCCGAGACGGTGCTCGATCGTGCTCGGACCTCCCCGTCCAACCGGAACGCCGGCGCCGCTCCCGGCCTGCCCGAGCGCCGGATCGGCGGGTCGACGACGCGCCCGTCGCGAAGCCGGAACATCCCGGCGCTCACCCGCCCGTCCGGATGCGCCGCGGCCACCCGGGTCGGCGCCCGGCTCGTTCACGATCGGGGGTCGGCGTCCGGCCGCACTCGTGACCGGTCCCCCGCCAGGACGCCCCTGGCCAGTTCCGCCAGCCCTCGCTTGATCCGCTCCACCGAGATGCCCTGTTCGCGCTGTCGCCGGTACACCTCCGGGGCCAGCGGCGCGAGCAGCGTGTCGGCGAGCGCCTCGGGGTCCGCGCGGTCCGCCGCCAGGATCCGCACATGCGTGTACCAGAAGCCGTACGCGCCGGTCCGGTAGCGCGCACTGCCCGTCTCCGCGCCCAGGAGCAGGTGCACGTGCCGCTCCAGCAGGTCCACCATCGCGGCGTAGAAGGCCGCCAGGCGCTCGGCCGGATCGATCTCGTCCGGGCCCAACGGCGGCGCGCCGCGCAGGATTCGGTGCTGCAGGTCGTGCTCGTGCTCGTCCAGCAGGGCGCGCGCGATGGAGGCCCGGTCGGGATAGCGGCGGTACAGCGTACCGCGGCCGATGCCCGCCGCCTTGGCGATGTCCTCCATGGTGACCTCGGCCGGATCGCCGGCCGCGAACAGTTCCTCGGCCGCGGCCAGGACCCGGGCCCGGTTCCGGGCGGCGTCCGCGCGCTCCCGGGGCCGGGCCGCACCGTCCGCGGCGACCGGAAGGCCCGTGAGCAAGTCGGTGCGTTTCGTCATGATCCCCACCCTAACGACAAGTGGACAGCCTGTCCACTTAGCTGTTACGGTCCTCCCATGAAAGCGGACGACCCGTCCACTTAACCTCGGGAGCCACCATGCCGCACCTCCTCCACCTCGACTCCAGCGCCCGCGCCGACTCCTTCTCCCGGACGCTGGGCGCGGCCTTCGCCGACGCGTGGCGTTCCGCGCAGCCGGACGCCGAGTACACCCACCGCGACCTGACCGCGCGCCCGGTGCCGCCGATCGACCAGGCCTGGACCGAGATCTGCGACACGATGTTGCGCGAGGGCATCACCGAGATCGCCGACTACCCGCGAGCGGTCCGCACCCCCGAGCAGCGCAAGGCGTGGGACGTGGTCGAGCCGCTGCTGGCCGAACTGGTCGCGGCGGACGTCGTACTGATCGGCGCGCCGATGTACAACTTCGGCGTGCCCGCCCAGCTCAAGAGCTGGATCGACCAGGTCACCTTCCCCAAGATGTCGCTGGCGCCGCGCCGATTCGTGGTCGCCTCGGCCCGCGGCGGCTCGTACCTGCCGGGTACCCCCCGGGCGCCGTTCGACCACCAGACGCGCTACCTCGTCGACTTCTTCACCGGGCACTACGCGATCTCGGACGCGATCGTGCTCGGTACCGAACTGACCAACTCGCTCGTGGACCCGACCCTCGCCGAGCGCCGGGACCTGCATCTGTCCTCGCACGCGGACGCGCTCACCCGCGCCGCGGAACTCGGACGCTCACTCGTGGAGGGGTACTGATGGCCTGGTTGATCCTGCTCGGAGCCGGCCTCGTCGAGGTCGTGTGGTCGCAGAGCATCAAGCCCACCGAGGGATTCACCAAGCCGCTGCCGACGGTGATCTGCTTCGTGCTCGGCGCGACGGCCGTCTACCTGTTGTCGGTAGCGATGCGCGACCTGCCGGTGGGTACGGCGTACGCGGCGTTCACCGGAATCGGCACCGTCGGCGCGATCACGCTGGGCATCACCGTTCAGCACGACGCGCTCAGCGCCGGGCGGATCGCGGCGCTCGCGCTGATCGTGGGCGGCCTGGTGCTGGCCCGGCTGACCTCGACCGGGTGAGCCGTGGCCTCGACCGGGTGAGCCGCGACCACGACGGCGAGCCGGCGAAGCGCGACAGTGCCGGCGGGCCGACGACGCCGGACCGGAAAGCGGGTCGACAACCAGGGACAACAAAGGACGAGGAGGACGCAACTTTGGTGACAACGCCGCGCACCTTCGCGGCTATCGAGCACACCCGACCGACCCGAAGGCTGAGGAGGTGTCAGGATCCCCATGCCAAGGAGCCCTCCGCATGTCTCCCGGAAACCGCCGGCGCCCCCCGACCACGACTTCCGCGTCGAGCGGCGCCGGCGCACCCCGCGCGTGCCGGCGCGTCGATCGCGACGATCGGGCCGGGGACGGCGCGTCGGGTACCCGGACCCTGACCGGGCGGCACTTCGCCCGGTCCGCGAAGTAGGGCGCCGCCGTGCTGAAGGCGACGCTGCGCAGCTTCCTCGCACACAAGGCCAGAATGATCCTGTCCGCGCTCGCGATCCTGCTGTCGGTCGCGTTCGTGGCGGGCACCCTGATGTTCACCGACACGATCGGCAAGACCTTCCACGAGCTCTCCCGCACCGCCGCGGCGGACGTCACCGTCAGGCCCGAGTCGGAGTTCCGCGAGGACCGGCTCGGCCGCACCGGGCAACAGCCGACCCTGCCC
The DNA here is from genome assembly GCF_053594475.1 of Embleya sp. NPDC001921. Classification (NCBI taxonomy): domain Bacteria; kingdom Bacillati; phylum Actinomycetota; class Actinomycetes; order Kitasatosporales; family Streptomycetaceae; genus Embleya; species Embleya sp. NPDC001921. Next base: position 367,106 of record NZ_JBSFEO010000001.1, read on the forward strand.
GACACGACCGTGGCCGCCGTGCGCACGGTGCCCGGCGTCGCCGACGCGCATCCGGACGTCTCGGTCACCAACGTGATCCTCGTCGACGGCCGGGGCAGGAAGATCGGCCTGACCTCGGAGCCCCAGGTGCGGGCCGCCGACTGGTTCCCCGACAAACAGTCCCGCGTCGAACTGACCAAGGGCCGCGCACCGCGGGGACCGAACGAGATCGTCCTGGACAGCGACGCGGCCGACCACAACAGGGTCGCGGTCGGCGACCGGGTGCGTGTGATCGCCGCGCCGGGCGCGTTCGACCCGACCGTGGTCGGGCTGGCCGACTACAAGACCATCAACCCGGGCGTGACCCTGCTCTTCCTGGACGGCACCGCCGCCCGCGAACGGCTGCTGGGCAAGCCGGACGTGATCACCTCCGTGTCCCTGACCGCCGGGTCCGGCGTCGACCAGAGGGAGCTCAAGGCCCGGGTCGCCGCCAAGCTCGGCGCGGGCTTCGAGATCAAGACCCGGGAGGAGGAGGCCGACGACGCCTCCGCGGACCTGGGCCAGGCGCTCGACGTGATCAAGTACGCGCTGCTCGGCTTCGCGGGCGTCTCGCTCCTGGTCGGCACCTTCCTGATCTTCAACACCTTCTCCATGCTCGTCGCCCAACGCACCCGCGAGCTGGGCCTGATGCGCGCGATCGGAGCCGGTCGGGCCGATGTGAACCGCTCGGTGCTCGTGGAAGCACTGCTGCTCGCGGTGGTCGGCTCCACGCTGGGCCTGCTCGGCGGATTCGCGCTCGGGCAGGGCCTGCTGACGCTGATGGGCGCGGTCGGCGTCGACCTCGAGGGCACACCGCTGGAAGTCAAGCCCGCGACGCCGGTCATCGCCTACGCGGTGGGTGTCGTGGTCACGGTGATCGCGGCCTACCTGCCCGCTCGCCGGGCGGCCCGGGTGAGCCCGATGGCCGCGTTGCGCGAGGCCGGCGCCCCGCCGGCGAAGTCGCTGCGCGGACGGGCGATCGGCGGCGGCGTGGTCACCGTGCTCGGCGCGATCGCGCTGGCGATCGGCGCGTCCGCGACCAGGCTGGACCCCGCCCATGGGCTGGCCCTGGGGGCCGGACTGATCGGCACCCTGGTCGGGTTCATCGTGCTCGGGCCGGTATTGGCCCGCCTGGTGATCCCCTGGCTGACCGGGACGTTCCCGCGCCTGTTCGGCACGGTGGGCCGGCTCAGCCGGGAGAACGCGCTGCGCAATCCGCGCCGCACCGGCGCCACGGCCGCCGCGCTGATGATCGGCGTCGCGCTGGTCGCCTCGTTGTCGGTGGTGGCCACGTCGATGAGGGACTCGGTGGGCAGGCAGATCGACCAGCGCCTCGGCGCCGACTTCACCCTCGAGAGCACCGGCGGGCTCGCCTTCGCTCCGCAGGTCGCGGAGGCGGTGCGCGAGGTGCCGGGCGTGAGCGACGTGGTGCGCCGGCGCGACACCGAGGCGAAGGTGCTCTTCGACGGGTCGAGCGAGACCATCTCGGTGACCGGGGCCGACCCGGGCATCGATGCGATGATGAAGCAGAAGTACACCGCGGGCAGCGCAGCCGACGGACTGGCCGCGGGCCGGATCGCACTGCCCAAGTCGTACGCGAGCCGTCACCACCTCGGCGTCGGCGACACGGTGACCCTGCGCACCCCCAACAACAGGAGCGCCGAGCTGCGGGTCGGCGCGGTGATCGACGACAGCGGGATCGGGATCGCCGACGCGGGCACCGGCATGGTCGGCCTGGACACGTTGAGCAAGCTGGTCCCGGAGCTGCTCGACTCGGTGATCATGACCAACACCGCGGACGGATCCGAGAGTTCGCGGGTACGGGCGGCCCTGGACCGCGCGCTCGAGCCGTTCCCGCAGGCGCGACTGCGTGATCAGGCGGATTACAAGCAGACCGTGCGGGACCAGACCGACCTGGTGCTCCACATGATCTACGGCCTGCTCGGACTCGCGATCGTCATCGCGATCCTGGGTGTGGTGAACACGCTGGCCCTGTCCGTGATCGAGCGCACGCGCGAGATCGGACTGCTCCGGGCGATCGGCGCGTCGCGGGTCCAGATCCGGCGGATGATCCGGCTGGAATCGGCGGTGATCGCGGTGTTCGGCGCGGTGCTCGGGCTGGTGCTCGGGGTGGGTTGGGGTGTCTCGGCGCAGCGCATGTTGGCGTCCCAGGGACTCGACGTGCTGACCATCCCATGGCCGACGATCGTCGGGGTCGTGATCGGCGCGGGCGTTGTGGGCCTGCTGGCCGCGCTGCTGCCGGCCCTGCGGGCCTCGCGGATGAACGTCCTGGCCGCGATCTCCACGGAATGATCCTCCGTCGATGATCGACACCACCGCGACCTCCGACGGTGCGCCGGCGTCCCTCGTCGGCGCTCGGTCGGCCGCGGCCCCGCGACCGGTGGCCGCCGCCAACGCGCCGACGCTGACCGCCGTCCTGCTGCCGGCGCTGCTCGGCCTCTACCTCGCCGGCCGCCGCCGGAGGCGCCTGGACCGGGCCGAACGGGCCGAGCGCGAGCGCGCGTTGCTTCTCGAGTGCGCGCGGATACGGGAACGGGCCCGGATCGCGGACGAGACGCACGACGTGCTCGCCCACCGGATCGGCCTGATGGTGCTCCAGGCCGGCGCCCTGCGCACCCGGGCCCGGGACCGGGACGTGTGCGCGTCGGCGGAGGAACTGCGTCCGGCCGGTTGTCGGGCGCTGGAGGAATTGCGCGGTCTGGTCGCGGTGACCCGGTCGGAGCGGCAGGTGGGTTCGGTGCCGGCCGCGCCGTGCGCGGTGCTCGACGTGTCGGATCTGGTGGCCGACGCGCGCGGCCGGTGTCCCGGTCGACCTGATCATCCTCGGTCGGCCGCGGCCGACCTCGCCGGTGATCGGCCGGGCCGCCCGTCGGGTCGTCCAGGAGGCGCTGACCAACGCGCGCGGGCACGCGCCGGGCGCGGTGGTGGGCGTCCGGCTGCATCACCTGGGCGACGAGGTGCGGATCACCGTGCGAAACTCGGCTGCCGACCGGGCCGCCGAGGTCGCCCCGGGCACGGGCGGCAGCGGCCTGCTCGGTCTGCGCAAGCGGGTCGAGCTGATGTCCGGCACGCTGCGTACCGGCCCTTTGCCGGACGGCGGCTACGAGTTGCTCGCCGTACTGCCGGCCGGCGCACCCGCCACGACCACCACCGGAGACCACGCATGATCCGCGTCCTGCTCGTCGACGACGAACGTATGGTGTGTGCCCACCTGCGCACGATTCTCGGCGTGGCCGACGACATCGAGGTGATCGGCGAGGCGTACGACGGCGCGGAGGCGGTCGAGTCGGTCCTGCGCCATCGGCCCGATCTGGTGCTGATGGATCTGCACATGCCCGGAGTGGACGGGTTGACCGCGATCGAGGAGATCGTCGACCTGCCGAACGCGCCGCGGGTGATCGTGTTGACCACGTTCGGACTGGAGCAGTACATCCTGCGCGTGTTGCACGCGGGCGCGGCCGGGTTCCTGCTCAAGGACACTCCGCCGGAGGACCTGATCGGCCTGGTCCGGGTCGCGATGGACGGGCACACCGTGCTGTCCCCGGCGGTGACGCGCGACCTGGTCACCGCCTCCTCGGGGCGCAACGCGGCGCGCGAGCGGGCGGCGGCGGCCGTCGCGTCGTTGACCGAGCGCGAAGTCGAGGTGCTCACCTGCATCGGCGAGGGGCTGTCCAACGCGCAGACCGCCGAGCGCCTGTTCCTGAGCGAGACCACCGTCAAGAGCTACGTGTCGCGGATGCTCGCCAAGTTGGGTTGTGCGAACCGCACCCAGGCCGGTCTGCTGGCCTACGACGCGGGCCTGATCCGCCGCTGACCGGGCCGATCGGGGGCGCGGGTCGGCGAGTCCACGACTCGCGCGGGCTCGCTGCGGCGGGCTCGCCCGCTCGGTAACCTCGGAGGCGTCCGGCCCGGGTCGGATCCGCGAACCGGAGGAGTGCGCATGTCGGTGACGCTCGCGAAGGGTGGCAACTGCCCGTTGGCGGTGGCCGCCGTGCTGGTGGAGGTCGCCTCCCAGGCGTCCGTGGACGTCTCGGCGCTGCTGCTCGCCGGGTCCGGAAAGGTGCGCTCGGACGCCGACTTCGTCTTCTACAACCAGCCGACCGGGCCCGGCGTCCGGCTCCGGTCGGGCGAGCCGGGGCGTCCGGCGGCGGTACAGGTGGACACCGCGGCGGTGCCCGCGGACGTGCGGACCATCGTGGTGGCGCTGAGCCTGGACGACGGTCCCGGCGCCCCGGCCACCTTCGGCGGGACGGCGCCGCCCACCGCGACCGTGCGCGACGCCGCCGGCGAGGCGCTGGTCACCTTCACGCCGAACGGGTTGGGCCGGGAGACCGCGCTGGTGCTGCTGGAGTTGTACCGGCGCGGCGGCGCGTGGAAGGTGCGCGCGGTCGGCCAGGGCTACGCCAACGGACTCGCGGGCATCGCCACCGACTTCGGCGTCGCCGTCGACGACGAGCCGACCCCCTCGCCCGAACCGGCCGGCGCACCGACCCGGCCGCAACCGCAAGCGCGGACCCGACCGCAGGCTGCGTCCCCGACGCCGGCCGCCACGCCGCCGCCGACCCAGGCCACGACGCGCCCCCTGACCCCGACGTCCGAGGCCCCTCCGGCGACGGCAACGACGACGCCGACGCCGACCGCCCCGCTGTTGCCGCACGAGCCGCCCAGGTCCGCCCCGATCCCGCCGCCGATCCCCCGGCGCCCGGTGACCGTGCAGCCCACCCCGGCACCCGCACCGCCGCCGCCCCCGCCGCCGCCGGCCCCGGCCCCGACGCCCGCTCCGACCTCGGCGAGCACCGCCCCGCTCCCGGTCGGCGCACCCCAAACGGGCGGCCCGATCAATCTCGACAAGGGCCGGGTCAGCCTGCGCAAGGATCAGACGGTCTCGCTGGTCAAGACCGGTGCGCCGCCGTTGACCCGGATCCGGATGGGCCTGGGCTGGGACCCGGCGAAGTCCGGAAGCAGCATCGACCTCGACGCGTCCTGCATCGCGTTCGACGCGCAGGGCAAGAAGGTCGTGACCGTGTGGTTCATGAAGCTGTCCGGCCTCGACGGCGCGATCGCGCACTCCGGCGACAACCTGACGGGCGACGGCGAGGGCGACGACGAGTCGATCGTGGTCCGGCTCGACGCGCTCCCGGCCCGGGTCACCGGGCTCGTGTTCACCGTGAACTCGTTCCTGGGGCAGAAGTTCACCGAGGTCTCCCGCGCCTTCTGCCGCCTGGTCGACGACACCACCGACGCCGAGTTGGTCCGCTTCGACCTGTCCGCCACCGAGCCGCGCACAGCCGTATTGATGTGCAAGCTGGTTCGCGAGGGCCCGGCGTGGTCGATGACGGCGCTCGGGCGCTTCGCCGACGGCCGTACGGTGCGCAAGCTGGTGGATCCGGCCCGCGAGGCACTCGGGCACTGATCGGGGCTCGGCGGTGCGCGAACCCCCGACGGACGGGCGGCGCCCGCCCGCGCGGGGTCACGGGCAGTGTTCGCCGTACTTGACCACGCCCACCTCCACCGTGTCCGACACCGGTGCTCCCTCGGGTGGCCGCTGGGTGCACACCACCCAGTGCGTCTCGATCAGCACCGGCCGACTCCCGCCCAGGTCCCGCGCCTTGACGTGCGTGTCACCGCGCAGGGCCCGGCGCACGACGGTGACGCCGCGGCCCTTCAGGTCGGGCATCCGGCCGTCGACCACCTTGGGCTCGGCGGTCGGCGCGGTACCGGCCGGGCACTTCTCGTCGTGCCGGACCACGCCCAGGTCGACCCGGAGTTCGGTGGCCAGCGGCCCCGGCCCGGGACTTTGGTCGCACACCTTCCAGTTGCTGAAGACGAACTGCCGGCGTCCGCGCCCGCCCGCGTCGTGCGAGGTGACGAACCGGTAGCCGGCCCGCCGGGCGCCGTCCCACGCCTGTTGGAAGTCGGCGCCGACCAGGTCGGGCAACACGTGCTTGGGGACCGGCGACGGCTTCGTCGGCGGGGTCGGCGACCGGACCGGCGCCGACTCGGCGGGCGCCGCCGCCGTGGCCGCGACCCGCGCGCCCTCGACCGGCGCCGAACCGGTGCGATCCGCACGGTCCCGGTGGACCAGCCCGACGATCACCAGCACCGCGACGACCGCACAGATCACCCCGAGCCGCCGCCTCGGGTCGCGCCACCACGTCATCCCCCCACGATGCGGCCGAACGCGCCGAAATGGGAGCGATTCGCCCGCCGATCACCTGTTCGTGTGGTCTACACCCGATTCCGGAAACGCCTCGCGGACCGCGAACTCGCTCGCCTGGCGCACTATCTCGGCCCGCGAGGGGCCGGGCGCGCCGATCACGATCCGGGTGGCCAGCCCGTCCAACAGCGCGTGCAGGCGCAGCACGTACCCGTCCGGGTCCGGGTGCGGCCCGATCATCGCGCGCAGGTCCGCGATCCACGGCCCCTCGATCTCCGTGCTCGCGGCCAACACCTCCGGGTCGCCGAGCGCGCGCGTCCACACCTCCAGCCACAACGTCCAGCGCGAGTCGGCGCGCTCGTCGGGCAGGTAGAGGTCGATGTAGCCGGCGAGCCGTTCGGCGGCGGGAACCCCGGGCGCGGCCAGCAGCGCCCGCCGGCGCTCGGCGAACCCCTGTTCGCTCCAGCGCAGCGTTTCCACGAGCAGTTGTTCCTTGGACCCGAAGTAGTACGCGACGTGGCCGCCGCTGATCCCGATCCGCTTGCCCAGGCCCGCCATGGTCAGTTGGGCCAGGCCGTGCTCGGCGATCGCGTCCATCGCGGCCTGGAGCACCACCTCCCTGGGCTGTTCCAGCCGCTTGCGCCGTGTCCCCGCCATGCTCAGCACCCCTGGTTCGTTCGACGGCGGACCTCGCCTGCCGCCATGTTAGAACGTCGTTCAATACCGTGTCCGGCGAACCGACGCCGCCATACTGGCGGAAGGCAGCGCCCACCCCGACGAGAGGACTCAACCGTGGCACCCCAGCCGCTCACCGACGCCGAACTGACCAAGGCCCTCGCCGACCTCCCGGGCTGGCGGGTCGTGGACGGCGAGTTGACCGCGACCTACACGTGCGCCCGCGCGGACGTGCCCGCCTTCTACGCGACCGTCGCCGCCTCCGAGGACCAGGCGAACCACCACGCCCGGATCACCATCCTGTACGGCACCCTGTCCTTCGCGTTGACCACCCACGACGCGGGCGACCGGATCACCACCCTCGACGTCGAGTTCGCCACCCGCGTGGCGTCCTTCGCCGCCGCCCACGGGGCCACCCTCAAGGACTGAACGGGCGCGGGCGCCGCGCGGCGGGGCCGCGGACGGCGGAGGGGCGGCGCCCTCGGCCCCGCCCGCGCCGCGGCGTCGAGGCCGCGGCCGGGCGCCGCGACCGGGCAGTGGGCCACGCAGGCTTCACGCGGCGCTTTCCGGCCGTTCATCAAGACGACCGCAGCGGCGCCTAGCCTCCGAGCATGAGCACCGACGCATCGGCGTCCCATCCCGTCTCGACCACCGTTCGCGGTTGGCTCCTCCCGTTCGCGGGCGCCGGCTCGGCCGGATGGCTGATCGGGACGTACGCGATCCGCGCCGCCGCGCAGGGTTCGTGCGACGACTTCGGGCGACGCGGCTGCACGGGCGACGACTTCGGCCCGTCGCTGGTCGGCCTGGCCGGTCTGGTGCTGCTGCTGGTCCTGATAGCCGGCGCGGTCGCGGCCACGGCCGGACGCCGCGGGATACCCGCGTTCGCCGGTTCCCTGCTGTTCGCGGGCACGATCGCGGTACTGGCCGCGCTCGTGGAACCCGCGTCCGACGCCGGTTGGTACGTGCCGACCGCGACCACCGTCGCCCTCGCCGTCCTGCTGCTCGCCCTCGCCGCGTTCGGCGCGGGCGAGCGGGGCACGGCGCCGCCCCCCGCGTCGAACGCCGCCGGGCCCGCGGGGTCGGCCGAGCCGCTCACCTGCGCCGAGCCGCCCGGTCGCGGTCCCGGTCCCCACGGCACCGCGTCGACCGAGCACCGCTGACCACGCGCCCGCCGTACGACGTCGGCGCCCGGCGGTGCCGGCGGCGGGGCGACGCCGTCGCCCCGCCGCCTTCGCTCACACCTTCGGCTGCTGCTGCGTGATGCAGTGGATGCCGCCGCCGTTGGCGAAGATGTCGCGGGCGTCGACCAGTTCGATCGTGCGACCGGGGAAGAGCTTGCCGAAGGTCGCGGCGTTCTCCTCGTCGCGCGGGTCGTCGAAGGCGCACAGGACCACCGCGCCGTTGGCGACGTAGTGGTTGATGTAGCTGAAGTCGACCCAGTCGTCGTGCGCTTCGAGCACGGTCGGCGCCGGGATCTCGACCACTTCGAGCGGACGGCCGTGCGCGTCGGTGGAGGCACGCAGCAGCGCCACGTTCTCCTTGCCGACCTCGTGGTCCGGGTGCGCCGGGTCGGGCTGCACGTGTGCGAGGACCAGGCCCGGGCGGGCGAACGACGCGACGATGTCGATGTGCCCCCGGGTGCCGTACAGGCCGTAGTCGCGGGTCAGGCCGCGCGGCAGCCAGATCACCTTGCGCACGCCGAGGAACGCCTTCAGTTCGTCCTCGACCTGCTCCTTGGTCCACCCGGGGTTGCGGCCCTCGTCGAGTTGCACGGTCTCGGTGATCAACACCGTGCCCTCGCCGTCGACATGGATGCCGCCGCCCTCGTTGACCATCCGCGACGCGTACCGCCGGGCGCCGGCCGCCTCGATCACATGCTCGGCGATCTCCCGGTCGTGCTCCCACGAGGCCCACTCCTGGGCGCCCCAGCCGTTGAACACCCAGTCGGCGGCGGCAAGTTCACCCTGCGGACCGGTCAGGAAGGTGGGCCCGATGTCGCGCATCCAGGCGTCGTCCAGCGGCTGCTCCAGCACGGTCAACGGCCGGCCGACGTACCGCGCGACGGTGTCCGATTCGCCCAGATCGGTGATCAGCGTCACCGGCTCGTAGCGGGAGATCGTCTCGGCCACCCGACCCCACGCGGTCCGCGCCGTGTGCAGGTCCTCCTCGCCGAAGGTCTCGTTGCGGCTGGGCCAGGCCATCCAGGTGCGCTCGTGCGGCACCCACTCGGCGGGCATCGAGAAGCCGTCTGCGGCCGGGGTGTTGGTCATCGGGAAATCCTTCGGGAAATCGGGTCCCGCCGTGGATCCACGAACGGATCCGCGACGGGGCCACGGGAATGACGGGAGCCGCGCGCCGGGCGCGGTGATCCGGGGCGGAGCGGCGGTGGACCCGACACCGCCTCGACCTCGACGTCGGCCGGCGCGTCCACGACGCCCGGCAGCACGTCGGTCACGCCGAGCACCGAGCGCCCGGCCTCGATCGCGGCGGCGGACCGGGCACCGCCCCGGGCCGCCTCGCACCCGGTGTCCGCGATCGGCGCGGCGGCCTCGGGCACGTTCAGGAGCAGCCCTCGGGCCCGCCGCGCGTGGACCCGCCGCGCATGGGCCCGCCGCGCATGGGCCCGCTCGGCGGTTGTGAAGATCGGCAACCGATCCCGCCCGGTGGGCGTCGGCCGCATGCGCACCTCCGTATTGAATGGCGTTCAAACCGCATTGAACGCCATTCAATACCGACTGTCAACGCCCTCGGCGGGTGTCGGCCGACCGTTCCCGCGCCGGGCCCGCGGCCTCAGGCGCGGCTCGCTCAGCGGGCCAGGCGCGCCGCCAGACCGTCCAGGAGCAGCCGCAGCCCGGTCTCGAAACCGCGCTCGTCGAGCGCCCTCGGGTCGCTCGCGGCCAGCGAGTCGGCGAGCGAGGGATACTCGGCCCGGTAGTCCTCGACCGGCCGGACGAAGCCCTCGACGTAGGTCTCTATCACCGACCCGATCACGAGGTAGTCCAGCGCCGCGGACACCTCGGCCGCGTCGGCCGGGCTCAGGCCGATCCGGATCAGGGTGCGGGCGGTGGCGTCGTACGCGGCCAGCGCCTGCTCGGTGGACACCGGCCGGCGGGCGATCACCGGCAGCGCCTCGGGGTGGCGCAGGTAGGCCGCCCGGTAACCTCGGGCGAACGCGGTGATGCCGACCCTCCAGTCCGGATCCTCCAGCGGCGCGCGGTCGATCTCCCGGGTGATCACCACGGTGATCGCGTCCAGCAGCTCCTCCTTGGACGCCACGTGGTTGTACAGCGAGGGCCCCTGGACGTCCAGCCGGGTGGCCAGGGCCCGCATGGTCAGCGCGCCCATGCCCTTCTCGTCCACCAACTCGACCGCGGCCCTGGCGATCAGTTCGCGATCGAGTTTGGGGCGGCTGGGTCGACCCATCGTGCGTTCACCTCGTGCCGTTCGCGAGCACCGCCGTCGGTCACTCTGCGTCGCCAACCTAGCCCGAAGTCGCCTCTTCCCCTACACCCGGTCGAAGGTTAGGGTCCTCAAACTAACTAAGTAAGTTTTAACGTCCCCGTTGCGAGGTCCCGATGAACCACGGCACTTCTCGCCCACCGACGCCCGCCGCGTCGGTGTCGCCCACGTCGACCCCGGTGGTCGATCACGACGCCGAGCAACTCGGCGAACTGGGCTACGAACAGGAGCTCAAGCGCAGTCTGGGCGTGCTGGGCAACCTCGCCATCGGCTTCGCGACCGTCTCTCCCGTCGTGGGCCTGTACGCCGTCGCCCAGGTGGGCACCACCATCGCCGGTCCCGCGTGGGTGTGGGTGCTGCCGATCTGCCTGCTCGGCCAGGCGCTGCTGATGTGTGTGTACTCCGAGCTGGCCTCGCAGTATCCGATCGCGGGCGGCGCCTACCAGTGGGCCCGTCGCCTGGTCGGTCCCACGTACGCGTGGCTCGCGGGCTGGGTGGGCATGTGCGCGGTCGTGTTCGCCAACACCACGATCGTCTATCTGGGCGCGCCGTGGTTCTTCGCGCTCTTCGACGCCCATCCCACGCCGGGCCGGATCGTCGTGGTGGCCGCGATCTTCCTGCTGTGTTGTACCGCGGTCAACGCGTTCGGCATCGACGTGCTGCGCTGGGTACTCGCGGCCGGCATCGCGGCCGAGGCGCTCGCCTCGCTCGGGGTGGGCCTGGCCCTGCTGCTGCTCTTCCGGGAGAACGGCTTCGGCATCCTCACCGACACGATGGGCGCCGAGGCGCTCTCGGGCGGCTCGACCTTCTCCGCGATGCTCGCCGCGCTCGCGGTCGGCGGCTGGGCGTTCTTCGGCTTCGACGCCTGCGTGTCCTCCTCCGAGGAGACCAAGGACGCCGCCCGGCACGTGCCGAAGGCGATCTGGTGGACCCTGATCAGCGTCGGCGGCCTGGTCGTACTGAACGCCGTGGCCGCCGAACTGGCCCACCCCGACCCCGCCAAGGTGGTCGCGGGCGAGGACCTGGACCCGGTCACCACCGCCGTGGTGAACTCGTTCGGCTCGTGGTCGGCCAAGCCGTTCGTGGTCGTGGTGATCATCGCGTTCATCGCGTGCGCGCTCGCCTCCCAGGCCGCCGCCGCACGCTCGGTCTACTCGGTCTCCCGGGACGGCGTGTTGCCCGGTTCCCGGGCGCTGCGTGTGGTGAGCAAGCGGCAGGCGCCGATCGGCGCGCTGGTGATCACCGCCGCGATCAGTTGCCTGGCCCTGCTGCTCGCGCTGAACAGCGCCGCGATCGGCAGCCTGATCACCTTCGGCAGCGCCGCGATGTACCTCCAGTTCCTGCTGATCGCGCTGGCCGCGCTGATCGCCCGGCTGCGCGGGTCCTGGACGCCCGGCGGCCCGGTCCGGTTCGGCCGCTGGGGCACGCCGCTGAACGTGCTCGCGGTCGCCTGGCTGGCCTTCGAGTTCGTCAACATCGCGTGGCCGCGCGAACTCCTCGCCCCGCCCGGCGCACCGGCCTACCAGGTCTGGGCCGCCGTGCTCGGCATCGTCGTCGTGGTCGGCACCGGCGTGGCCTACCTGCTGGTCGCCCGCCCGCAGGACAAGGTGCGGGTGAGCGAGAGCTTCGCCGACCGCGGCGCCGACGAACCGACCCCGATTCCGCAGAGGAGCACCGTATGACCGCCGCGGACCTGGTGATCCTGGACGCACACGTGCTGACCATGGATCCCACCGCGCCCACCACCGACGCGCTCGCCGCGCGGGACGGGCGGATCGTCGCCCTGGGCGCCGACGCGCGGACGCTGATCGGACCGCGGACCGAGGTGATCCGCGCGCCCGGGAACACCGTCACCCCCGGGCTGACGGACTGTCATCAACACCCGGTGCTGGGTGCGGACACCACCCGCGGCGCGAACCTGGTCGGCGCGGTCACCCTGGAGGAGACCCGGCGCCGGCTGGCCGAACAGGCCGCGCCGTGCGGACCGGACGACTGGGTGATCGGTTTCGGCGGCGAGTACGCGGCGTTCGCCGGCCGCGCCATCCACCGCGACCTGATCGACGACGCCGTGGGCGGTCGACCGGCGTTCGTGTGGATGTCGGACAGCCACACCGCGCTGCTGAGCACGGCCGCGCTGCGGATCGCCGGGCTGACCGGCCCCCGCGAGTTCGCCGACCGCAGCGAGATCGTCTGCGACGAGCGCGGCCCCACCGGCGAGTTGCACGAGATGACCGCGTGCTTCCTGGGCTACCGGGCGGTACCGCCCATGCCGCGCGCCGAACTCCAGTCGCGGGTGGCGCAGTTGTTCGCCGAGCAGAACCGGCACGGGATCACCGGAGTGCACGTCCTGGACGACGGGCCGCGCACCGCCGAGACCCTGGCCGGGCTGAACGACGAACAACGGCTGACCACGCGTGTGCGGTTGGCGCCGTGGTGCCCGCCCGGCGACGTGGACAACCTCGCCGACCGGATCGGCGAACTGCGCTCTCTGGACGGCCTGGTCCGACTCGCCGCGGTCAAGTTCTTCGCCGACGGCGCGATCGACGGCGGCGGCGCGTGGTTGCACGAGCCGGACTGCTGCGGCCAGTCGCACAGATCGCAGTGGAAGGACTTCGACCGGTACGCCGAGGCGGTCGCGATCGCGGGCCGCGCCGGGCTGCCCGCCTGGACGCACGCGATCGGCGACCGCGCGGTGTCCCGGGCGCTGGACGTGTACGCCGAGCACGGCGCGCCGGCCGGCACCCGACACCGGATCGAACACGCCGAGGTGCTGAGCGACGCCGACGTGCCGCGCTTCGCCGCGCTCGACGTGGTCGCCTCGATGCAGCCGACGCACATGGACTGGTCGCTGCCGGACGGATCGGACAACTGGTCGCGCCGGGTCGGCCCGGAACGGGCCGAACAGGCCTGGCGCTACGCCGACATCCTGGCCGCCGGCGGCCATGTCGCGCTCGGCTCGGACTGGCCGGTCGCCGCGTTCGACCCCAGGCGCACGCTGGCCGGCGCGCAACTGCGCCGTCCGGCGGGCGAGCCCGACCGCGCGGCGTACGGGACCTCGGCCGGCATCTCGGCCCACCGGGCCCTGGCCGGCTACACGACCGAGGCGGCCTACGCGGCGGGCGAGGAAGCGGTGGCCGGTCGGATCGCGGTGGGCCGGCACGCCGAGCTGACCATGTTCGGCGGCGACCCGCTCACCTGCGCCCCGGACGATCTGCCGGAACTGCCGGTGACCGCGACGGTGGTCGCGGGTCGGGTCGTACATCGGCTCTAGGTGTGTCGTACATCGGCTCTGGGTGTATCGCCCACGGCGATCGCCGCCGCGACCCGGCCGCCCGACATCGGGCCGGGTCTCGGCGGCTCGGCGCCGGGTGCGCCCGCGCTCAGCCCCCGACCGCCCGCAACATGTCCGGCAGCGCGCGCATGTCGTCGAAGAGCACCGCGCCCGAGTCCGCCAGTCGATCCGCCCGGGTCAACCCGCCGACATAGCCGAACGCCCGCATCCCGGCCGCGCGGGCCGCCCGTACGCCGTAGGCGCTGTCCTCGATCACCACGCACCGGGCCGGATCGGCACCCATCTCCCGGGCCGCGTGCAGGAACAGGTCGGGCGCGGGCTTGCCCTCGGCGACGTCGTCCGCGCTGAACACCCGGCCCTCGAAGTGGCCGTGCAGCCCGACCAGCTTCAGGTTGCGCTCGACGCCGCCACGCGGGCCGTTCGAGGCCACGCAGCGTGGTCCCGGTATCTGCTCCAGGGCTGTGAAGATGCCGTCCACGGCGGTCAGTTCGGCGTCGAAGGCGGCCCGGTACAGGTGCCGGAACTCCTGGTGCCAATTCGGGTCGAGGCGCCGGCCGAGGCGCTCCTCGACCAGCGCCGTGTGCCGCTCGCGCGAGCACCCCACGAAGTGCTCGACGATCTCCTCCTCGGTGAACGCGCATCCCAGCGCGCCCAGCACCCGGGCGTCCACCCGCACCGCGATGCGTTCGCTGTCCACGAGCACGCCGTCACAATCGAAGATCACCAGATCGAACCCGGTCTGTGTCATACCGGGCAGCCTACGAAAGACGGGTTCGGACGGGCGGCCGGCGGCCGGGGGCAAAGTCACGCGGTGACCCCGCGGCGACTACTCGGTCGGCTTCGTCTCCGGGAAGAACTCCGCACCCTGGACGTAGGCCATCGCGGCGACGAACTCCGGGTCCACGAGCCGCCGTTGCACATCCTCGGGGGTGACGTCCTCGACTCGGGCCTGGATCCACCACAGGTTGCCGAACGGGTCGCGGACCCGCCCGACCCGGTCGCCGAAGAACAGGTGCGTCACGTCCGTGACCGACGTGCCGCCGGCCGCCACCGCGCGGCGGTGCACCTCGTCGGCGTCCTCGACATACAGCCGCAGGAACGAGGGCGGCGCGGGAGTCGCGGGATCGATGTCGAACATCATCACGACCGCGTCGCCGATCCGGATCTCGGCGTGGCCGATCCGGCCGTCCGCGCCGACGAACCGGGAGCCCGGCACCTCCTCGGCACCGAACGCGGCGCTCAGGTAGTCGATCAGCGCCGCCGTGTCGTGCGACAGGATCCACGGGGTGACGGTGGTGTAGCCCTCGGGAACGGTCTTGACGGTCATCTCGATGCCTCCGAAAGACGAGCGGGTGCGCGGGGAACCCCGCCGAGGCGGGAGTCGGGCGGCGCGGTGCGCGCCGTCCTCGTGTCTTCGACGCTATTCGCCATGTAGGTCGGATCCTGTCCTGAACAGCCGGCATTCTCCCGCCATGACCGCTGCCGCCCCCGCCCGTCTGGTGTTGCCGTCCCGGTTGCGCGGGCGGGTGCGGGCGGTGTCCGGCGCCACCGTGCCGCCGGCGATGCCGGTCCCGACGCGACGGTGGATCCCGAGACGCTCACCGTGCTCGCGGGCACCATCGCGCGGCAGGAGAAGGTGCGCTTTGGCGACCGCGCGGCCGACGGCCGGGAGAGAGCGCGGCTGATCGAGCCGAAGGCACTGGTGCCGGCCGGCCGCCGCCGGCACCTCGTCGGCTACGACGCCGACCGCGCCGACTGGCGCACGTTCCAAGTGGACCGGGTGCGCGAGCCGCGTCCCACCGGCGCCCGGTGTCCGGAGCGGGCCCTGCCCGACCCGGACGCCGCCGCCTACGCGGCCCGCACCCTGCACACCTCGGAGCCGGTGTACCGGGCCGACGTCACGCTGTACGCGTCGGCCGATCAGGTCACCGTGCGGCTCGGCGACGCCCTGGCCGGCGCCGCCGAGGACGACACCCCACGCCTGCGTCCGCCCGACGCCGACCGTTGCCGACCGACCGGCTGCGTCGACACGCTCGACTGGCTCGCGTTCCGACTGTCCATGCTCGGCTGTGGGTTCGAGGTGCACGACCCGCCCGAGTTGCGCGAGCACCTGCGCGCGCGTTGGGCGGGCGGGTCACCCGCGCGGCGGGCGACCCGCCCGGGTGAACCCGGCCGAAACCAGCGGCCCGCACGCTCACCGACCCTCGAACGGCCAATCCCCACTGTCCAGTTCGCGACGTTGGTAGGCCGCCACGATCTCCTTCTCGGCGGCGTCCCGCCCCTCCCAGTGCGAACCCTCCACCGATTTGCCGCGTTCCAGGTCCTTGTAGACCTCGAAGAAGTGGGCGATCTCGTTGAGCTGGAACGGTGGGACATCGCCGATGTCCTGTATCGGGTGTCTGCGCGGGTCGCGAGCGGGCACGCACAGGACCTTCTCGTCCGGGCCCTTCTCGTCGCTCATCACGAACATGCCGATCGCGCGACAGCGGATCAGGCAGCCGGGAAAGGTCGGCTCGTCCAGCAACACGAGCACATCGAGCGGGCCGCCGTCGCCGCCCAGCGTGCGATGCACGAATCCGTAGTCGGCGGGATAGGCGGTGGACGTGAACAACATGCGGTCGAGCCTGATGCGTCCCGTGCGGCGGTCCATCTCGTACTTGTTCCGACTGCCCGCGGGAATCTCCACGACGACGTCGAACTCCACGACGGCTCCTTAACGGCCTATGGATCAAGACCCGATATGCGCGGCATTCCGTATTCCTGACGTACCGTCGAGGACTTTCCCACGTCACCGGGCCGTTACGCACGTGAAGCACGGGACAACCGGGCCATCGGCACCCCTCGACCACCCGATCGCGCCGACCCTTGACTCGGTCAACTAAGTAAGGTTTCCTGTCCATCGCCCCACCGCACTCCCGCCCCGCCTCCGCACACCCCGTCAGGAGCAGCCGTGATCCGGATCGAGGACGCCGACCGCGTCAGGACCATCACCCTCGACCGCCCCGAAGCGCTCAACGCGTTCAACGAGGCGCTGTACGACGCGACCGCCGAGGCGCTGATCGACGCGGCGGCCGATCCCACCGTCGCCGTGGTGGTGCTGACCGGCGCCGGGCGGGCCTTCTCGGCGGGCACCGACCTGATCGAGATGGCGCAGCACAACAGCGGCACCAAGGTCAGGGGCAAGCACGGATTCGGCGGCATGGTCGATCGGCTCCAGGCGTTCCCCAAGCCGCTGCTGATCGCCGTCAACGGCCTCGGGTTGGGCATCGGCGCGACCGTCCTGGGCTTCGCCGACCTCGCCTTCATGGCCGACACCGCGCGGCTGAAGTGCCCGTTCACCTCGCTCGCGGTGGCGCCCGAGGCGGCGAGCAGTGTGACCTTCCCGGAGCTGCTCGGTCGGCAGAACGCGATGTGGGCACTGCTGAGCAGCGAGTGGCTGAGCGCCGCCGAGTGTCTGGAGATGGGCCTGGTGTTCAAGGTCTGCCCGGCCGACGAGCTGCTCGACGTGACGATGCGGCACGCGCGGATCCTGGCCGCCAAGTCGATTTCCTCGTTGATCGAGTGCAAGCGGGCGGTCCTGGAGGGTCTCGGCGACCGGATCGTCGATGCCCGCCGACGCGAGGACGCGGCGTTCGGGCGGCTGCTCGGCAAGCCCGCCAACATCGAAGCGCTGACCGCCTTCGCCGAGCGGCGCGAACCCGACTTCGCGGCGATCGACGCCCGCGAGGGCTGAGCACTCGGCGCGGCGCGCCGGCCCGGTCGGCGCGGTCCGGCCGGCCGGGGCCGAGCCCGGGTGAAGCCGGACCACCCTCCGTCCGCCCGGGCTCGAACATCCCTGGGTTGTCCCGGTTTGCCGGACGCCTCCGGAACTGCGGAATACTGTCTGCTCCGCACGACCGTTCCAGTCCCCAGGATCAGCGCCACCCATGAGCAGCCCACACATCCCAGGCAGCGCCGCCGACACCGCCCCCGGCGGGACCGAGACCGGCACCGGTTCCGGCACCGACCCCGGCGCCGAGGGCACCCACCACCTCGGTCACACCCTCAAGCCCCGGCACATGACCATGCTCGCGCTCGGCGGCGCGATCGGGGCGGGGCTGTTCGTCAGCACCGGAGCGGGCATCCACACCGCCGGCCCGGGCATCCTGATCTCCTACGCGCTCGCCTCGGTGCTGGTGCTGCTGGTGATGCGGATGCTCGGCGAGATGGCCGCGGCGGTTCCGCGCAGCGGATCGTTCTCCGAGTACGCGGGAGCCGCGTTCGGGCGCTGGGCCGGCTTCACCGTCGGCTGGCTGTACTGGTGGATGGTCACCATCGTGCTGGCCGTCGAGGCCTCGGGCGCCGCCGCCATCGCGCACGGATGGCTGCCGAGCGTTCCGATCTGGGTGTTCTCGCTGGTGATCATGCTCGTGTTCACCGGCGCCAACCTGCTCACGGTGCGCTCGTTCGGCGAGTCCGAGTTCTGGTTCGCGACGATCAAGATCCTGGCCATCGTCGGCTTCCTGGTGCTCGGTGTGCTGGCGATCCTGGGGTGGCTGCCGGACGCCGACGCGCCGGGCCTGGCCAACCTCACCGGCAACGGCGGCTTCCTGCCCAACGGCTGGGACGGGGTGATCACCGGCCTGCTCGCGGTCGCGTTCTCGTTCGGCGGCTTGGAGATCGTCACGATCGCCGCCGCCGAGTCGGACGACCCGGCGCGCAACGTGGCCCGCGCGGTGCGCACCGCGGTGTGGCGGATCCTGCTCTTCTACATCGGCTCGGTGGCGATCATCGCGACGCTGCTGCCATGGGATTCCGACCGGCTCGGCAGCCCGTACGTCTCGGTTCTGGAGGACATCGGCGTCCCCGGCGCCGCGCACGTGATGGACGTGGTGGTCTTCACCGCGCTGCTGTCCGCGCTCAACTCGATGTTGTACGGCGCCTCCCGGATGGCGTTCTCGCTGTCCCGGCGCGGCGAGGGGCCCCGGCGGTTGTCCCGGGTGGCGGGGAACGGGGTGCCCAGGACGGCCGTGCTGGCCTCCTCGGCGTTCGGGTTCGTGGCCGCGCTGCTCAACGTGTGGTGGCCCGAGCAGGTGTTCAAGCACCTGCTGAACTCGGTCGGCGCGATGTTGCTCTTCGTCTGGTTCGCCATCGCCGCGTCGCAACTGGTGCTGCGCCGCCGGATCGAGCGCGAGGACCCGGATCGGCTGCTGGTGCGGATGTGGGGCTTCCCGTACCTGACCTGGTTCGTGATGCTGGCCCTCGCGGCGGTGTCCATCCTGATGCTCTTCGACCACACCGCCCGCCCCCAGTTGCTCTCCTCGGTCGTCGTGGTGGCCGTCGTCCTGGCCTTCGCCCTGGTCCGCGAGGCCCGCCGCCGCGACCTGCGCAGACGCGCCAACGCGCGGTTCTGACCGGCCGGGCGGGGGCGAGGGCTACAGCCCGGCGCGGGCCAGCGCCTGGAGTTGTTCGCTCGTCGGGCACCAGTTGGATCGCATCTCGTCGGTCGGCCATCCCGCCAGGCTCGCGCTCGCGGCGAAGTTGGACTGGAGGTAGCCCAGCAGCGTGCGCCGCGGGTCCTCGGCCACCCGGACCACGTCGTAGTCCAGGGTCGAGCGCGAGCCGTCCGGCAGCCAGAGCGCCTCGCGCGGCGAGAGCGGTTGCTTCTCGACACCGTCCGGCTTGGGCGCGGCATACGAGTAGTAGGCCGGGTGGGGGACGTTCGGGTCGCCGGCCCAGAAGCCGAACGAGATCACCTCGTGCGAGTACGCCTCCGCGGTGACCGGGTCCACGCCGCGCATCGGCGGGTCGACCCGCTTGCCGGAGAACCGGGTCAGCGCGAGGTCGAACGAGTGCCAGAAGAGCTGTACGGGCGAGGTCTTGCCGTCGAACCAGCCCATGAACTCCTCGAACACGTCCGCCGACCAGGTCAGGATCCGCCAGAACCGCCACGCGTACTCGGCCTGGTAGGTCGCGTGCGCGGTGTCCTCGCGGAACGGCACGGTCAGGTGCGGGACGCCGAACGGTCGCTCCAGCAGCGGCACGTCGATGCCCAGCTCGGCCAGCACCCCGTGCACCGCGACGTCGAACTCGGTCACGCTCAGCCCGTCCACGAGCGCGATCTCGCGCACGTCGCCGCGATCGGTCCGAAAGACCACGCGGTGATCGATGAAGTCGAACGCGATGTCGAAGGCGACGCCGGCCACGGTCAGCCGGCGGGTGGTGAAGCCGCGCGCGTCCACCGTGAAGGTGATGTTCCACCAGTGGTTCTGCGGGTGACTCGCGGCGAGCTTGACCTTGCCGACGATCTGCGCGAACAGGTGCAGCGTGTCGAGGGTGTCCACCCACGCGTCGTACGGGAGTTCGGGAAGCCGCGGCGGGTCGGCCGGCCCGCCGGCCTGCGCGGGGTTGCTCGAAGGGGTGCCCATGTGCCGATTCTCGCCCTCGCGGGCCCCGCCCGTCCCGTTTTGCTCCGCCGTCCGGGCCGGCCGGGGCGATGGTGAGCCACCCCCCGAACGGGCGAGCGCGGCCGGAGCGTACCCTGCGTGCGACAACATCCCAACCACCTGTACAGGGGCACTCGTGCGCGTTGTCGTCGCCGGAGCCGGCATCGGTGGGCTGGCCACCGCCCTGAGTCTGCACGCGGCGGGGATCGCCGACGTGAGTGTGTACGAGGCGGTCGAGGAGATCCGCCCGCTCGGCGTCGGGATCCAACTGCTACCGGACGCGGTGCGAGAACTGGCCGAACTCGGCCTGTACGACGACGTCGCCGAGATCTCGGTGTCGATCGACGAGTCGGTCCGCCACGACCGGCTCGGCGCGCGGGTCCGGTCCGAACCGCTCGGATCGGCCGCCGGGCGCGCGTGGCCGCGGCTGTCGGTCCACCGCGGCGAGTTGCAGATGCTCCTGCTGCGCGCCCAACTGGCCTGGCTGGGCGCCGAGTCGCTGCGCACCGGCCTGCGGCTGAGCGGCTACGCGCAGACCGCGGACGGGGTCACCGTCGAGTTCACCGACGGTGCGGGCGAGATCGTCACCGATGTGGCCGACGTGCTGATCGCCGCCGACGGGATCGACTCGGCGGGCCGCTCGCTGATGTACCCGAGCGAGACGCCGCCGGCACGCGGCGGCCGGGTGCTGTGGCGTGGTGTGACGCCCGCTCCGACACTGCACACCGGTCACACGATGGTCACCGTGGAGGACGGCGGGCGCACGTTCGTCGCGTATCCGCTGCGGGCGGCCGAGGGCGAGCGCCCCGCGCTGCTGAACTGGATCGCCGGCCACCTCTCGGCGGGCCCACAGGCGGGCCCCGGCGACTGGAGTCGGGACGCCGAACTCGACACGATCCCGGCGCACTTCGCGGACTGGGACTTTCCCTGGCTGGACGTGCCCGCGGTGATTGCCGCGTACGAGTACCCGACGACCGATCGGGAGCCGCTGCCGAGTTGGTCCGACGGGCGGGTGACGCTGCTCGGCGACGCCGCGCACGCCGGGTTCCCGATCGACGGCATCGGCCGCGACGGGGCCTCCCGGGCGATCGTGGACGCGCGCGTGCTGGCCCGCGAACTGGCCGCGCACACCGATCCGGTGGAGGCACTCGCCGGGTACGAGGAGCGGTGCCGCCGGGCGACCACCGCACCCGATGTCCCGGGGTCGAGCGGGAGTTGAGCGGGCCGGCGCATCGGCCCGAGTCGGGCGGGCCTTCGTTCGTCGGACGCCGGCCGGGTGGAGCGGGCCGTAGCGCGTCGGCCCGGCACGGGCCGGGCCCGAGCGGGCCGGGCCCGAGCGGGCCGGGCCCGAGCGGGCCGGGCCCGAGCGGGCCGGCGCGCATCGGACGGGCGCGGGCCGAACACCGACCGGGGTCGAGCGGATCGCCGCTCGACCCCGCCCGGCGCCGGGTCACGGCAGCAGGACGACCTTGCCGACCGTCTGCCGGCCGGCCAGCGCGGTGTGCGCGGCAGCCGCCTCCGACAGCTCGAACGTGGTGACCGCGGGCCGCAGTTCACCGGCGGCGGCAGCCGCGAGCGCGGACTCGGCGAGCGCCTTGAAGCCACCCGGACGGTTCGCCATCCGCGGACCCAGCGGGTTCTCCACGGCCACCCCGGCGGCCGCGGCGCGCGTGTCCAGATCGGCGATGGCATCGCCCGAGGACCAGCCGAACGTCACGAGCCGGCCGCCCTTCGCGAGCAGGTCGAGCGCGTCCCCGCCGATCTCGCCGCCGACGCTCTCCAGGACCACCGTCACCGGCCGCCCGGCGAGTTCCTCGCGCACGCTCGCGGCCCAGTCGGCGGCGGTGTAGTCCACCGCGATGTCGGCGCCGGACGCGCGCGCCGCCTCGACCTTGGCCGCCCCGCCGGCCGCTCCCACCACGACCGCGCCGAGCGCGTGCGCGGCCTGGACCAGCAGCGTGCCCAGACCGCCCGCCGCGGCGGTGACCAGCACCACGTCCTCGGCGGTGATCGCGGCCACGTCCAGGATGCCCAGCGCGGTGCGCCCGGTACCCACCATCGCCACCGCGATCTCGGCCGGTACCCCGTCGGGCAGCGGCAGCAGCGCCTGGTCGTCGATGATCGCGAACTCCGCGTAGCCGCCGTTCCCGTTGCCCAGGTGGGCCACCACCCGCCGGCCGACCAGGGCCGGATCCACCCCGGCGCCCACCGCGTCCACCGTGCCGGCCACCTCGCGGCCGAGGGTGACGGGCAACTCCGGCTGCGGGAAAGGGTCTTGGGTGCGGCCCGAGCGCAGCATCACGTCGACCAGGTGGACTCCCGCGGCGGCCACCGCGATCCGCACCTCCCCGGGCCCCGGCTCCGGGGTCGCAACCTCCTCGTACCGCAGGTTCTCGGCCGGACCGAACTCGTTCAGGCGAATCGCGCGCATCGGACACTCCGGGGTTTGCTGGGACGACGGACAACGGACAACGGCTACGGGACGACGGCCGAACGGACCGGCCGATCCGGCGGGCTTGTCGCCCCGGATCCGGTGCGAACAGTCTCGAACCTCAAGTCCACTTCATGTCAAGCGACACGTCCGGGAATCCACCGAACGATCGTCGCCCGATCGACCGTCGAGCCGTACGGTGGGTGCGTGTTCGATGCCGAGGAAGCCGCCGCCGCACTCGTCGCCACGCTCGCCGCGCTGGGCACACCGGAGCGCGCCCGGGCGGAGAAGGCGTATCTGAAGAGCGATCTCGACTTCCTCGGCGTCACCGTGCCGGTGCTGCGCAAGACGGTCACCGCGACGGCCCGCGCCCGCCCGGAACCCACCCGGGCCGAACTCCTCGCCTGGGTCGACGCGTTGTGGGCCCGGTCGGTACACGAGAGCCACTTCGCCGCGATCGAGCTGCTGCGGCTCCAGCCGCGCGTGCTCACCCGCGCCGACCTGCCGCTCGTCGAGCGACTGATCCGCGAATCGGCGGGCTGGGTGTACGTGGACACGCTCGCGGAGAAAGTGGCCGGCGTCCTGATGGGTCGAGAGCCCGCGGACTTCGCCACCGCCGACGCGTGGGCCGCCGACCGGGACTTCTGGATCCGCCGGGCGGCGCTGCTGAGCCTGCTGCCGGGCATCCGCGCGGGCGCTCCCGACCTGGTCCGGTTCGATCGCTACGCGGACGCGATGCTGGAGGAGCGGGAGTTCTTCATCCGCAAGGCGATCGGCTGGCTGCTCCGGGAGATCGCCAAGCGGGACCCGGCGTACGTGATCGCCTGGACCACCGCGCATCGGGCCCGGATGTCCGGGGTGACGCTGCGCGAGGCGATCCGCCGGCTGCCCGCCGCCGACGCGGCCCGGTTGCGCACCGGCTGACCGCCGGCCCACGCACGCGCGGCACCGCCCCGAGCTACGGCCGGCCCCCCGCGCGTCGCGGCGCCGGCCCGCGCACGCGCGGCACCGCCGGCCGCGGGCGCCGACCCGGGCACCGTCCGGCACGGCAGGATGTCTCGATGACGACTCATCTGGTGGCCATGGGCGGCGGCGGTTTCTCGATGAACGACGGTGCCTCCGCGCTCGACCGGTACGTGCTCGACCTGGCGGGTCGGGCCCGCCCCAACGTGTGCTTCGTGCCGACCGCCTCCGGCGACGCGGACGGCTATGTCGACCGCTTCCGGCGCGCGTTCGAGCGGCTCGACTGTACGACCGGGCACCTGAGCCTGTTCCGGCGCACCGGCGCCGACCTCGCGGACGAACTCGCCGACCAGGACGTGATCTACGTCGGCGGCGGCTCCACCGCGAACCTGCTCGCGCTGTGGCGCCTGCACGGCCTCGACACCGCGCTCGCGGCCCGGGCCGCCGCGGGCGACCTGGTGGTGTGCGGTCTGAGCGCGGGCGCTGTGCTGGTTCGAGGGCGGCATCACCGACTCGTACGGGCCCGGGCTGCGCCCGCTCGCGGACGGCCTGGGCTGGGCGCGGGGCAGCGCCTGTCCGCACTACGACGGTGAGGCCGAACGCCGCCCGGCGTACCACGCGGCCATCGAGGCGGGCCTGCTCGCGGCGGGCCACGCGCTGGACGACGGCGCCGCGATCCACCTCGTGGACGGCCGGGTGCACGCCTTCGTCGCCGAGCGGCCGAACGCGCACGCGTATCGCGTCGAGCCCGGTCCGGACGGTGTCCACGAGTCGGCACTGCCGATGACCATGCTCCGCGCATGACCGGGCTCCGCGCATGACCAGCCCCCGAACCGGCCCGCCGCGCCCCAGCCCCCGAACCGGCCCGCCGCGCCCCGCCGCCGCGTGGCCGGCCCGATGGGTCGGGATCAGGCTCGGGGCTCGCTGCCCGTGTCCCTGGCCAGGAGGTCCTCGATCCCCTCGCGGCGGAGCAGCACCCGGGTTCGGCCGTCGCGGACCGCGACCACCGGGGGGCGGCCGACCAGGTTGTAGGTCGAGGCCATCGACTGCTGGTACGCGCCGGCGGCCGGCATCGCGAGCAGGTCGCCGGGGTGTACGTCCTCGGGCAGTTCGACGTCGGCCGCCAACACGTCGCCCGACTCGCAGTAGCGGCCCACGACGGTGACCCGTCGGGTGCCCGCCGCGCCGGGTCGGCCGACCAGGCGCACGGTGGTGCGGGCGCCGTACAGGGCCGGCCTCGGGTTGTCCGCCATGCCGCCGTCCACCGCGACGAACACCCGGTGCGCGGTGCGCTTGACCACGAGCACCCGATACAGGGCCACGCCCGCCGGACCGGTGATCGCCCGGCCGGGCTCGACGATCAGTCGCGGTACCGGCAGGCCGTACAGCGCGCATTGGCGATCGAGTTGCCGGCGCACGTCGACCGCGAACGCCTCGATGTCCAACGGATGTTCACCACTGCGGTAGGCGATGCCGTGGCCGCCGCCCAGGTTCAGTTCGGGCAGCACGATCCCGTGTCGGTCGCGCAGTCCGGCCAGGAACTCGACGAGCGTGGCGACGGCGGCCAGCCAGGGCCGCACCGAACCGATCTGCGATCCCAAATGGCAGTGCAGTCCGGTCGGTTCCAGGTGCGGCTGGGCCACCACCCGCAGCACCGCGTCCTCCGCGTCGCCCCGCGCGATGGACAGGCCGAACTTCTGGTCCTCGCCGGCGGTCCGGATCGCGTGGTGCGCGCCGGCCTCGATCCCCGGCACCACGCGCACCATCACCCGCTGCCGCTGCCGGGGTGCCACCAGCGCGGCCAACCTGGCGATCTCGGCCGGGTTGTCCAGCACGATCCGGCCCACGCCCAGGCGCAGCGCCGCACGCAGTTCGTCCGCCGACTTGGCGTTGCCGTGCAGGATGATCCGTTCGCCGGGCATCCCGGCCAGGGCGGCGAGGGACAACTCGCCCGCCGAGCAGACGTCGAGCCCGAAGCCCTCCTCGCGCAGCCAGCCGACCAGGCCGCGGCACAGGAACGCCTTGGCGGCGTAGGCGATCTCGACGCCGGGCAGCGCGCGGCGGTAGGCCCGGCAGGTGTCCCGCACGTGCTGTTCGTCCAGTACGTACAGCGGTGTCCCGAACCGCTCCGCGAGTTCGGCCGAGGTCAGGCCGCCGATCGCGAGGTCCCCGGCGTGCTCCCGCGTCGAGCGCGGCCACACGGCCGCGTCCGATACCGGCGCCGCAAGCGTGACGGACATGGCAACTCCCTTGTGCACGAGCATTGGTGGCGGCAGGTCAGCCGAGGAGGGACAGCACGACGAGGAGTACCGCGACGACGACGGTGGTGCGCGGCACACCGAGCGATTGTGGATCCCACACGGATCGGGACGCCCCTGACGCCCGGGACGACCCGACGCCCGGCGCGAGCCCGCCGACGCTCGGGCCGAGTTGGAGCCGAGCGGGCGAGAGCGCCCGCGCGGAAGCGAGCCCGGCGGCGGCCGGCGGGCGCGGAGCCCCGGCGACCGAGGCCCGGTCGATCGCGACCGGCGCGACGACCGCACCGACCACGCCGGGGGTACCGACCACACCGGCCGCTCCGACGGCTCCGACCGCCCCCGAGTCCCGGGCAACCCGCTCGCCCACCGGCTCCTCGTGCCGCACCGGCGGTGCCGAGAGTCCCGGATCGACCAGCACGCGCTCGCCCCCGACCTCGTCGGCGAGCGAGCGCACCGCGCCCGCCCCGAGTCGGATCCACTCCTGATCGGCGCCCAGCACCGCCCGCAACCGCGCCACCGACGTGAACGCGACCACCACCCGGGCACCCAGCGGATCCCGGCACAGCCGGACCACCCGGGCCCCCTCCACCGACCGCACCGGCACGATCAACACGCGCCGAGCGGTGGTCGTAGAAGCGGGTTCCCCATCGGTGATCAACACATCCGACACGACAGCCTCCGAAGTCCGGCACCGCAGCCGACCGCGGGCCCTGACTCCGACGTTACGACCGCCCATACCGGGCAACCCCGCCCCTACCGCGCCCTTGATCATCCCCGGGCCGTTGTTGACGCCCCCCCTGACGCCCGCCGGCGAAATCCCCGGAATTCGCCCCGCCTCGTCGCACCTCGTCCCACCTCGTCCCACCGGAGCCCGGCCCCCCGGAACCCCCGACAGGTCCCCGCTCCCGGCCCTACTCCGCCCCCGACCAGGCCCACCTCGTCGTAGCCACCAGCGGGTCCCCCGGCCGCACCAGGTGGGCCGCCGGGCCCACCAGGCCGTTCGGCGGGCCCGTCTGGGGCTCGACGCACAGGTGGTCCCGCGGCAGGTCGTACACCACCGTGTAGTCGCAGTCCGAGGTCATCCGCAGCCGCAGCGCGCCGGGCCACTCCAACGTCGCGTCGACCCCGCCGGGCGTCCCGTAACAGTCGTCCCGAGGCCCCGGCAGCGGGGGTATCCGGCGCCCGGTGGGCAGGTAGTCGGCGCCGCGCTCCTCCTGCCACTCGGGGGTGAAGGACAATTCCAACGGACCGCCGACACCCAGCCGCCGCCGAAACCACGGATGCCACCCGGCCTGCGCCGGAAACGTCGCGGCCTCGGACTCGATCCGCAACACCGTGACCAGCCCGTCGGGCGTCAGGGTGAAGTCCTGCTCGACCCGGCCGGCGAACGGCCACGGGTCGGTCAACGCGAACTCGAAGACCGCCGACGCGGCGTCCTCCGCGATCTGCTTCCACGCGCCGCGACAGCCGAGCCCGTGCAGCGCGTGCGGCGCCGCGTCCGCCGGGAACTCGTGTATCGCGCCGTCGAATTCGAACCGGGCCCCGCCCATCCGTCCGACCCACGGCACCATCGGATAGCTGCCCCACTCCTCGGGCCGTTCGCCCTCGGTCCGCAGCAGTTCGAGCCCGCGCACCCGCAACGAGCCGAGCCGGCACCCGGCGTCCGGCAGAATCAGCGCCTCGGCGCCTTCGGAACGCAACCACACTTCGCCGTCGATCATGGTCGGCAGATTACGCGTAGCGCTCCCGAAGCTGCTTCTTGAGCACCTTTCCGGACGGATTCCGCGGCAGCGCCGAGACGATCTCGATACGCTCCGGGAACTTCTGCCGCATCACTTCCCGAGTGCCCAGGAAATCCCGCACAGTACGCAGATCCGGCGGAATCGACGGGTCGCTCGGCACGATCACCGCGCACACCATTTCGCCGCGTTCGGAATCCGGCAGACCGATCACGGTGACCTCGGCGACGGCCGGATGCGCGTCCAGCAGGTCCTCGACCTCCTTGGCACTGATCGTCTCGCCCTTGCGCAGGATGACGTCCTTCAGGCGCCCGGTGACGTACACGTTGCCGTGCTCGTCCACTCGGCCCAGGTCACCGGTACGCAACCGCCCGGCCTCGTCGAACGCCTCGGCGTCCAGGCGCGCGTCCACGTATCCGCGCATCACCTGCGGCCCGCGCACCCGCAGTTCGCCCTCCGCGCCGACCGGCACCGGCCGCCCGTTGGGCCCGACCACGGTGGCCTCGACCCCGTGGGTGGGCCGGCCCTCGGCCCGGGCCAACGCGTCGTCCGGGTCGTCCGGGCCCGCCATGGTCAGGATCGGCGCCTCGGTCATCCCCCAACCGGCCAGTACGCCCGCGCCGCCCAGTTCGCGCTTGATCGCCTCGTGCAGCCCGGGCGGCTTGGGCGCGCCGCCGCCAGGGCAACTGCGCAGGTGCGGGAAGAGCGGGTCGCCGGCGGGCCGGCGGCGCTGCGCGGCCAGCCAGGCCTGGTGGAAGACGGTGCCCGCGCCGGCCAGCGTGACCCGCTCGCGGCGCAGCAGGTCGGGCGTCTCCTCCGGGTGGAAGACCTCGGTCAGGATCATCGTGACGCCGTGCGTGAGGGCCGCGGTCAGCCAGGTCGTGCAGCCGCCGATATGCGCGAACGGGAAGACCAGCGCGACCCTGTCCCCCTCGCGCGCGCCGATCCGGTCCGCCATGCCGACGCCCGCGGCCATGATGCTCGCGTCGGTGTGCCGCGCGCCCTTGGGGTCGGCGGTGGTCCCGGAGGTGTAGAAGTACCAGCGCACCGGGGCCTCCTCGGGCGTTCCGGGCACCGGCGGCGCGGGCGGCAGGTCGGCCGGATCGCCGGTGGGCAACGGGCCGTCCAGGATCAGCAGTTCCAGACCGGGCACCCGGTCGCGCACCCGACGGGCCAGTTCCGGGTAGTCGTAACCGCGCCACACCGGCGGCACGATCAGCATCGAGGCACCGGTCTGTCGGGTGACGAAGGCGAGTTCGCGTTCGCGGTGGATCGGCATCATCGGGTTCTGCACGACGCCGAGCCGGGACAACGCGCCGACCAGGACCACGGATTCGAGCCGGGTGGGCAACTGCCAGGTGACCGTGTCGCCCGGACCCAGCCCCTGGGTGTGCAGGAACGCCGCGAAGGCCTCGGCCGCGTCGCGGAATTCCCGATGGGTCAACCGCCGACCGTGCTCGTCGACCAGCAGTTCGCCGTCGGGCGTTCGGGCCGCCCGCGCCTCGATGGCCGCCCAGAGGCTCGTGTGTGTCACCGTCGTGCCCTCCTCGCCCCGCCCGGCCCGTACCCGGACGGCGTCGCCGCGCCCGTCCCGCATACCTATCAGGAACGGTCGCGACCCGACAGGGCGAGCACACCGGGCCCGACCGGGGCGAGCGCCCACCGAGCGCCGATCGCGCACGGGTAGCGGACCCACCGGTCCGCGAAGTCC
This sequence comes from Embleya sp. NPDC001921, assembly GCF_053594475.1. NCBI lineage: Bacteria > Bacillati > Actinomycetota > Actinomycetes > Kitasatosporales > Streptomycetaceae > Embleya > Embleya sp. NPDC001921. The sequence goes on from NZ_JBSFEO010000001.1 coordinate 396,255, forward strand.
GACGCGGCACGCGCGGGCGCTGGGCTCACAGGTACAGGAAGTGCGGTGACACCACGATCACCGAGGGCACCAGCAGCGCCGCCGCGGTCAGCAGTCGCAGTCCCGCGGAGGCGACCGGTGCGCCCACCCGGACGCCCGCGACGGCCACCTCGGGCTGCGCGGTCGCCTGGGCCTGGTGCACGGCCAGTTCCTCCTGGCGCTGCTGCGGCCACGCGAAGCACGGGCAGAACGGCCCGCCCGCCTGCCCCGGCCCGGACAGCTTGACGATCGCCCGGCGCAGATTGACCCGCGCGATCGAACCGCGCACGTCCGCGTCCGCCGCCTTCTCCGACAGTTCCGCCGCGTGGTCGGCCCACTCGCCGAAGAAGCGCACCATCGGGTAGGCGTCGGCGAGGGTGTCCGCGCAGACCATCCACTGCGCGTCCCGCCGGCGCAGGTGCCCGGCCATGTGGGTCAGCACCGCGTTCAGCTCCTCCGGGCGGAGCAGGTCCAGGGCGCGGGTGGTGGCCTCGACGCGCGGCGGCCGGGACGGCAGCAGCACCAGGCGCGGCGCGTCGTCCTCGACGATCACCAGGCGCGGCCGGCCGCCGGCCTCCTCGTCGAGCAGCGGGGCGCAGTTCTCCAGCCGGTCCAGTTGTACGCGCAACGCGCGCCGGTAGTCGCGGGTCGCGCCCGCGCCCCGGCGCCAGCCGAACCCGACGATCAGCAGCGCCAGCAAGGCGACGACGATCTGCACGACCAGCGGCACGTGCGGCATGCCGATCCGGGGGGCGAAGCCGGCCGCCCGCATCGGGGCGAGCCACAGGTCGGGCGTGTAGACGGGCACCGCCAGCGCGAACGACACGAGTACGCCGCCGGCCGCGGCCCGCCACGCGCGTTGTACGTGGCGCGGGCCGAAGCCGCTGCGTTCGGCCCGGCGCAGGACGCGAGGCGCGGTCACCAGGATGGCCGCCGCGAAAGCCGTCAGCACAAGTCCGTACAACACGTCCTCGCCGTCCCTTTCTCGCCTCGTCGCTCCCGTGACCCGTCCGGCCCTGCAACGGTTCTAGGCGCCAAGTGGTTTCCGCGTCCAGGAGACAGGCCACATCGGTCGGGTGATTTATTCGGCCGACACCAACCACCCGGTGGTATTGCGGACCCGCACGGACCCGGATCGAATCGGCGGGAAAACCGAATCGAATCGCATCGTCCCATCTCCACGCGCGTAATTCCGAACCGACAGGAGTTCCTTCATGCACGAGTTCTCGCGTTCCGCTGTGATCGCCGCCACACCGGACAAGGTCTGGGCGGTCATCGGCGACTTCGGCGCCCTCGGCGACTGGCACCCGGTGGTGCCGCCGAGCACGATCGAGGGCGGCGGCGACGCCAACACCCCGGGCGCGGTACGGGCGTTCGCGATCGACGGCGAGGTGCTCTCGCGCGAGGAACTGATCAGCCACGACGCGGACGCGCACCGGATGACCTACCGGCTGATCCAGGTGCCGGTCGCGGTGTCGAACTACGTGGGCACGCTCGCGGTGCACCCGCACCCGGACGGCAGCGAGGTGGTCTGGTCGGCCGCCTACGAGGGCGAGGCGGACGTGGTGGAGACCGTCGAGGCGGTCTTCGCCGAGGGCACCTACGGCGCCGGCCTGGCCGCCCTCCGGGAGCGCTTCGCGTAGCGCCGGTCCGGGGCGGGCTCCGGCCGCGAACCGCCTCGGGTGCCCCGACCGGGAGTCGGCGGCGCCCGAGGCGGCGTCACACCCGGGTCCGGCCGGGCACCCGCGCGCCGTCGTCACCGACCCCGCCCCGAATGCCGGCGATCACGGCGACGGACTCCGGCCGATCGGCACCGAGTACACGATCGTGTCACTGTCCGTGTCCACGATCGACGCGACCACGAAGTCCCCCGATCCCGCGTTGAGCACCACGACGCGGGTTCCGCCCGAAGTGACCTCGACCGCCGCGGCGTTCGGCGTGTCGACGCTCCCGATCGGCTCGCGCGTGGCCGGGTCCACGATCCGCAGGTCCCGTGCGCCGTCGGGCACCACGTACAGCCGGGAGCCGTCCGGGGAGACCGCGACGTCGGTGGCACCGCCCTCGATCGTGATCGTGCCCAGGCAACGCAGCGTGACCGCGTCGAGGATGGACACACCGCCGGCGCCGGCCACGTACACGCTCGCGCCGTCCGGCGAGCACACCACCGCCCGGGGCGCCTTCGCCGTGCCCACGAGCGTGGCGCCGGTGTCCGGGTCGAGCGCGGTGACCAGGTCCTCGGCGAAGCCGGCCAGGTAGAGCCGGTCACCGGCGGGAGCCGGCGTCACCGACGTGGCCGGGTGCGGCACCGGGAGGCTGCGCACCACCGTGTTCAGCGTGGGACTGAGCACCTCGACGGTGTTCGACGCGAAGCCGCGGTCGGCGGGCGGACAGGACGCGAAGTACACGGCGGCGCCGTCGGGGGCCGCGACCGGCGAGCGCGGCCAGGCCGCGGCGATCCGGCCCAGCACCACCGGCGTCTCGGTGTCGATCACGGTGATCACGCCCCGCTCCGGAGAGGTGACGTACACCGATCCGCCGGCGACCGCGGGCGGCCCGAGCGCACCGGGAACGTCGATGGTCGCCACCGCCGTGCCGGTGACCACGTCCAGGACGGTGACCGTGTCGGACCCGTGGTCGGTGACGTACGACCGAAACGTCTCGGTCGGCGGCGATCCGCCGGGTATCGCGGTCGGCTGGGCCATGGCATGCCTCCGGAGGCGTCGGGACGATCCATCGGGTGAGTGCGGTGGCGCTCGAAACAGACCAACAGCACCGGGACGCGCTGTCAATGGACGGATACGTGCAGCTACCGTGGACCGTGCGCGCGTATCGCATGGTGAGACGATCGCCGTATGCTTCGGCCACCCCGATCGATCTTGAGGTGACGACCATGCATCGCAGCGACACGGACCACGCCGCGGCCGCGCTCGGTATCGACCTGCCCGTCCTCGAAGCAGTCCAGCGCCGCATCCTGTGGCTCGCGACGCGCATCGTCGACTCCGCCAACCACGACCGGCCGAACGCGGACGGCATCAAGGTCGGCGGCCACCAGGCGTCCTCCGCGTCGTTGGTGTCCGCGATGACCGCGCTGTGGTTCGCCCACCTCGACGGTCCGGACCGGATCAGCGTCAAGCCGCACGCGTCCCCGGTCTTCCACGCGATCCAGTACCTGCTCGGCAACCTGGACCGGGCCTACCTGACCACGCTGCGCGCCAAGGGCGGGCTCCAGTCGTATCCCTCGCGGACCAAGGACCCGGACCGCGAATGGGTGGACTTCTCCACCGGTTCGGTCGGGCTGGGCGCCGCGGCGCCGTTGTTCGGCGCCGCCGCCCGGCGCTATGTGGACGCGCATTTCGGCCCGCGCCCGGCGTCCCGCTTCGTCGCGCTGCTGGGCGACGCCGAGTTGGACGAGGGCAACATCTGGGAGGCCATCGCCGACCCGGCCACCCAGGGCCTGGGCAACGTGATGTGGCTGGTCGACTTCAACCGGCAGTCGCTGGACCGGGTCGTGCCCGGTGTGCGGATCGACCAGTGGCGCGGCCAGTTCGAGGCTGCCGGCTGGCACGTGGTCGAGGTCAAGTACGGCCGCCGGCTCCAGGCCGCGTTCGACCGGCCCGGCGGCGCGCCGCTCAAGGCGTGGATCGACGCGATGCCCAACGAGCAGTACCAGGCCCTGTTCGGCCTCGCCGACGCGGACGTGCGCGCGCACTTCCTGGACGGCGCGCCGGCCGACGTCGCGGACACCGTCGCCGACGTGCCGGACGCGCAGTTGCACGCGCTGGTCACCGACCTGGGCGGGCACGACATCGCCGCGCTGCTGGACGCCTACCGGCGCTGCGACGAGGTCACCGACCGGCCCAGCGTGGTGTTCGCGTACACGGTCAAGGGCTGGGGACTGCCGCTGGCGGGCAACCCGCGCAACCACTCCGCGCTGCTGAGCACCGAGCAGGTGGCCACGCTGCGCGCCGAGCACGGGCTGACCGAGCGCACCGAGTGGGACCGCTTCGACGCCGCCACGCCCGAGGGCATCCTGGCCGGGCAGCGCCGCGAGCACCTGTCCCGCGCGCCCAAGCCGGGCCCGCTCGGCGTCCCGGTCACCGCCTCGACGAATCAGCGGATGACCAAGCCGGTGTCCACCCAGGAGACCTTCGGCCGGGTCCTGGTCGACCTCTCCCGCGACCCGGCGCTGGCGCCGTACCTGGTGACCACCGCGCCCGACGTGGCCACCTCGACCAACCTGGCCGGCTTCATCAACCGCACCGGGGTGTTCGCGCCCACCGAGCGCCGCGCGTGGTCCGGCGAGGGCGCGCTGAAGTGGGTCGAGGGCCCCGGCGGGCAGCACATCGAGCTGGGCATCTCCGAGATGAACCTGTTCCTGCTGCTGGAACAGCTCGGTCTGGCGGGCGACTTGTCCGGCCAGCCGCTGATCCCGATCGGCACCGTCTACGACCCGTTCGTGTGCCGCGGCCTGGACGCGTTCATCCACGCCGTGTACTCCGGTTCGCGATTCATCGTGGCCGGCACCCCCTCGGGCGTCACGCTCGCTCCCGAGGGCGGCGCGCACCAGTCCACGATCACCGCGTCGATCGGGCTCGAACTGCCCGGCACCACGCTGATCGAGCCCGCCTACGGCACCGCGCTGGACTGGCTGCTGTGCGACGCGGTGGGCCGGATCGCCGGCGGTCCGGATCACGGCGTCGAACCGGACAACGGGGCCTACTACTTCCGGCTGACCACCCGCCCGATCGACCAGGCGCCGTTCGAGGCCGCCCGGACCCGGCTCGGCGACGCGCTGCTGCGCCGCCAGGTGCTCGCCGGCGCGTATCGGCTCCTGGACGCGCCCGACCTGCCCGGCGCACCGACCGTGTACCTGGCCGCCGCCGGCGCCGTGCTGCCCGAAGTGCTGACCGCCGCACACGAGTTGCGCGACGAGGGGATCGCCGCGCACGTCGTGGACATCACCTCGGCCGACCGGCTCTACAGCGCGTGGCAGCGCACCCTGCGCCAGGGGGTGCGCACCGCGACCACGCCGTCCGCGCCGGGCGCGCTGCGCACCGCGTTCCCGCACCGGGCACCCGTGGTCACCGTGCACGACTCGTCCTCGCACACGCTCGCCTGGCTCGGCTCGGCGCTCGGCGTGCCGAGCGTGCCGCTGGGCGTGGACCAGTTCGGCCAGACCGGCCGGATCGAGGACCTGTACGAACTGCACGACCTGCTGCCCGGTTCGATCGTCAACGCGGCGCTCGCCGCGCTCTCGCTGGCCTGACCGAGAGCCCCCGCCGGCCCGTCACCGGGACGGGACACGCGAGGGGCGGGCCCGGTACGTCCGGACCCGCCCCTCGGCGCGTGCTCAGCGTGCGGCGAGTGCCGCGAGCGGCTCCCGGACCGGGTCGAGCACCGCGCTCAGCCACGCGGTGTGCTCGTGCTCGGCCAACCACGTGTCCAGATCGGCGAGCGGCACGTACGCGACGTCGTCGACCTCCTCCGGGTTGAGGCCGAGTCCGCCGCCGACCAGGCCGACGAAGAGGTGGTTGTACTCCTTCTCGACCAGGCCCGAGACCTCGTCGGTGACGTCGTAGGTCACCAGGCCGGCCGGTTCGAGCACGGTGGGCTTGACGCCCAGTTCCTCGGCCAGTCTGCGCAGCACCGCGTCCCGGGGCTCCTCGCCGGGGAACGGGTGGCTGCAACACGTGTTGGACCACCGGCCCGGCGAGTGGTACTTCGTCAGCGCCCGGCGCTGCATCAGCACCCGACCCTCGTCGTCGAGGAGGAAGACCGAGAACGCGCGGTGCAGCAGACCCGGCGGCTGATGGGCCTCCAGCTTCTCCGCGAGGCCGATCGTGTTCCCTTGTGGGTCCACCAACTCGACCATGACCCGACCGTCCGGCTGCTCCTGCGCCATGTGCTCTCCCTGCTGTTCGGCCTTGCCTGCACAGTATCCGGCGGGCGAGTCACGGATCGTCGATACCGCGCCGGCGCCCGCTACATCGTTGTCTGTACGCCGGGATCCGCCCTGCCGACGATCCCCGGGCGGCGCGCGCGGGAGAGGCTGGTGGGGTCCGTTCGCCGGCGCCGCGACCCCCTCGGGGCGCGCGCTCGGTCCACTCCGAGGAGGAGATCGCCGTGGTCGTCGCCATGATCGTGGTCTGCGAGGTGGGCTTCTGGGTGCTGATCGCCCTGGGCCTGCTGAGCCGCTACGCGCTGCGCCGCCGCCGGCTGAGCAACGTGTTCCTCTACAGCACACCGCTGCTGGAGTTGATCCTGCTCGTGGTCGCCGTGCTGGACCTGCGCAACGGCGCCACCGCCGGCGCGCGGCACGGGATCGCCGCGTTGTACATCGGCAGCACCGTGATGTTCGGCCACCGGGCGATCCGCTGGGTGGACCAGCGGGTGGGCTATCACTTCCTCGGCGGGCCGTTGCCGTGGCGACCGCCGACGCACGGCGTGGAGCGGATCCGCTACGAGGTGACCGAGTTCGCCCGCGTGGTGGGCGCGATGGCGATCGCCGCCGCGCTGGTCGGCCTGCTGATCCTGATCACCGGCGACGCGGATCGCAGCGAGGCCCTGGTCGGCACCTTCGGCATGCTCGGCGCGATCACCGCGATCTCCCTGGTGATCGCGGTGGTGGGCGCGGTCTCGGCGGTCGGCAAGCCGCCCAAGCCCAAGCCGGCACCGCGCCGGCTGCGCGATCGGGTGTCCGCCTGACGCTGCCGAGGATGCCCGGCACGGCCGACCCCGGTACGCGGGACGGCCGCGGCCCCGGAACACGTGGGAGGTGTTCCGGGGCCGAAGCACGTGCCGTGGCGGGCGCTTCAGCCCATCATCGCGCCGGCCAGGTTCGGGGCCCCGCCGACGAACGCGGTCGGGTCCTGGCAGTCGTCGGTCGGCGCGGTGTGCGGCGGCGGCGGGAGCTCCGGCGGACAGTCGTCGGCCGGCGGGGCGTGGTGCGGCGGCGGAGCGGGGTGGCCCGGGTGCCCGGGGGGCATCGGGGTGGCGTGGTCCATGCCGTCCGCGTTCACGCAGGTGTTGCCGAACGTGGGGTTCAGCGCCGCGATGATGTTGACGCTGTTGCCGCAGATGTTGACCGGAACGTGCACCGGCACCTGGACGTTGTTCCCGGAGAGCACGCCGGGCGAGTCCACGGCGGCGCCGTCCGCATCGGCCGACGCGAACGCCTGGCCCCCCATCGCAACCGAACCGCCGAGAATGGCGGCGGTGACGACCGCACCCTTGGTGAGCTTGTTCACTGGTTGTTATTCCCATCGATCGATAGACGGTGGAACCGGGGTTCCGGGACGTCCAACGCGTGGGCGGGGTGCCGGTGACGGGGGGCGCGCGAACTTCCCCCGTTAGTAGCAGCCCGCGCGTGACGAGACGTCAGACCGCGCTACCGACAGGGGATTTCGGGCAATGCAGGCAATCGGCTCAACGAGCCGGACGGCGGTCGATCACGCGCGGGCGATTGCCTCGTGATGGTGAATCACCTCGGCGACCAGGAAGTTGAGGAACTTCTCCGCGAAGTCGGGGTCCAGCTTGGCGCTCTCGGCCAGCGCGCGCAGGCGGCGGATCTGCACCGCCTCGCGGGCCGGGTCGGCCGGCGGCAGCTTGTGCTCGGCCTTGAGCACGCCCACCCGCTTGGTGCACTTGAATCGCTCGGCGAGCAAGTGGATCAGGGCCGCGTCGATGTTGTCGATGCTGTCCCGCAGGTCGAGCAGCTCGGCGGGCTTGCCGGGCGCCGCGCCCGACGTTTCGTCAGTGGTTCCGTTGGCCATAACGGGTGACCCTACCCGGCGACCCCAAAGGAGCGGACGGACGGCGTTCGAGCGCCCCGGGCGCGACCCGCCGCGCACCCCTCGCCCCCGCCCCGTCGAGCGATCAGAGGAAATATCACCACCTGTCATCTCTCGTTCTGCCAGGTGTCACATCGCCACCTGCGGGGGACCCTCTGAGTACGGTCCGCGCCGTCGGCTGTCCCTGCCGCGACGCCCGGGCCGTTCGGCGGTGCGCGAGGGATGCGGCCGGGGCTGCAGTAGGGGGCGAACGACATGATGGAGGAAGTGCGTCTCACGCCGAGCGAGCGGCGGATGCTGGAGGAGATCGAGTACGAACTGCGCAAGGACCAGGAGCTGGACCTGGCGCTTCGTACCATGCGTCCCTCCCGCAACCGCCGGCGGACCGGCGCGCGCGGCCGTGTCGTTCCGGGGGCGGGCTCGATGCCGGCCTCGCGGCGGGCCCGCCGCGGGTTGCGCCGGCCGACGCTCTCCGGCACGTGGCACGTGCTGCTGCTGGTGGTGCTGTTCGCGGCGGTGTTCGCGGCGCTGGCCACCACGTCCGGCGTCTACCTGGTGGTGATCGCGTTCGCGCTGATCATCATGGGCTGCACCACCACGCTGGTGTGGTTGTGCGTGGCCTTCCTGTTGCGCCGCGGCGGCGGCAGGACCTGATCGCGCCCCGATCGACGCGGGCCGCGGTCGCCGCGGTCGGTGGTCAGCGTGCCCGGTGGTCGCGGCCGCCGGCCGCGCGATTCGAGCCGCGCCCGCGTGCCGCGACCATCAGCGTGCCCGCGGGCGCCGCGACGCCGAGCAGGAGCGCGGCGTCCAACGCGCCCATTCCGCCCTGGCCGATCGAGTAGAACACCAGCGCGAGCGACGCGAACATGCACATCAGCACGGCCGCGGTCATCCGCTCGGCGCGGCGCCCCCGGGTGAGCAACCACAGGCAGCCGAGAGCGCCGACGGACAACGTGACCAATGCGGCGATCGCGGTGGTGGTCATCCCGCCTCCTCGTCGTGCTGCCTGCGACCCCGACGGGCCCTGTCCCAACGGTTACCCGAGGTGATCGCGTCGATGCCGCGACCCCACCGGTATCGAATCCTAACCACCACTTACCCCCATGGGGTATAGGGTTCCCGGCATGACACTTCTCGCATCCTCGTGCGGCGGCGCCGCGCGCGTCGAACTGATCCGACTCGTGGGCGCCGCGACCGTTCGAGTGACGATCACCGCCCGGCGCTGCCGCCGCGCCTGCCCGCGCCACCGTGCGTAACACCTCCGTTACGCACGCGTCGAAAGCCGGAAACGGCCTCGCGGTTCACTCCGGGCGACATCGGTTCCGGTAGCGGGACCGGCGGCCATCGACCCAGGTGACGGCGCGAGATGACGACACGAGACCGTACGACCGCGTTCCGGCGCACCGGCCGACCGGCAGCCGCGGGGGTGACCCGGTGAGGCCGGGCACGCCGGTGGCCGATGTGGTGATCGTCGGGGCCGGTCCCGAGGGCATGGCGATCGCGTACGCGTTCACCCGGCGCGGAGTGCGCGACGTGATCGTGTGCGCGGCGGGTGCCGGCGGTTCGGGGCCGCCCGGGTCGACCGGCGACCCGGGACCCGGCGGCGGCGCCGTGCACTGCTCCGCCACCGTGCCCGCGCTGGCGGCGATGGCCTGGGCGGGCACCCACCTGTTCGAGCACGCGATCGACGTGCTCGGCGAGGACGTCGGGTACCGCCGGTGCGGTCGGCTCGTCGGCGTGGCCGCCGCCGATCTCGGCGCCCTGGAGGCGGGCATCGCGATGCGCCGCGCGCTCGGGATCGACGTCGGGCGGGTGGCCGCGGACGCGGTGGCGGCACGGTGGCCGGAGCTCGCCGTCCGGGACTTCGCCGCCTTCGCGCACGAACCGCGCGGCGGGTACGCCGACACCAGGCGCACCGCGCGCGCCTTCGCCCGGGCGGCCCGCCACGGCGGCGCCGCGATCTTGTCGTGCCCGCCGGTGGTGAGCGTGTCGGCGACCCGGGACCGGATCACCGGGGTTCGGCTGAGCGACGGCCGCGAGGTGTCCACCGGCACGGTCGTGGTGGCCGCGGGCGCCGACTCGCCCGCGTTCGTCGAGCCGCTGGGGGTGGCCCTGCCGGTGCGCGCCGCCCGCGAGTTCGCGGTCCGGGTGCGGGTGGGGGTGGGCCGGGTCCTCGACGAGCGGCCGGTTTTGGTCGATCTGCCGCACCGGCGCTACCTGCGGCCGGACGGCCCGGGGCAACTGCTGCTCGGCGCGCTCGACCCGGCCGCGGACGCGTTCGACGACGAACTCACCGCGCGCGCCGCGGCGCATCTCGCCGCCCGCCTCCCCGGCTTTCGCGAGATCACGCCGGTGGCCGCGTTCGGCACCCGGCACGACGCCGGGCCCGATCACCTGCCGCTGATCGGATCGGTGGGCCCCGACGGGCTGTTCGTCGCGGCCGGGTGCGGCGAGCACGGGCTGGGCATCGTGCCGGCGGTGGGCTCGCTGGTGGCCGACCTGCTGTGCGACGGGGCCAGCGGCCGGCCGGACATCCCGGGCGCCGACTTCCACCCCGCCCGGTTCGCCGCGCCCACCCGGTCACCGGGACCGCGCAGGCCGCCGGCGGCGCGCGCACCCGATCCGGCGGACGACTCCGCCCCGGGCGGCGTGTTCGCCCGAGGGTCCGGCTCGGGTCGACGCGCCGACTCCGAACGCGAGTTCGCCCCCGGCCGGCCCGCCGACTCCCGCCGAGGAGCCGGGCCGGCCGGGGGACTCGGCTCCGATCGGGGGGTCGGCTTCGACCAAGGGCTCGGCTCGGGCCGAGGACTCGGCTCCGGCCAATGGCTCGACGCGGGCCGAGGACTCGGCTCCGATCGGGGGGTCAGCCCTGATCGGGCGTTCGACCCCGATCAGGGGTGAAGAACGGCAGCACCCGCTCCTCCCCCGTGGTCCGCAGGTCCACCCGCACCCGCATCCCCGAGTGGATCTCGGCCGGTTCCACCTCGACCAGGTTGGTGAGCACGCGATAGCCCTCGTCCAGGTCCACGATCGCCACCGCGTAGGGATCGCCGAGTTCACGCGCGGCGGGCCGGCTCACCACGGTCCAGCTGTACACGCTGCCGCGCCCGGCGCTGGTGGCCCAGTGCAGCGCGCGCGACGAGCAGCCCCGGCACATCTCGGTGGGGGTGAAGTTCGCCGCCTCGCACGCGCCACAGCGCTGGTAGCGCAACTCCCCCGGTTCCGGGGGCATTCGCATCGACGCGGCAGGAGTCACGGGTACACCGATCTGCGGTCCCAACACGGGTGTCACGGCCTTTCCGTTCCGAACGTACTTCGTCGAGCCCGTCGGCGTTCGAGGACGAGCGTTGGCTGCATGCTCGCGCACCGAGCACGCGGTTGCCGAATCGGTCGCACACGCGTTCGCGGGTGGAAACACGCCAGGTGGGGAGAGGACGTCGAAAGGACTTCTCGGCCAAGTCGGGGACAGGGCTTGCGTGATTGGCGCAGGATGGGTAGCGCAAGTGATCCGCCACGGCGCGTAATCGTTCCGCGCGGGCTCGGGGTGGGGACGCACGGCAGAAAGGTTGCGCGATGACGGCACCACGCACGGCACCGAACCCGGGTGACCTGGGCCGCGAGAACACACCCGACATCGTGTCCGGGACGGAGCCCATGCCCCTCGTCGAGCGCGACTTCCTGCAGCGCGAACTCCGCGACCAGTTGGCGGCGGTACGCGAAACCGGCGAGGGCCGGATCACGGTGGTCACCGGCCTGGCCGGCATGGGCAAGTCGGCCATGCTCGCGTGGGCCAGGCACACCGCCGAGGCCGAGGGCTTCAGCACGCTGCACGTGGTCGGGTACGACCTGGAGAAGGTCCGGGTCTACGGCCTGGTGAAGCGGCTGTTCCGGGATCTGCGCAATCTCGACGAGGCGGGCCAAAAGGAACGACTCGGCGAGTGGTACGGAATCCTCGGGCCGATCTTCGGCTTGGGCCCGCGTCAGCCCGGGGAGTCGCCGGACCCGGAGAACGTGCTGTCCGCCCTCGACGCCGTGGTGCAAGGCTACGTGCACAGGGCCGGGCCGCTGATCATGGTCATCGACGACGTGCACTGGGCCGACCCGTCGTCGATGTCGTGGCTCGCGCAATTCGCGATGAAGGTGCGCGACTTCCCGATCCTGATCGTGGTCTCCTACCGCCCGGACGAGTACGACCCGGCGCTGGAGGGATCGCTGCGCGCGCTCGACGCCGTCGCCGGCCGCACCGCCACCAAGCTGAGCGCGCTGAACGTGACGGGCACCGCGGCCGTGATCCGACACCGCTTCCCCGACAAGCGGGTCGACGACGCGTTCGCCGAGCACTGCCACCGCTACTGCGGCGGCGAACCGCAGATCCTGCGGGAACTGTTGCGGTTCGTCGAGTCGTCCCGGATCGAACCGCTCGAGGCCGCGCTGCCCCGGCACGGCGCGGCCATGGAACAGCACGCCGCCCAGGCCTACGCCGAGCACCACTTCAAGGACCGATTCTCCAGGCTCGATCCGGCTTCCCGACGGCTGGCACTGGCCGCCGCGATCCTGACCCCGCACGTGACGGTGAAACGCGCGGCGAAGCTCACCGGGTTGAGCGAGTCGGCCATCGTCACCGCCGCGGACGAGCTGTACAAGCAGGAGATTCTCACCTGGGTCCCCGACACTCCCTCGAACCTGGGTTTCACCCACCCGCTGGTTCGACTCGCGGTCTACCGCTTCTGCTTCGAACCGAACGAGCGCTGCGCGATGCACGCGGCGGCGGCCAGGATGTTGCGCGCGGACCGCTTCTCCGCGCAGACCGCGGCGACGCACGCGCTGAAGATGGTCGGCGTCGAGGACGAGTGGGCCGCGAACATCATGGTGGAGGCGGCCCGCGAGTGCCTGGCCTCCGGCGTCCCGGAGGCGGGCGTGACCTACCTCGAACACGCGCTGGCCGAGCTCGCGCCCCGGCACATGCACGCCAGGCTGTACTACAACATCGGCCGAGCCCTGTTCGTCAACGATCCCCCGGCCAGCCTCGGACCGCTGAACAAGGCACTCGCGGAGTCCGGCGAACCGGGCACGGAACTGCACACCAACATCGTCGTCGAACTCGGCCGCTCGCTCGCGTTCAGTGGTCACCTGCCCAAGAGCATCAAGCTCCTGGAGCGGGAGATCGAGATCACCCCGATCGGCAAACGACCCAGGCTGTACGCCGACCTGTTCATGTGGGCCGCCTTCTGGGAGGACGACACCGGCTTCGCCTCGCGTGCCCACAACCTGCAGCGGCTGACCGTGCGACTGAACACCGAGGGCGCCACGACCCGGACGAACTACTCGCTGTTCGCCCTGGTCGCGTGGTACGGCGTGCTCACCGGACGACGGCTCCAGACCACCACCAAGTTCGCCCGCGCGGCACTGGGACCGGAGGATCCGAACAAGGAGCGCCCCGGCTTCAGTTGGGTCGAGGACGGTTGGGGTTTCGAGATCCCGATGGTGCTCACCCTGACCTTCATCTACTGCGACCTGTTCAAGGAGGCCCACGAACTCCTCGAGAGCGGCATGGCCGAGCTGCGCGACAACGGACGCCAACGCGCGCACCTGTCCTACGGCCACGCCTTCCGGGCGATGTTGTACTACCGGATGGGCAGGCTCAAGGAGGCTCGTGAGCAGGCCGAGACCGGCCTGGACATGGCCCTCAAACTCGGCGAGGAGACGCCCTCGAAGTGGTACGCGGCGGGGGTGCTGATCCAGACCCTGATCGCGCTGGGCGACCTCGACGAGGCCGAGCGGCAGGCGCACAAGATCGGCTTCGACGACCCCGCGCGCGTCAATCAGGCCGCCCGCGTGTTGCCGGTCCCCACCATCGTGCTCGCCGAGTTGCGGCTCGCCCAGGGCAGGCCCGAGGAGGTGATCCAGCCGTTGACCGAGCTCGGCGAACGGCTGCGCGCCCGCGGCATGGACAACCCCGCGTGGTGCCCGTGGGGCCTGCTGCTCGCCGAGGCGTTGAACGCCGAGGGGCCGCTGCAGAACAAGAAGCTGGCCCAGGAGGTGGCCAGGCAGGCCGTCGCCCGTGCCGACACCTTCTACGCGCCGGTGGCCGCGGGCCAGGCCAAGCGGGTGGCCGGGATCATCGAGGACAACGTCAACGCGCAACAGGCGCTGTGGGACGCGGCGGTCGCGCTGGAGGGCGTCGGCGCCAACTACGAGTACGCCAAGGCGCTGCTCGCGTACGGCGACCGGCTGCGCAAGGACGGCCACAAGCCGGACGCGATCGGCGAGCTGGAGCGGGCCCGGGACACCGCGATGGCCTGTGGCGCGATCCCGTTGCAGACCCGGGCGGCGGAGATGGTCGAGGCGCTGGTCGGTGGCGCCGCGCTGCCGCCGGTCGACCACGGGCGCGCCGAGGCGGACGAATGGGTCGACGAGTACACCGGCGGCTACAGCCCGTTCGGCATCCCGCATCGCGGCGATGCCCGACCGGACGCGGAGGGCGATCGTTCCGAAACCTGGCCGTTCCGCGAGGGGCCGACCCGACGGCCCGAGCCGGAGTAGCCGCGCGGGGGCGCCGGAGAACAAGAAAAGCGGATCGGGACGCGGCCGACCGGCGATGGGCGTCGGCCCCGGCCCCCGGTACGGTAGCGGGGTGATCGACACTGCTGATTCCTCCACCGTTGGTGCCGTCGCCGCAGGTCTCGCGACGATCGCCGCCGACGGCACCGTCCTGGACACCTGGTACCCCGCACCCGAGCTGACCTCGGGCGACGCCGACGGCAAGGCCGAGACCGTACGCCTGTCCGCCGACGAGGCGATCGAGGCGCTCGGCGCCGACGCCGCCGCCGGCCTGGGCGCCGACGCGGTGCGCGGGGTCGAGGTCGTCGCCGTGCGCACGGTGATCGCGTCGCTGGCCGCCGCGCCGGTGGACACCCACGACGCGTACCTGCGCCTGCACCTGCTCAGCCACCGCCTGGTCCGCCCGCACGGGCAGAGCCTGGAGGGCCTGTTCGGCCTGCTGCCGAACCTCGCGTGGACCAACCTGGGCGCGGTCCCGGTCGACGGCGTGGATGCCGCCCGGCTGCGTGCCCGGGCCGCGCGGGTCCCGTTCGAGGTGGCCGGCGTGGACAAGTTCCCCCGGATGACCGAGTTCGTGGTGCCCGGCGGCGTGCGGATCGCCGACACCACCCGGGTCCGCCTGGGCGCGCACCTGGCGCCCGGCACGACCGTGATGCACGAGGGCTTCTGCAACTTCAACGCCGGCACGCTGGGCGCCTCGATGGTCGAGGGCCGGATCAGCGCGGGTGTCGTGGTGGGCGACCACAGCGACATCGGCGGCGGCTCCTCGATCATGGGCACGCTGTCCGGCGGCGGCAAGGAGACCATCTCGGTCGGCGAGCGCTGCCTGCTCGGCGCCAACGCGGGCATCGGCATCTCGCTCGGCGACGACTGCGTGGTCGAGGCGGGCTGCTACATCACCGCCGGCACCCGGGTCACCACGCCGGACGGCAAGGTGGTCAAGGCCGCCGAGCTCTCCGGCCGGGACGGCCTGCTGTTCCGCCGCAACTCGGTCACCGGCACGATCGAGGCGATCGCCCGGACCAAGTCGTGGGGCGCGCTGAACGAGGAACTGCACAAGAACGACTGACCGGGCACAACCCGGCACGACTGCCCGGGCACGACTGCCCCGGCACGGCCCACACGGCACGCGAGCGGGCCGGCGGATCACCGCCGGCCCGCTCGCGGGTGCTCACTCCTCGACCAGGTCGGCCGGCTTGGCCCCGGTGGCCACCGCGCGGATCACCTTGCCGGTCGGCGTCCGGGGCAGCGGTTCCTCGCGCAGTTCCCAGTGCGCGGGCACCTTGAAGTGCGCCAGGCGCTCCGCGACATAGGCACCGAGTCGTTCGGCGGTGAGCGTCGCGCCCCGGGCCGGCACCACGATCGCCTTGACCTCCTCGCCCCACTCCGGGTGCGGTACGCCGACCACCACCGACTCGGCCACCTCGGGGTGCGCGTCCAGACAGTGTTCGATCTCGGCCGGGTAGACGTTCTCCCCGCCGCGCAGGATCAGGTCGCTGCGTCGGGTGGCCAGGTGGAACCGGCCCTCCCGGGTGTAGCCGAGGTCGCCGGTGCGCAGCCGGCGATCCGGCGTGAGCGCCTTCGCGGTGGCCTCGTCGTTGCGCCAGTAGCCGCGCATCACCAACGGGCTGCGGATCCACAACTCGCCCTCGACACCGTCCGGTTGCCGGGTGCCGTCCCGATCGTGCACCGTCACCTCCACGGTCGGCACCGGCACCCCGATGGCGCCCGGCTCGCCCTCCAGTTGCAGGGCACCCGCGGTGGTGGCCACGCCGCCGGACTCGGTCAGCCCGTACCCGACGCCGAACGCGCCCTTCGCGTTGGGGAACACCTCCTGGAGCCGGCGCACCAGTTCGGGCGAGAAGGCCGCGCTGCCGCCGCCCAGCCGGGTGATCGAGGACAGGTCGTACTTCGGCGTGTCCGGATGGTTGGCGACCCGCCAGCCCAGCGTGGGCACCAGCGACCATGTGGTGCAGCGCTCGCGTTCGATCAGTTCGAGCAGGGCCGGCACCTCGAACCGGCCGCTGTAGAGCACCATGGTCTGCCCGCCGGCCAGCGCCGCCACCGCGCCCGCGAGCAGGCCCGAGACGTGGAAGAACGGGCTGTTCACCAGCCACCGCCCGGGCGGCGCCTGGGCGAGCACCTCGGCGGGCACGTGTGCGGTCGCCCGGGCGGCCAGCAGCGCCTGGAGGTTCTGCATCGCGACCACGTTGCGGTGGGTCAGCACGGCGCCCTTGGGCCGCCCGGTGGTGCCGGAGGTGTACAGGATCAGCGCCGGGTCGTCCTCGTCGGCCGCGCCCGGCGGCAGTGCGGCTGCGGGCGCGTACGCCGCCAGGGCGGCGCAGTCGGCCTCGATCTCCAGCACGGGTACACCCAGGCTCCGCGCGGCCTCCGACGCGCCGCCCAGCCGCTCCAGGCGGCGGCGGTCGGCCACCAGCAGCTTGGGCGCGCAGTCCCGGACGCCATAGCGGATCTCGTCGGCGGCCCACCATCCGTTCATCCCGACGGTGATCGCGCCCAGCGCCGCGGTGGCCTGAAACACCGTCAGCCATTCCGGGCGGTTGGCCGCCAGGATCGCGACCCGGTCCCCCGGGCCGATCCCGTACCGCTCGCGCAGCGCGAGCGCGGTGGAGGCGATGTCGCGCACGTGTTCGGCGAAGCCGATCCGCCGGTCCTCGTACACGAGGAACTCGCGATCGCCGAACCGAGCGGCCCGCTCGACGAACGCGGTGAGCGACCGGGGCCGATCGGCCAACACACGCATCGGAACGCCCAGGACGTCCTCCTCGACCAGGGCGAACGGACCGCCCGGGGCGGTCATGGCGGCAAGAGCGTCATCGGGCACGGCGGAACTGATGGTGGCCATGGGCCGGACCCTAGAACTCCTTGATCGAGTCATTCAAGTGATCGCCGGTGTGATCTGACACGTGTTCGGACACCAAAGCAAAAAGCGCCACACCGACCACCCACCCCCACGCACGTCAGCCCGCACCCCCACCCCCCGGTACAGGCGCGTCAGCACCCCCGACCCCCGGGTACAGGCGCGTCAGCGCCCCCGACCCCCGGGTACAGGCGCGTCAGCGCCCCCGACCCCCGGGTACAGGCGCGTCAGCGCC